>SVLN01000002.1 GCA_015067925.1 Oscillospiraceae bacterium
AACAGCGCCGCAGGAGATCCGCATCTACTACAGGGACATCGGCATCGTCGATGATATTCCTGAAACAATGGATATCTCGGAGTTCTATGAGGACTGGCCCGATGATGTGGCATAAAAAGAACAGGACAGCTGTGCGGTAACACAGCCGTCCTGTAGGAAAACAATATTAACTTTTAGGTAGGTTCAAAATGTTTCCCTATGAAACGCTGTCGAACCCGGCTGGTTTTTTTATTTAGATTCTTCCTTGCTGCAGAAGGTAATGGATCTTGAGCACCGCAGTCTGGGTTTTGGCATCGGTGATCTTACCGGACATGACGTCATCCACCAGATCCTGCAAGGGAACTGTCAGAACCGTAAGGAATTCGTCAGGATCCAGATCCTGGTCACCTGCATGCAAATCCAGGGCAAGATACATGTGGATCTTCTCATCGCAGTAGGCAGCGGCGGGGTAGAACACACCCAGGTGAATGAAGCGGTCTGCCTCATAGCCAGTTTCCTCTTTCAGTTCGCGCTTTGCAGCTTCCAGCGGATCCTCGTCGGGGCTGTCCAGCTTGCCTGCGGGAATTTCAGTGATGACCTGGTCGATGGGGTAACGGAACTGTCGCTCCACGATCACGCGGCCGTCCGAGAGCAGGGGAATGACGCATACGGCGCCCACGTGGCGGATGACCTCGCGCGAGGCCTCCTGACCGTTCGGCAGAAGGACTTTATCGTCAAACAGGTGCAGGATCCTGCCGCCGAAAATCTCCTGGGAGCTGACGAAGGATTCAATCAGATGAGATTCGTTCATGGTGCGTGCCTCCTTATTTTGTCCCGGTGCTGCCAAAACCGCCGGCGCCGCGTACGGTGTCGGACAGATCCTCGGAAAGGGAGAACTCAGCCTTGAGGAAGGGTGCGATCACCATCTGGGCGATGCGCTCGCCGGGCTCAATGGCCTGATCGTCGGCGGAGTGGTTATGCAGACTCACCATCACTTCACCGCGGTAATCGGCATCGATCACGCCGACCTTGTTGGCAGGGGCCAGGCCACGCTTGGTGCCCAGGCTGCTGCGGGCGTAGATAAGGCCAACATAACCCTCCGGGATCTCAAAGGCAAGGCCGGTGTGTATCATACGGGTCTGACCGGCGGGGATTAATATGGCTTCTTCTGTACAGGCGTAAAGGTCGGCACCGGCAGAGAATTCACTGCCATAGGTTGGAATGGTGGCGTTTGGATCCAGTTTTTTGATTCTGACCTGCATGGGGGACCTCCAAATTCTCAGCAGTTACCGTTGTGTGTAAAGCTCGGCAAAGAGTGTGTTTTCATAAATGAAGTGCAGCAGTTTTTCCAGTTCCTCCGGCTGTTCGCGCAGCGCGCCAATCTCAACGCGTGTGATGCCGCCCAGGGCAATGCGCTGCAGTTCACTTTCAAAGGCGAGTTTCTTGCCGGCCTCCATGGGAACTGTGCAGCCAACATGGTAGCAATCGGTGTATTGGTCTTGATCGGTGATGCCGTCGATTCTGCCGAATCGGGCGCGATCCAGGCCCGCAAAACGCTGACAAACCTGTTCGGTCGCGGAAGCACAGAGCGTGAAGTGCACCTTGCTTTCCAGGGACCACTGCTGAAGTGCATCGTTCATACGGGCAAGCACCCGCTGGGCAAAATCCTGGCCCACGGCTGTGGTGTGGCTGCAGCCTTTGACCAGCATGGTAAGCTCATAAAGGCCGGCATAGCCGAGGCTGAGTGTAGAGTAGCCGCCGGTGAGCAATTTGTCGATGGTTTCACCCTTTTCCAGTCGGGCGATGGCACCATGCTGCCAATGCAGGGGACTGACGTCACTCTTGATCCCCTTGAGGGCGTTGTGACGACACATCAGCGCTTCATAGCACAGCGACAGGCGTTCGTTCAACAGCTGCCAGAAGGTCTGCTCATCGCCTTTGGCGAGGATGCCGATCTGGGGCAGGTTCAGAGAAACAACGCCCTGGTTGAATCGGCCTTCGGATACATAGTTGTCGTCCAGATCCGGATAGAGGGAAAGGAAAGAGTTGTCGCTGAGGGGAGCGAAGACAGCGCCTTCAAAAATCTCACCCATCTGTTTTGCGGAGATAAAGAGGGGATAGGTGTGTTCAGCGGCACATTGCAGGGCAAGCCTGGTCAGATTGTCATACTGTCCGCCGGTAAGATTGTTGTGTTCGTTGAGCACATACACAAGCTTCGGGAAACCGGGAGCGACATAGACGCCCTGCTCATTCTTGATGCCCGTCATCCGCTGCCGAAGGAGCTCTTCAATGATCATAGCGTTTTCTTCGGCATACGGGTGATCCGGCTGCGGATTCATGAAAATGGTGACAAAGGGACTCATTCCCTTGGTGGTCATCAGGGTGTTGATCTGGTAATGAATGGTCTGCACACCGCTGCATAGTTCCTGATGGAGCTGTATGCGGGCGATTTTTTCACACAGGCTTTCATCCGGACAGATGGCCTCAATTTGTTTTTTGAACTTGAAGTAGCTTCTGCGCAGGTACTTGCCGAGATGGCGGATGTCCACACTCTGACCGCCGTACTGGTTGGAGGCAACACCCGCGATGATCTGGGTCAGAACGGTGCACGCCACCTGGAAACTCTTGGGCGATTCGATGAGGCAGCCGTTCATGACGGTGCCGTTATCCAGCATATCGGAGATGTTGATGATGCAGCTGTTGAAAATCGGCTGCATAAAGTAGTCGGCATCGTGAAAATGCAGCACGCCCTCTTCATGGGCCTTTGTAATGTGCTCCGGCAGGAGAATGCGGTTTGTCAGATCCTTAGAAACTTCGCCGGCAATGTAATCACGCAGGGTCGCTGCGACCAGGGTACCGCCTTCATGGCCGGAATAGGCCTGGTTGGTGCTACGCATAAGACGCAGAATGGATTCGTCCGTGGTGTTCTGCTTGCGTACCAAAGCTCGGGTATAGCGGTAGATCACATAGTTCTTGGCGAGAGGATATTTCCCAGCGGCCATCAGCTTGGCTTCCACCATGTCCTGGATATCTTCCACCAGATAGCGGTTCTTACGGCAGGCTTCAATGTGTTGGATGATCTCTTCGATTCCGGAGGCGTCAATGCGATCAATTTCATCCACGGAGGCATTGGCTTTTTCAATGGCAATGCGGATTTTATTCCGGTCGAAATCAACGGTGGTACCGTCTCTTTTGATTACTTGCATAATACACCTCTCCAAGCGAAAATGATAAAAAGATCCAGAATTTTGCAATAAGTATAACATATTGACAGGAAAAATCAATAGGAGTGCAAATCAGTAAAAACAAAGGCCCAACACAAGCGCGTTGTGTTGGGCCGGTTTGTCAGAATTTAGATGAAGTCACCAAAATCGTTGATGCAGCTTTCCACCATCGAGGACAGAAGCTCACGGGCGGTTTCGGCCTGTTCTTCGGTCAGATCGCGGCAGAGCAGGGCGTTCCACTGGGAATAGCTCTCAGCAATGGGAGCAACCAGAGCGGCGCCATCTTCGGTCAGGTACAGGCAGTACTGTCTGCGGTCGTTGGGATTGATCTCTCTGCGGATCAGGTTGCGCTCCTCCAGGGCCTTGCACTGGCGGGCGATGATTCCTTTGTCCATATTAAAATGGATAGCCAGATAGTCCTGGCTTACGCCAGGTGTTTTGTGGAGCGTGTAAATGATCATATGCATTGCACCGGAAAGCTCCAGCGCTTCAAGTCTTGAAGACATAAATCTACGATGAAAGCGCTGCAGACGGGAGATCGCGCTGCTGATTCTTACCTGGTCATTATTCTTTTTCGTTTCTGCCATCGTTATCGCTCCTTTTGTCATATTAAGATGAATGAATTTATGTGAAAAAATTGTTTTACTTTCCAACTATTAGGTTACCATTTTGTCGGGAAAAAGTCAAACCAAAATCTTCGCTTTTTTGAAAAAAGCAAAAACATTTTCGTAAACAAGAAAAAAATGCGCGAATCATACATCATCAACAGAAGAATCGGTACAGATTTGTTTTCTCTATTGACGAGATGAGGTTTCAACTGATAGAATATGAAGAAACACGATAGGAGGTAGCACTGTGAACAAACAATGCGCCGGCGTCATGACGCTTCCCAACTGCATAACGAGCCTTCGCATTGTCGGTGCGGTCTCCCTGGCCTTTGTAAAGCCCTTTACCACGCTGTTTTATGTGATTTATTCCATTTGCGGCCTGAGTGATGTCCTGGACGGCTGGATCGCCCGCGCCACCAAAACCACCAGCGAGCTGGGCTCCAAGCTGGACAGCGTGGCGGATCTTCTGTTCTATAGCATCATGATGATTAAGATTATGCCCGTTCTCTGGCGCGTTTTACCCAAGTGGATCTGGATTGTTGTCGGTATTGTGCTTGCCATCCGTCTGGCCTCTTACATCGTTGCAGCGGTGAAGGAAAAGAAGTTTGCTTCCATGCACACCATCTTCAACAAGATGAGCGGCGCGGCGGTGTTCGGCATTCCGTATTTTATCATGCTTCCCATTGGCACGGCCTATTGCCTTTTGGTTGCTGCCATTACGGGAATTGCATCCACACAAGAGCTTGTGTTCCACCTAACACAATAAAAGAAATGAGCACGCAGATTCCTGCGTGCTCATTTTTTCTCTTATGCCTGTGCAGCCTCTTCCGCCAGCGCGCGGTTGATGGCGCAGATGATACCACGCAGAGAAGCGCGGTTGATGTTGTGGCTCAGGCCAACGCCGAAGATATCCTTGCCTGCCGGGGTGGTCAGGTGGATGTAAGCCACAGCCTTGGAGTCGGAGCCCTGGCTGATGGCGTGCTCGGAGTAGTCCACAAAGTGGAAGGCACCCAGATCCAGGTTGCGAATGGCGTTGAAGAAGGAGTCGATGGGGCCGTTGCCCTGACCGTGCAGGTTGATCTCCCGGCCGTCGTAATCCATTACGCCATAGAAACGTACCCAGGAGGACTGTCCGCGTCGGGACTCTTCCGTGAAGGTGTGGCTGATGAGCTTTACGCGCTTTTTCACTTCCAGATAGTTCTTCTCGAAGAGCTGGAAGATCTGGCTGGGCAGCAGCTCGGTGCCGGCACGCTCGGTCTCGGCCTGTACGATGGCGCCGAACTCGGGGTGCATGGCCTTGGGCATCTTGTAGCCGTAGTTCTGCTCCATGATGAAGGCAGCGCCGCCCTTGCCGGACTGGCTGTTGATGCGAATGATGGGCTCGTACTCGCGGCCCACGTCCTTCGGGTCGATGGGCAGGTAGGGGATCTCCCAGTACTCGGTGCCGGACTCTTGCATATACTGCACGCCCTTGTTGATGGCGTCCTGGTGGGAGCCGGAGAAGGCGGTAAAGACCAGCAGGCCCGCGTACGGCTGACGCTCGGGCACCTTCATCTTGGTGCAGCGCTCGTACATCTCCTTGATCTTGACGATGTTGGAGAAGTCCAGCTCGGGGTCCAGACCCTGAGTGTACATGTTCATGGCCAGGGTAATCATGTCCACGTTGCCGGTGCGCTCACCGTTACCAAAGAGGGTGGCTTCCACGCGGTCAGCGCCGGCCAGCAGACCCAGCTCTGCCGTGGCGATGCCTTCGCCGCGGTCGTTGTGCGGATGCAGGCTAATGATGGCGCTGTCGCGGCTGGGCAGGTTCTTGCAGAAGTATTCGATGATGTCGGCAAAGTAGTTGGGCATCATGTTTTCCACCGTGCTGGGCAGGTTCAGGATGACCTTCTTCTCCGGGGTTGCACCCAGAGTGTCCAGAACGGCCTGGCAGACTTCAATGGCGTAATCGGGCTCTGTGCCCATGAAGCTCTCGGGAGAGTATTCGTAGCGCAGATTCATGCCCTGCTCGATCATGGGTCCGGAGAGTTCGCGGATGAGCTTGGCCGCATCCACGGCGATCTGCTTGATACCGTCCATGTCCTTCTTGAACACGACCTTGCGCTGCAGTGTGGAGGTGGAGTTATAGAAGTGCAGAATCACATTTTTGCAGCCGTCGATGGCTTCAAAGGTGCGCTTAATCAGATGTTCTCTGGCCTGCACCAGAACCTGAATGGTCACGTCATCGGGAATGTGACCGCCTTCAATCAGCGTGCGCAGGATTTCATATTCGGTCTCGGAGGCAGAGGGGAAACCTACCTCGATCTCCTTCACGCCGCAGTCCACCAGGGTGTGGAAGAATTCCAGCTTCTCCTGCAGGTTCATGGGACTGATGAGCGACTGGTTGCCGTCGCGCAGGTCAACGGAGCACCAGATGGGAGCCTTGGTCAGCTCCTTGTTCGGCCAGGTGCGCTCGGGGAAGGAAATATGGGGTGCGGGAATGTACTTCTCAAATTTGGGTTTCATAGGGGAACCTCCTGTGTCAATTGCAACATAAACCAAAAGAAAAGCCCCGGAATGGTTAGACCATTCCGGGGCGTAATATACGCGGTACCACCCGGGTTCGGCAGTTTCCTGCCCTCATGCATCTCCAACAAGATGCCGGCCTGTAACGGGACCTCCCGTACCACACTACATGTCGCATGGTCGACTCCGGGGCCAGTATATACAGAGGCTGTGTCACCGGCTTGCACCAACCGCCGGCTCTCTTTAGACGAAGCGTTCTGTTTTCTCCCCATCGCTGTCTTTTGGATATGATTGCTGGATGTTAGTGAGAATATACCAGTTGTTTTAACGATTGTCAAGGGGGTAAAAATGTGCTATGATACGAAAAAGTCGGAGGTGAAGGTATGCAGGTGCGTGAAATGATCGCCAAGGCACCGTGTGAGCCGGAGGAGAAGATTCTTCTTTCCCATGTGGCGGATGTGCTGGAGCGCTCCCGCAGCCGGAATATCCCCACCTTCACGGACTTCCTTTCGCCCAGGGAACAGGCCCTGGTGCGAAGCGTTTTAAACATGTACGACTGCACGTTCTGGGGCGGTCGGGAAGATGCAGAGCGCACAGTATGCATTTCCCTGCCGGATTATCTGGATAAGACCTGGCTGTATACTTCCGAGGCGCCCCTGACGGCCTTGCGGGCGGAGTTCTCCGATCGAGAGAAGCTGACGCATCGAGACTTTCTCGGCTCTTTGATGGGCTGTGGAATCCAGAGAAGCGCTGTGGGAGACATCCTGGTATCCGAGCATAGTGCTGATTTCTTTGTGACCCGGGCAATGGCGCCCTATATTCGGCAGAATCTGCTTTCTGCCGGCCGGGTGAAGCTGAGTGTTTCGGAAATCGACCTTTCCGAAGTTCGGATTCCCGAACAAAAGGTTACCGAGCAGCGAGATACGGTGGCATCCTTACGTTTGGATGCTGTGTGTGCCTCTGCTTTCCGCCTGAGCCGTGAGAAGGCAGCCATAGCCATTCAAGCAGGCCGTGTGAGTCTAAACAATCTGCCCTGTGAGAAGCCAGATAAGGCGGTAGGTGAGGGCGATAGCATTTCCTTGCGCGGCGCGGGAAAAGCTTTGCTGGCGGAAGTCAGCGGAAAAACAAAAAAGGGGCGGATTGCCATCGTGCTCCGCCGTTATGTATGAGGTGAGACCATGATTACATCGGTTTGGACAACTCCCGGACAGGAGAATGAAGTGGCGCGGGAACTCTTCCGTGCGGTGTTCTGTCAGGAACTTGGAATGGATGAAGCGCAGCTGGACGACGTGTTCACGCCCTTTTCCTTCCATCTGGCTCTGGTGAATGACGGTGTTCCCATTGCTGCAGGCAGATTCTATTTGCGATCCGTTGGCAAGGCGGAGCTCAGCCGAATCTGCGTGCTGCCGGAGTATCGCCGCCAGGGAATCGGCGATGGACTGATTAAGGTGCTGGATTTTAAGGCGGCCATGGCCGGCCTGGATGAGTCCTACGCAGAGGTGCCGGAAGAATACGAACGCATTTTCAGCCGCATTGGCTTTGCACCGGAAGGCGAGTGGGCGGAAAAAAACGGCCGCCGCGTGAGAGTAATGAAGAAGGAGACCAATGATGGAACCAAAGGACATTGCGCGCATCAATGAGCTGGCCAGAAAGGCCAAAACCGTCGGTCTGACGGAAGAGGAGATTGCCGAGCGCGATCGCCTGCGCAAGGCGTATGTTGCCTCGGTTCGTGAGAACCTGGTGGCTCAGCTGGAGAACACCACGATCGTAAACCCGGATGGTACCAAGAGATCCCTGCGTAAAAAGCCCTCCGATCCGGAGAAGATCAGCTAAACTTCAAAACGCTCTGCCGGATGGCAGAGCGTTTTTTACTGCAGCAGAAAGAAAAGGAAAACCTGCACGACCAGTATCAGAGGAACGCCAAGGGTAAAAAGCCTGTGCTTGGTCTTGTGGCGAAACAGGCCCATACCCAGAAATACGCCGACACTGCCGCCAAGGAGTGCTGTGAGCATGAAAAAACGCTCACTGATCCGGCGGGCATGTTTTTTCGCCAAGTGCTTGTCCAGACACATAAAAAGAAGCCCGGCTGCATTGATTAGAATCAGGTAGACAACCATATTAACATTCCTCCGGAGGGGTTAAAATGAAAAAGAGTATTCTCATACTGATGATGATTCTGGTATTCGTGCTTGCGGCCTGCGGCAGAGGTCAGGAAGAATTTGAAACTGTTCGGGATACCGTGATTCCGGTCAGCGCTACAAAACAAATGTATACCATTTCTGTTCTGCTGCCGGACGATACCCTGGAACAGACCTTTTCTGACTTGGATGAAGTGCATGTATATCAGCAGGAGGATGGGGCCTATGAAGTTTACACACAGATTCTGACCAATATGGGCGTTGAGGATGCCCTGAGAACGCTCACCGGGCAGGATTCCGAAACGCTCACGGTGCTCAAAACAGATCGTTGCGGCTTGCCGGAGTACCGAACCAGCTGGTACACCATGAGTGAGCAGGGCGGGCGCGTACACAGAGCCAGCGTGCTCTATGACGGCAGCGTTTGCTATTGCGTGAGCTTCAGTATGCCTGAGGAGAATACGGAAGCTTGGTCGAAGAGTATGCAGACCATTTTGGATTCCATCAGTTTGAATCCAGTTGAATCGTAACATGGCGGTGGCAAAAAGTAAAGCGGCCGGGGAACCATCAGGTTCCCCGGTTTTTCCCGCAGTTTAGTTGTCGCCGCAGCCGCAGCTGCTGCCGGAGCAGGCAGAGCCGGGATAGAAAGCGTCCATGGGGAAGTCGATGCGGTCAAACACGTCGCAGGGACTCTCGTCGCAGCCGGAAAGGTCGGTACACTCCTTCTCCGGTACACAATAGTCGAAGCAGGGGAGCAGCAACTGTGTATCGCGCTCCAGACGAACGACAGAGAACTGGCCCAAGGTCACAAAGAGCCTGCGATTCTCTCCGGTGGTAACCAGAGGAGAATCAAAGCAGTTCTGGATGCAGGCGGGAATATCTGCTACTTCGCAGGGGCAGCGCGGGTTGTCGCAGGAGTCCAGAACCCGGGCAGAGAGCAGCATAGGATCTACTGCCTCGATGATGGCCTCCGGAAGACTCTGGGCTCCGCAGCAGCAGTAGTTCTGCTGGCTTTTGGAAGAGAAGACTTGCGTTGCGCTTTCTCCGCCGCAAAGCACGACACGCTTGCCAAAAACGGCCAAACCGTAGATCGTGACGGGTTTGGTGCAGTTGATCACAGCATCGGCGATGATCTTGTAGTAGTAAGTAATGTCCACAGCATAGTAGCCGCGATTGAATGTAACGGGCTGAACATTCAGCCGGATGTTTAGAAGCTCTGCGCAGCGGGCGCGGGTCGAGGTGGATTGGTCCAGTGCTGCCTGGGATTCTGTGGTAAGATAGACCCGAAGATCTTCAATGCAGTCCTTATCCAGACAGGAATCAACGATTTTTCCGGTGTGGACACAGACCGATTCGTGGATCTGAGACAGATCACAGCTCTGATTGCAGTTGTTTTCAGCCATAATGGTCCCTCCTGGTGAGATTTTGGGGATTGAAAGTTTCGCTTTCAAAACAGTTTATGCGCGAAAATTGGAAGTGTGATAGGTGACAAATCTGACAGAATGTGTTAAAATACTTCCGCATTGAAAAAAACAAGGAATTCTTATGGAGTGAATGATTTGAAAATTTCGATTATGGGCGTGGCCTTCGACAATGTAACGATGGCCCAGGCCCTGGAACGCGCCAGAGCGCTGATTCAAGCACCGGGCGCGTCATATTGCGTGACACCGAACTCTGAGATCGTGTATGAGGCCATGCACGATGAATCGCTGCTGGAACTTCTGAATGCGGCCGACCTGGTGCTGCCTGATGGCGCCGGTGTGGTAATGGCCTCTAAAATTCTGAAAACGCCCTTGAAAGAGAAGGTCGCCGGTGTTGACTTTGCGGCCAATCTGATCGCGTATATGGCGGAAAAGGATCTTTCTTTGTACCTGCTTGGTGCAAAGCCCGGCATCGCCGAGCTGGCAGCAGAGAAGATGAAGGAAAAGAATCCCGCCCTCCGTATTGCGGGCATCCAGGACGGCTATTTCAAGGACGAGGCGGCGGTGATTGAGAAAATCAATGCTGCTGCGCCGGATGTGCTGTTTGTCTGCCTTGGCGCACCTAAGCAGGAGCACTTTATGCGTGCCCATCAGAAGGAACTCAATGTTCGCCTGATGGCAGGCCTGGGCGGTTCTCTGGACAGCTTTGCCGGCACCGTCAAGCGGGCGCCCAAGTGGATGATCCGCATGAATCTGGAATGGTTTTATCGGCTCCTGAAGCAGCCCAGCCGTTTTGTGCGTATGCTGCGTCTGCCGAAGTTTTTGTTTGCTGTCATTCGATCTAAGGGTAAGGGAGGCAAATAATGGGTAAACTGATCGTATTTGAAGGAACGGATGGCTCCGGCAAGTCCACCCAGTTCCGTCTGCTTACTGAGCGCCTGACCCGTGAGGGAATTGATTTTACCAAGCTGGTGTTTCCCCAGTATTCCGAGCCCTCCAGCACCCTGATCCGCATGTATCTGGGCGGAGAGTTTGGCCCCAATCCTTCGGATGTGAACGCCTATACTGCATCCACATTCTATGCAGTCGATCGCTTTGCGTCCTACCAGAAAGTCTGGAAGGATGAATACCAGGCCGGAAAACTCATTGTATCCGACCGCTATACTACGTCCAATGCTGTGCATCAGGCTTCCAAGGAGCCGCCCGAAAAACGCGCCGACTTCCTGAAGTGGCTCTACGATCTGGAATTTGACAAGATGAAGCTTCCTAAGCCGGATTTGGTTTTATATCTGGATATGCCCCTGCGCCTGACGGAGCAGCTTATGCGTGAGCGCGAAGTGCAGACCAATACCAATGCTGACATTCATGAAAAAGATATGGCGTATCTTCGCCAGTGTAAGGAAGCGGCGGAGTTTGCGGCGAATTATTACGGCTGGAAGCGGATTGCTTGCGAAAAGCACGGCATGCTGCGTACGCCCCGCGAGATCCATGAGGATATTTATGCCTGTGTGAAGGCCTGCCTGGAGGAATAATCATGGTTTACATTCTTTTGGCCACCGGTTTTGAAGAGATGGAAGCGCTTACTCCCTGCGATCTTCTGCGCCGTGCGGGCGTGGAAGTGAAGCTGGTGGGGGTGGACGGTGCTTGTGTCACGGGCAGCCATGCCATTGGCGTTCAGACGGACATTTTGATTGATGACGTTCGCCTGGAAGATGCGGAAATGATCGTGCTTCCCGGCGGCTTGGTGGGCGTTGAAAACCTGAAGAAGAGCGACAAGGCCATGCGGCTGGTGCGCGAGGCCCACGCAAAAGGCATCTACGTGGCCGCAATTTGCGCTGCGCCTACGATTCTGGCGGAGATGGGCATCACCGATGGTCTGCTGGCAACCTGCTATCCCACCATGCGCGACCAGATGGGCGGGGCCAATCTGATGAGTGAAGCTGAAGCGGTGCAGGACGGCAAGATCATCACCGGAACCTCTGCCGGTACTTCTGTTGCATTTGCTCTGCAGCTGATTACGTGCCTGTGTGGTCGAGAAAAGGCGAACGAGGTGGCGGATGCCATCGTTTATCGCACCTGAGTTTCTGTGAGATTCCCGGAGGAAATCATGAACGAAAACAAGAACCCCAACGAACTGAATAAGCGTTCTGACATGCAGGAGTTCAAGCTGCCGGCAGAACCCGGTGCGGAGGAGTTTGAGAACGTGGAGGATCTGATTGCTTCTGTTATGAAGCAAATCGAGGAATCCAAGGCTCAGACTGCGCCGCTGTCTTCGTCTGACACCATTGTGGATGCGACCCGGATTCAGCCGAAGGAGCAGCCTGTTCACAATATGGACGAAACGGTTGCGTTCTCGACACCGGCAGAACCCGCAATGGAAGGTCAGACGCGGGTGATTCCTGCTGCACAGCCGCAAGAACCTGTGAAAGAGGTCAAGAAACCGAAAAAGAAAAAGCGCCGCATGTCTGCTGCGCAGCGGGCACTTCTTTATGTGTTTGGTGTTGTGACCGCAGCGGTTCTGATTGCGGTGGGCGTCTGGTATTGTGCTCTTGACGTGCTGGCCCTGACAAAGCCGGACCGGGAAGTGAGCGTCACCATTTCCGAAACCGATTCGGTGGCAGATGTTGCCAACACACTGTATGACAATGGCCTGATTGAGTACAAGTGGCTTTTCCGCCTCTACTGTGCCTTTGCCAATGCGGACGAGAAAATCGATCCCGGCGTCTATACCCTCAACAACCTGTTTGACTATCATGCTCTGGTCAATGGCCTGATCGGCACTGCACCCACCCGCGACACGGCGACGGTCATGATTCCGGAAGGCTACGAATGTGAGCAGATCTACGCCCTGATGGAAGAAAAGGGGATCTGTTCTGCCGAAGAACTGGCAGATTGCGCGGCGAACCATGTGTTTGATTATGACTTCCTGTCCCATCTGGATTATGGTGATCCCAGCCGCCTGGAAGGTTATTTGTTCCCGGACACCTATGATTTCTATGTCAATGAGGATCCCGTGAACGTTCTTTCCAAGCTGCTGAAGAACTATGAACGTCGTGTGAGCGATGAGCTGCTGGCGCAGATCGATGCTCTGAACGAAACCCTTCGTGAGAAGATGTCAACTGCAGGCTTCTCGGAAGAGGAAATCAACGCGGCTATGATGGACGAGCAGAAGATCATTATTGTTGCGTCCCTGATTGAGAAGGAAACAGCCGGATCTTCCGAAAGTGCCAAGATCGCGTCTGTAATCTATAACCGCCTGTGTTCGAAGGTCTATCCCTGTCTGCAGATCGACGCCACCATCCAGTACGTTCTCGAGGAACGCAAGGATGTGCTGACCAATTCGGACCTGGCGATCAATTCTCCGTACAACACCTATCTGAATCCCGGCCTGACGCCCGGTCCCATCGCCAACCCCGGCCTGAACAGCATCAAGGCGGCGCTCTCTCCGGCGGATACAACCTACTATTTCTATGCATTGGACAAAGATGGCAGTCATCACTTCTCGTCCTCTTACTATGAACATCGTGATTTCCTGGAGGGCCTGGAAGAATGAAACGTCCTGAACTTCTTTCTCCTGCAGGCGATTTTGAACGCCTGAAAATGGCCGTAGCTTTTGGCGCCGATGCTGTGTATCTGGCAGGCAAACAGTATGGCATGCGCGGCGGTGTGAACAACTTCACAGAAGAAGAACTGCGCGAAGCGGTCAAGCTCTGCCACGCCAAAGGAGTGCGGGTGCATGTGACCTGCAATACGCTGCCCCGGGCAGACGAATTGGACAAGCTTCCTGCGTATCTGGAAATGCTGCAGGACACCGGTGCGGACGTGCTGATTATCGCCGACCTGGGCGTGTTCCGCCTGGCGCAGAAGTATGCACCGAAGATGGAAAAGCATATCTCCACCCAGACGGGCATTGTCAATGCGCTGTCTGCCTCCGCCTGGTATGATCTGGGCGCCAGCCGTGTGGTTCTGGCCCGGGAGATGAGCCTGAAGGAAATTGAAGCCATGCGCCGGGATACGCCGCCGGAATTGGAAATCGAAACCTTTGTCCACGGCAGCATGTGCGTCAGCTTCTCCGGTCGCTGCTTGCTGTCCAACTATATGACCGGCCGCGACGGAAACCGCGGTGTGTGTGCTCAGCCCTGCCGCTGGAAGTACAATCTGGTGGAAGAAACCCGTCCGGGTGAGTATTTCCCCATCGGCGAGGACGAAAACGGCACCTATATCCTCAACTCCAAGGATCTTTGCATGATTGAGCACGTGGGCGAGCTGATTGACGTGGGAATCGACTCCTTTAAGATCGAAGGCCGCGCCAAGTCCAGCTACTACACGGCGGTTATCACCAACGCCTATCAGAATGCCATCACCGCCGCCACGGAGGGCAAGCCGCTGGATCCCATCTGGCGGGAAGAGGTGGAAAAAGTTTCACACAGGCACTATTACACCGGTTTTTACTACGGCTGGCCCGGTGACAGCCAGTATTATGACTCTTCGCGCTACATCCGTGAGTGGCAAGTGAGCGCCTATGTGCTGTCCTGCGACGGCACCCGCGCCACATGTACCCAGCGCAACCGCTTCTCGGAAGGTGACGAGCTGGAGCTGCTGCGTCCAGGCTTTGCTCCTGTGAAATTCACGGCGCAGAATCTGCGCGATGAAGAGGGCAATCCTGTTAGCGTTCTTCCGCATCCCCAGCAGATTTTCACCATGGATCTGCCCTGTGAGGCCATCCCCGATTCCATTATCCGCAGAAGTGTGGACCTGAGCGCGAAAAATACTTAATTTACGGTTGACAAGGCGAAAAAATGTGCTAGAATAGGTTGGAAACATGGATAAGGCCATGAAAAAGCCAACCGAAACCGCACTTTTCCAGAGAGAGGGAGCAGCTGAAAACCCTTAAAGTCTGCGCTTCGGAAGCCACTTTGGAGCCGCCTGGGAGGACCGGGACGGGCCGTTCCCGTTACAGAACGACTGAAGATGCCCCGCAAGGGGATAATCAGGGTGGTACCGTGAAGCAAGCCTTCGCCCCTGCAAATGGGCGAAGGCTTTTTGTATTGTCAAAAAAAGAAATGTAGATAGATGGAGGTAATTCCCATGTCCAACCCGAAGCCTTACGGCCTCAACGAACTGCGTGAGATGTTCCTGGCTTTCTTTGAAACCAAAGGTCATCTGCGCCTGCCCAGCTTTTCCCTGATTCCTCAGAATGACGCGTCCCTGCTGCTCATCAACTCCGGTATGGCGCCCATGAAGCCCTACTTCACCGGCGAGCAGGAGCCTCCGCGCCGCAGAGTCTGCACCTGCCAGAAGTGCATCCGCACCGGCGACATCGAGAACATCGGCAAGACCGCCCGCCACGGCACCTACTTTGAGATGCTGGGCAACTTCTCCTTCGGCGATTACTTCAAGAAGGAAGCCATTGCCTGGAGCTGGGAATTTCTGACCAGCCCCGAGTGGGTCGGCCTGGATCCTGAGCGCCTGTATCCGTCCATCTATGAGAACGACGATGAGGCATTCGAGATCTGGAACAAGGACATCGGCATCGCGCCCGAGCGCATCTTCCGTTTTGGCAAGGCCGACAACTTCTGGGAGCATGGCTCCGGCCCGTGCGGCCCCTGCTCCGAGATCTACTATGACCGCGGCGAAGAGTGGGGCTGCGGCAGCCCCGATTGCACCGTCGGCTGCGAGTGCGACCGCTATATTGAGGTCTGGAACAACGTCTTCAGCCAGTTCAACAACGACGGCGAGGGCAACTACACCGAGCTGAAGCAGAAGAACATCGACACCGGCATGGGCCTGGAGCGCCTGGCCTGCGTGTGCCAGAACGTGGCCAGCCTGTTCGACGTTGACACCGTGATGAGCATCACCAACAAGGTCTCCGAGATTACCGGCGCCCACTACGGCGAGAGCGACAAGACCGATGTCTCCCTGCGCATCATCACCGATCACATCCGTTCCGCCACCTTCATGATCTGCGACGGCGTTCTGCCCTCCAACGAAGGCCGCGGCTACGTGCTGCGCCGCCTGCTGCGCCGCGCTGCCCGTCATGGCAAGATGCTGGGCATGAACGACGCCTTCCTGTTTGAGGTCTGCGCCACTGTTGTTCGCGAGAACGAGGGCCACTATCCCGAGCTCAAGGAGCGTCAGGACTATATCACCAAGGTCATCCGCGTGGAAGAAGAGAACTTCGCCAAGACCATCGACGGCGGCCTGAAGATCTTCAACGATATGCTCACCGGCCACAAGGAAAAGGGCGAGAGTGTCTTCTCCGGCGCCGATGCTTTCAAGCTGTACGACACCTACGGCTTCCCCATCGACCTGACCATCGAGATGGTGGAAGAGCAGGGGATGAGCGTCGATCAGGATGCCTTCAAGGCTCTGATGGAAGAGCAGAAGGTCCGCGCCCGCAAGGCCCGTGAGGCCCTGGGAGATCTGGGCTGGGCCGGCGTGGAATTCGGCAAGGATGTTCCCGAGACCGAATTTGTCGGTTACGATAACCTGGCCATTATGGACGCTAAAGTGGTTGCCATCGTTGTGGAAAACGAGCAGGCCGAAGAGCTTATGCCTGGCGTGGAAGCCATTGTGGTTCTGGACAAGACTCCGTTCTACGCCGAAATGGGCGGTCAGACGGCTGACCATGGCTTCCTGGCTGTTTCCGGCGAGAATGGCATGCTCTTCAACGTGACCGATGTTCAGAAGAACAAGGGCGGCAAGTATATGCACTATGGCAAGCTGGCGGAAGGCACCCTGAAGCTGGGCGATGTTGTTCGCGCTCATGTTGACTCCGAGCGCCGCAGCGCCATCATGCGCGCCCACTCCGCCACCCATCTGCTGGATGCTGCGCTGCGCAGCGTGCTGGGCGATCATGTGCATCAGGCCGGTTCTCTGGTGGAGCCTGACCGCGTGCGTTTTGACTTTACCCATTTCTCCGCTCTGACTCCTGAGGAGCTGGCTGAGGTTAGCAACATCGTCAATGACGCGGTCCTGGCCGGTTACAGCATCGTCACCGAGGAAATGCCCATTGAGGCTGCCAAGGAGCGCGGCGCCATCGCCCTGTTCGGCGAGAAGTATGGCGACACCGTCCGTGTGGTTGACATGGGCGAAGGCTTCTCCGTGGAATTCTGCGGCGGTACCCATCTGGACAACACCGCTAAGGTTGGCGTGTTCCAGATCTCCAGCGAGTTCTCCGTTGCCTCCGGCGTGCGCCGTATTGAGGCTACCACCGGTAAGGTGACCCTGGAATCCATGAAGCACACCCAGGAAGTTCTGTTCCAGACCGCTGCCGCTCTGAAGACCAAGCCCGCCGAGCTGCGCGAGAAGGCCGAGGCCGTGACTCTGGAGCTCAAGCAGCTGCATCAGCTGGTGGAAAAGTACAAGGCCAAGGAAGCCGCCGGCGAAGCCGACCGCATCCTCTTTGGCGCTCATGACGTTTCCGGCCTGAAGGTCATCACCGCCACCATTCCTGAAGCTGACGCCAACAAGCTGCGCACCATGGGCGACGGCCTGCGCGAGAAGGAAGCCGGTGTGGTTGCCGTTCTGGCATCCGTCAACGATGGTAAGATCACTTTCCTGGCCTCCTGCGGCAAGGACGCTGTTGCCAGAGGCATCAAGGCCGGCGACATCATCCGTCACGTCACCGCCATCTGCGGCGGCAAGGGCGGCGGCAAGCCCGACAGCGCCATGGGCGGCGGCAGCGATCTGCTGAAGCTCGATGACGCACTGGCTGCTGTGGATAACTTCGTGGCAGAAAAGCTGTAAAAAGGAGTAAGAAACATGTCTGATTGCCTGTTTTGTAAGATCGTCGCAGGGGAGATCCCCTCGAACAAGGTCTATGAGGACGAGCTCTGCTACGCCTTCTATGACATCGCACCCATGGCTCCCACTCATTTCCTGGTGATTCCCAAGGAGCACTTCGCTTCCGCGGCAGAAGTCACCGAGGAGAACGCCCCTGTCATTGGCCACATCTACAAGGTCATTGCAAAACTTGCCAGGGAGCTGAATCTGGACGGCTTCCGCGTGGTCACCAACTGTGGTGAGATCGCCGGTCAGACCGTACATCACATTCACTTCCATGTACTCTCCGGCAAGGAGCTGGGCAGCTTCAACTAAACGTAACAACAAGGCACGACTTCGGTCGTGCCTTGTTCTTTCCCGTTTGTCATCCTGAGCGGAGCGTAAGCGGAGTCGAAGGATCTGTCCGCTCTGTGTTGTAAGTAGTGGTTGTGTTCTGTTTGGTTTCTTGTTATAATGACACCAAACGGCGCCAAAACAATGTGTGCAATGTTGCCAAATGGTAACATCCCTATGATGGGGTGATACCATGGTATTTCAAAGAATCAAAGACTTAAGAGAAGATAACGACAAAACCCAACAGCAGATTGCTGACTACCTGAATATGCATCGAACGGTCTACCGCAGATATGAGTCCGGTGATCGCGAAATCCCCGTTTGGGCGGTCATCAAGCTGGCGAAGTTCTACAAGACCACTACGGACTATATCCTTGGCTTGACGGATCAGCGCTAATGCGATATCTGCTTCTGGTTGCCATCGGCTTTTCAGCCGGCTGTGCCGGTTTTATCTGGCTTCTTTCCGGCAAAGGAATTTATATTGCCATGGCTGTGCTGTTTGTATTGGGCATGGCCTGTCTCTTGCTGCGCAAACGGAAGTTTGCCCGCGGCCTTTGCTGCTGTGCCCTGGCGTGTGTGGTTGCGCTGGGATACTGTCAGCTGTATTCTACCTTTTATTTGGAACCGATCCGCCTCGACGCAGAGCAGAAACAGGCCTACCTGGCAGAGGTCTGCCGGGAGCCGGAGCTGCTCTCTTCCGGATGGTATCGTATCGAAGTGCGTGTGCATCCTGCCGGTCGCGCCACCCGCGCGGTTTTATACACAAGGCAGGATGTGGATTGCAGCATTGGCGACAAGTTCTCCTTTGTGGGAACGCTCAAATGGGCGGATACTTCCAAAGGGGAGAGCCTGTTTTATCCCGCCAAGGGCATCCGTTTAACAGGATCGCTGCCGGAAAACGCTCAGTTGATTCCGGCAGAGAAAGTGTCCTTGCGGAATCTGCCGCTTATTTTCTCTTCCAAAGTGCGCGATGTGATCAAAGACCTGCTGGATGATGAATCGGCGGGACTGGTTACGGCGCTTCTAACGGGTGATCGCGCCCTTTTGCAGCCGACCCTTCGCGAACAGCTGTCCATTACCGGCATCTATCACATGGTGGCGGTTTCCGGCATGCATGTGGCGATTCTTATCGGTATCGTGCAGGCCCTTTGCAGAAAAAGAAGAATGCTCACGGCAGCTATCGGCCTGCCTGTTCTCGTGTTCTTTACCCTGATGACCGGCGCATCTGCCGGCACGGTGCGTGCGGCTCTGATGCTGGGAATCTTTCTTCTGGCTCCGCTGCTGCGGCGCGAAAATGATTCGCCTACGACGCTGGGCTTTGCAGCGCTTCTGATTTTGCTGATTAATCCTTATGAGTTGGCATCTGTGTCCTTTCAGCTGTCTTTCTGCGCAACGGCGGGAATCCAGGTTCTGTATGAACGCTTCTTGTCGCTCTTTGTCCGTGAAAAGAAGCGAAGTAATCATAAGGTGCTCGAGACGCTCAAATCCTTCTGGCGTACGATTGCGTCCATTCTTTCTGTTACCCTGTCTGCGCAGCTGGCGACGCTTCCCCTAAACATGTGGTACTTTGGGCAGATTTCCATCATTTCGCCTCTGACCAATCTATTGACCAGTTTTGTGGTGACAGTGATCTTCACACTCGGCCTGTGTGCGGTGCTGTTGGGCTTTGTCTGGACTCCGTTGGCGGTTCCTTTTGCCTTTGTTGTAAGGCAGCTGGTTTCGTATGTATATGCTGTCGTGCGGCTTCTTTCCAAGCTACCCTTCGCTGCCCTTTATTCGCTCACACCCTATGCCGTCATTTTTCTTCTGTTTCTGTACCTGATTGTGGTGCTCGTGTTCAAGCAAAAGGAGAGGGTCCGGCTTGTATTTCCAGCTGCCTGCATCGGCCTGGTGCTGAGCGTCTGCGTTGTGATGGCTGCGATGCAGTTGAGGCTGCCTGCGTTTTCCTTTACGATGATCGATGTGGGGCAGGGACAGTGCCTGCTTGCCGAGTCGGACGGGCAGACCCTGATGATCGACTGCGGCGGCGACTCCAACGCCATTGCCGCAAGAGCCGCTGTGGCGCACCTTGCCACCATGGGAACCAGAAAGCTGGATACACTGGTGCTAACCCATTATGATATGGACCATGCCGGCGGTGCAGCAATACTGCTGCAGCTTCTGGATGTGGGTACCGTTTACGCCCCTGACACCTGGGACGATTATGGCCTGCGTGCCGAGGTAGAAGAAGTGGCGGAACGGAATGGAACAAAATTCGTTCCCGTGCGTGATGAAATGCAGCTGCTCACCCTGGGCGGCGGCTCGGCGTGTATTTATCCGCCGGTGGCCTATACCACAGACAATGAAACCTGCCTGGCAGTCCTTTGCAGCTTTGAACGATATGATATTCTGGTGACCGGTGATATGAATGAAGCATCCGAACAGCTGCTTTTAATGCTGTATGAGCTGCCGGATCTGGAGGTTTATGTGGCAGGTCACCATGGCTCGAAACATTCCACCTCCGAGCTGCTGCTGGACGTGCTGCGGCCGGAGCTGGTTCTGATTTCTGTGGGAGAGAATTCCTACGGACATCCCGCTGATGAAACAATTTCCCGCATTCTCTCCTCCGGCGCCGAAGTACGGCGGACGGACGAAGAAGGCAGTATTATAATCAGGAGGTGAAAACCTTGGCAAAGAAACAAATAAGCTCGACCCAGGACGGGTCTGCTATTTTGCGTGCTGATATCAAGAGCGGTAGCATTGGAACGTTCTATATCTTCTACGGCGAAGAAGCCTATTTGCGCACCTATTATTTGGATCAGCTGCGCTCCAAACTGATGGAGGGGCCTGCCGAGGCATTCAACTTCCACCGCTTTGACGCCAAAAGCTTTTCTGCCAATGCGCTGCAGGATGCAGTCGATGCGCTTCCTGTGATGGCAGAGCGCACCATGATTCAGATTGATGACCTGGATCTAAGTAAACTCGATGAGTCCACCCGGGAGATGATGACCCAGATTATTCTGGATCTGCCGGAGTATGTCTGCCTGGTTCTGGTTTATGATGTGGTTGAGTATAAGCTGGACAAGCGCCAGAAGAAATTTGCCGATGCTGTGCAGAAGACGGCAACGGAACTGAACTTCCAGAAGCAGTCCCAGGCCAGCCTGACGGACTGGTGCATCCGCCACTTCCGTTCCGCGGGCAAGCGCATCAATAATGATTTGTGCGCGTATCTGATTTTCCAGACCGGCGGTACGATGACCGCCCTGAAACCTGAAATTGAGAAGATCGCAGCCTTCGCCGCCGGAGATGAAATCACCCGTCAGGACATTGATGCGGTGGTCATTCCCGTGCTGGATGCCCAGGTGTTCCAGATCACGGACGAGCTTGCATCCAGAAACTTTGCAGGGGCCCTGAGCCGACTGCAGGTGATCTTCCAGATGCAGGAAGAGCCGATTCCTGTCCTGGCGGCCATTGCGTCGAATCTGCGCAGACTGCTGGCGGCGAAAACGCTCTCCGAAAACGGAAAGGGTTCTGACGAGCTGATGAAGCTCTGCAGTATGAGCGACTACCCGGCCAGAAAGACCATGTCCAATGCGCGTAACTTCACGATGCAATGGTGCCGCCAGGCGGTACTGCTGTGCGCTGAAACGGACTACAAGCTCAAGACATCCTATGATGATGCGGAGCGTCTGGTGGAGCTGCTGATTCTGCGGCTGTCAGAGGAGGCAAAACATGCTTAAAATTTCCCAGGCCATTGTGGTGGAGGGCAAGTACGATCTCAACGCCCTGAGTCAGATTGTCGATGCGCCGATTTTCACCACGGATGGCTTTCATGTGATGAAAGACAAGCAGCTTCTGAATCTGCTGCGTCGAGTGGCGCAGGAGCGTGGGTTGATTATCCTGACAGACTCCGATGGGGCGGGTTTTGTGATCCGCAATTATCTCACCGGTGCACTGCCCAAAGATAAGGTCTATCACGCCTATATTCCCGAAATCTCCGGCAAGGAGCGTCGCAAGGCCCAGGCCGGAAAGGAAGGCCTTCTTGGTGTGGAAGGAATGCGGCCTGAGGTGATCCTCTCAGCCCTGGAACGCGCCGGCGTTCCGCTGGATGGTCAGGTCGGTGTGAACTCCGATCCGATCACGAAAGCGGACCTGGTCCTGTGCGGCCTGTCCGGCGGTGATGGCTCTGCTGAGAAGCGAAAGAAACTGTTAAAAGAACTGGATTTTCCCGAGAAGATGAGCGCCAACGCCATGCTGCGGGCCTTAAATCTTCTGTTTGATCGGGAAGCATTTTTGAGGAAGTATTCCAATGATTGAGATTTCCGTAAAAAACCTGGTAAAGGCTTTTGAAAAAGACAAAAATATTCTGGATGGTATCAGTTTTGAGATCAATGAGGGTGAACGCGTCGGTATCCTGGGCCGCAACGGCTGCGGCAAGACGACGCTCTTCAAGATCCTCACGGAAGAGTACGGCTTTGACGAGGGCGATATGTACATTGCTCCCGGCAGAAAGCTGGGCCTAATCTCCCAGATCCCCAACTATCCCAAGGATTACACCGTGGAGCAGGTGATTCGTTCTGCGTTCCGTCCTTTGATGCGTCTGCAGCGTGAGATGGAGGAACTGGCCTCCCAGCTGACGGCTTCCGCGCCGCCGACCCTTTTGAAGCGCTATGATGAGTTATCTTATCGCTTTGAACACGGCGGAGGATACGAAATGGATACACAGACGGATAAAATGTGTTCAGGACTGGGTATTCCGGCTGCCATGCGGGAACAGCTGTTTGACTCTCTCTCCGGCGGCGAAAAGACCAGAGTCAATTTAGCGCGTCTGCTTCTGGAGCAGACGGATATTCTGCTGCTGGACGAGCCCACCAATCACCTGGATATGAAGAACGTGGAATGGCTGGAAGAGTACCTGCTCTCCTTCAAAGGAACGGTGCTGACCATCTCCCACGACCGTTACTTCTTAGATCGCGTGGTGCAGCGCATCATTGAGATCCGCGGCGGCAAGGCTGAGTTCTACTCCGGCAACTATTCGTTCTACGTGGTGGAAAAACAGGCCAGATACGACCTGCAGCTCAAGCAGTATGAGCAGGAGCAGGCCAAGCTCAAGCAGCTCGGTTACACGGTCGAGCGTATGAAGGGCTGGGGCATCAACAACCGCACTCTCTACCGCCGTGCCATGAGCATCCAGCACCGCATGGAGCGCATCGAAAAGACCGAGCGCCCGACCAAGGATAAGACGGTTTCTGCCCGCTTCGGCGAGCGCGACTTCCGTGGTGACAGCATGCTCTCCATCCGTGGCATGAAGAAAGCTTTTGATGAGCGCGTGCTCTTCGAGGATGTGGAACTGAAGGTTCTGGGCGGCGAGTCTATTGCCTTCCTGGGAGATAACGGCACCGGCAAGTCTACCTTCATCAAGTGCCTGTTGGGCGAAGAACCCTGTGAGGGCAAGATCAAATTCGGCCCCCAATGCAAATGGGCATATTTGCCTCAGATCATCCATTTTGCCCATCCGGAGCGTTCCCTCTACGACACCATGCTCTATGAGACCAACTGTACGCCCCAGCAGGCGCGTGATCGCCTGGGTGCCTTCCTATTCTCGGGTGAGGATGTGTTCAAGCCAGTTTCCGTGCTCTCCGGCGGCGAACTTATGCGCTTGCGGCTGTGTATGCTCATGGATGAGAAGGTGAATCTTCTGGTTTTGGACGAACCCACCAACCACATGGACATCGCTTCCCGCGAATGGATCGAGCAGGCCTTGGAAGACTATGAGGGCAATCTGATCTTCGTTTCCCACGACCGCTATTTTGTGGAGAAGTTTGCCACCCGCATCTGGGAGCTGAAGGACGGCCGTGTGATCGACCATCCCTATGGCTATGAAAAGTATCGCGCTGTGCAGGAAAAAGAGCGTCAGGCCCGCCTGGCTGTGCCTGCTGAACCGAAGAAGAAACCGGCTGCCGCGAAACCCACAGGTCCGAAGCCGAAGAGCACCAAGCGCCAGCTGGAACTGGTGGAAAAGCAGATTGCAAAACTGGAAGAGACTTCTGCAAAACTCGATGCTGAGATTGCAGAGGCTGCAACCGACTATCAGAAGCTGCAGGAGCTGATGACCGAGAAGCAGAGCATTGACGATCAGCTGAGCGCTTTGTATGAACAATGGGAGGAACTGAGCCTTGAAATGGAAGAAGGGCAATCATAAACTGACCGCTCTGAGCACCATCCTTGTGGTGCTTGGTGTGATCCTGTGTATTCTTCCGTTTACATTCTGGGTGACGGGTGCACTGCTCATTGCCCTGGGCGCGTTTGTGTTTCTGCTGCGCTTGATCGGCAGGGAAACGGTGCGCAGCTGTTTGATTCTGATTGTTTGTGTGGGCCTGATCACCCTGGAGATTCTGATGGCTCTGATCAGCGTACAGGGCCAGCGGGACCCTGCCGCGCAGCAAAGCGAGGCCGCCATCGTTCTTGGTGCGCAGGTGCGGGGAAATGTGCCCAGTATGGCCCTGCGCAGCCGCTTGGACGCCGCCCTGGAGTTCATGCAGGAAAATCCCCACGCTGTAGTGTTTGTCTCCGGCGGAAAAGGGGATGGGGAGAATATTTCCGAGGCTCAGGCCATGTACAACTACCTGCAATCCCATGGTGCGGACGTGAGCCGCGTGGTGATGGAGCCGGAATCCCGCACAACCCTGGAAAATCTGCGCAACACCAAAGCCCTGGCCGATGAAATGGGTGTGAATTTGGACGGCCTTTGTATCATCACCGGCGAATTTCATATGAGCCGGGCCATGTTTTTGGCGTCCCGTCTCGGGATCGATTCCGTAAGCTTCAGCGCCCACACACGCCCCTGGGTGTTCAAGATGAACTACTATCTGCGGGAGATCCCGGCCTATGTCAAAGCATGGCTGCAAACGTCGTGAAAAATTTTTGTAATTTGATTGAATTTTAGAACCAATGAGAGTAATATCACTATAGATAGTGGTGTTACTCTCGTTTTTCTATTGATCATCGATATGCACCACATTTGAAGCTGTAAACGTAGCATTTTGCTTTCTGATAGGAGGTTTTTGCATGAAAAAACGAGTTTTAAGTATGCTGATGGCCCTTGTGATGCTCATTACGATGCTGCCGACAACGGCGCTGGCTTCCCACAGCCACTGTGTCTGCGGCGGCAGCGTGACAGTGGGCGGTCATACTCACGAAAACATCACTTCATGGGTGGCGTGGGACGGCACGGATAAAGACAACGTTACCCAGGGTGACCAGCTCACAGCGGGCAGCTACTACCTGACTGGCAATGTGGGAGTGAACTCTGTCACTATCGTGGGCACGGTCAATCTCTGTCTGAATGGACACACGATCACGACAACGAACAGCTACGGTGCTTTCTATGTCAAAAGCGGTGCAATCCTGAACATATGCGACTGTTCAACAACCCAGCCCGGTGAGATAAAGAATACCAGCGCCTCCGACAACTACCCCGGTATCTACAACAACGGTGGCACTGTCAATGTATACGGCGGCACCGTCAGCGGCGCCGACACCGGCATCCGCAACAACGGTGGCACTGTCAATGTATACGGCGGCACCGTCAGCGGCGCCGACACCGGCATCAAAAACGAACAAAATAGCAACCTCAATATCTACAACGGTACCGCCGAAGCAGCAACCGGCGGCACCGGCTACGGCGTTTACAACCAAGGTACCGTCAGCGTCAGCGGCGGCATCGTGACTGGCAAAAGTAACGGCATCCGTAACTACTACACCGGCACGATCAATGTCAGCGGCACCGTCCAAGTCAGCGGCAGCACTGGTATCTACAACGATGGCGGCACCTTCACCGTCAGCGGCGGTACCGTCACAGCTACCGGCAGCTCCGGCGCCGGCATCCACAACACCAGCACCGGCACCCTCACCGTCAGCGGCGGTACCGTCACAGCAAACAATGGCTCAAGCAAAGGCATCAGTAACTCCGGCACCCTGAACCTTCAAGGTGCGCCCAGCATCACCGGCGCTGCTGCAGACATCTATCTTAACAGCGGCAAGCTCATCACTATCGGCGAGAACGGTCTGACCTACACATCGGACAAGGCCATCAGCGTAAAGATGGAGACCCCAGGCACCTTCACCACTAGCTGGAATACCTACATGAGCTCTGCTGACTCCTCGGACTATTTCACCTCCGCAAACGACGGTTACACCGTTCAGCCGGACGGCAACGAGTTGAAGCTGGCGGTGCCTCACACCCACGGCGGATGGACTTACAGCTATGCTCCCAATGGAAATGGGTACGGCATCATCACCGCAAAGTGCGGCAACGAAGGCTGTCCGCTGAACGGCGGCGCCGGTACGGCAACGTGCAATGTCACCATCCACAGCGACTTCGAGTACAAATACGTCGACTACGCCTGTCCGGTCATTGTTGAAGACCTTGCACCCGGCAGCGACTGGGTGCAGGCAGGACTGGCTAAGCCCACAGTAAAGAATTACCGCCTGACCGAAGAACCACTGAAAGGTACCGCCACCATCACAGTGGATGACGAGGAAGCATGCTCCGTTCCCTTCACCCTCCAGAAGGGCACGCTGACGGCAGCGGACATTACCTTAATTCTGCCTGATGACATGATTTATTCCGGCAGTGCCAAGGAAGTTACTTTTTCCACGTGGGGCGATGCGACACATCTCGTCACCATTTACTACGAGGGAGAGGGACTTGTAGACGGCAAACCCGTCAACGCCGGCACCTACACCGTGAAGGTCAATGTGGCGGGGTCTGAGTGGTATAACGCGGTGAACGGCCTTAATATCGGAAGCTTTGACATCGCTCCGAAGGACATTACCGCCGCTGACGTCACATTTGAGGCCATCCCCGACCAGTATTACACAGGCTACGAGGTTCAGCCCAAGCCGGTCATTCAGTACAACGGCATGACGCTGGTGGAGGATATTGACTACGTGATCAATGCGTACCACGATAATAAGGAAATCGGCACCAACATCGCATCTGTTACCATCTCCGGCAAGGGCAACTACTATCATTCCAAGACCGTGAACTTCAATATTACCTATGAACCCAAGGAAGCAGGCGAGGTTCTGACATGGAATGACGGCGGTGATGGCTGGTTTGACATTGACATACATAACAAGCCCATCTTCACCCCCAAGGAAGGCTATACAGTCAGCCTCACGGCTGACGGCACCTACGGCAAGAGCGCCCTTGACTTCTCCGATGACGAAGAGGGAGAGAATATTTCCAAGACCGTCTATGTCAAGGACGGCGAGGGAAAGATCTATCAGGTCACGCTTCATTACAAGTACGACAAGACCGAACCTACTTTCTCGGTTTCAGAAGCTGAAACTCCTGAATGGTCGAACGTGAGCAAGAATATCGTGGTCACCGTAACGAGCGAAACCCTCTCCGGCGTAAAGTCCGTGGAGCTTTACCTAGGCGATGTTAAGCAGGATGTGGCCTTTGAACTGGTGGACGGCCGTTATTTAGGCGCGGTCACCGCAAACGGTAATTACAAGGTCAAAGTTACCGACAACGCCGGTAATTACGGATTCCAGAACACCAGAGTCAGCGGAATCGACAAGACCGAGCCGAGCGCCAGCGTTTCCGTAAGCGGCACCGCAGGCGAGAACGGTTGGTACACCTCGGACGTGACTGTTACCATCAGTAAAGCGGAGGATACCGACTCCGGTCTCGCCGCTGAGCCCTACAGCTTTGACGGCGGCCAGACATGGCAGAGCGCCAGCACCAAGACCTATACCGAAACCACCGAAAATGTTGTGGTCTACATCCGCGACAATGCGGGCAATAAAACCGGCCCCTTTGTGCTGAATATTAACATCGATAAGGACAGCCCCACCATCGACAGTGCCAGCGGCAACCCTACCGAGTGGACCAAGGATGATGTGACCCTGACCGTTAACGCCTCTGATGGTGCTGCCGGACTTGCTGCTGAGGCCTACAGCTTTGACGGCGGTCAGACATGGCAGGCGGAAAACACCAAGACCTATACCGCAAATACCGCGGATATCGTCATCAAGGTCCGCGATGCGGCAGGCAATATCTCCACCTTTGACGCCCTGAGCATCGCCATGATCGACAAGGTACGCCCGGACATAACACACTGGAGCATCAGCGGCAACGCTGAGGAGTGGAATACCTCCAACGTCTCCTCTACGGTCAGCGTATCCGATGATAAAGCTATTTCAAAGTGGCAGTACAGCATTGACGGCGGCGAAAGCTGGAGTAATGGCAACGGAACCGATGGCGGAGAATTTATGGTCATCGGCGACGGTATTCACAGGGTCATGGTCAAGGCCATCGACCAGGCCGGAAACGAGGCCGTAAGCGAGGCACGTGAGATCAAGATCGATACCACCGAGCCCAGTGATGTCACTGTGACAGCCAAGGCGGGCGAGAAAAACTATACCTCCGGCACTGAATCCCGCGGCGATGTGGTATTTACCCTGTCTGCCACCGATGCTACCTCCGGCATCGGCAAGTATCAGGTCAAGATCGACAATGCTGATTGGGTAGACCTGGATGGCAGCACCTACACACACTCCGGTAAAACGGATGCAGATGGTGTGTCTTACCAGTTCCGTGCGGTTGATCACGCGGGGAACACAGGCGAGGCAAGCGATGCAGTTGTCGTTGTGAACCTTGCCCATACGCATGCTATCTGCGGCGCTCTTGATTGCGCCCATGACACCAACTCCGAAACTGACGGTGCGCAGACCCATGCCTCGGCGATCTTTACTGAGGTGAACGAGCTGCCCGCAACGCTGGAAAGAGGGAAGACCTATTATTTCGTCCTGACGGAAGATATGGATGCGTGGGAACCTACTGTCACAGGTGACGGAAATGCTCCTATCGTGTATATTTGCCTCAATGGTCATACCATCGAGAGTGTGACCCTTGAGGGCAATTGGATGCAGGTTCACTTCTGCGATTGCGCAGCTACTGCAGGAACGATTGGAACGCTCACCATCGTTGACAGCGGTGATTCCTGGAACTATGGTGTAGCGATCGGTACGCTGCGTGTCTCTGATTCCACTGACTCCAGAATCGCACACACCATGATCGGCGGTGTGGTCACCGGTAATGCAGTCATTGAGAATGGTACCTTCAGGATGGAAGGCGGCGAAATCAAGGGCAACCTCATCCTTACAAACTGCAGCGGCGGTCTTTATGGCGGTGTGATTCATGGCGATCTCGCCATCGATAACGGACAGATTTGGGCGTACGGCACCAAGGAGTTCAACTTTGGCGGCTTTACCATTAAGGGAAATGTGACGGTTGCAGAAGGAAGCGGCGGTGTGAACCTGATCGTCATGGGTGCTGAGCTTCAGGGTAAACTGACCAATGGCGGCACTGTCATGGTGCTTGATTCCACGATCAGTTCCAAGGTTGTCAACTCCGGAACGCTGCTTGTGGGCGATATGCAAGGCTTCAGCGACAGATATCCCGAACTTGCAGACGGCGTGATTGCCGGCGATCTGACCAATCAAGGTACTTTGATGCTGTGCAAGAAGGGTGTTGTTTTGGGCCGCCTTGATATGTATGAGCGCGACGGCGATGACAATCCCATAATCGAAATTGCTGAGAGCTTTACACAGCCGGAACAGCCCATTCAGATTGTCCTGTACGACGGTGATATCTTCACCAACGGCTGGCCTGATGGCGCAGTTATCGCTGACTGGTTCGATCTTTTGAATGAAGGCTACATCATTCGCGAAAAAGACGGGGAGCTGCATATCAGACAGGATACCGTTTCCATCGACTTTGTTCTGCCTGAGATTGCAGATATGCAGAAAGGCTATACTGAGGCATCCTCCGGTGTTCTGAAACTTATCAACAACGGTACTTATCCTGTGACGATCCTCGATGTGAAGTTCAAGGTGGATATCCACGGCGAAGAAACCACCGATATGGTGATCAAGTCCGGCAGTTTCCCCTTCGATATGGAAGTTGACGATACCAACACGAGCATTGTGATCGCTGCTAATGATGGCCTTCCGGAGGGCGAGTATACGGTCTGGGTCTGCGTGGATTATATCACGAAGGGTGGCCAAGAGGCGGCACCGATGGGTATCATGAATACTGTTACCTTTAACGTTGAAGCGCGGCCCCTTACCGGCACGGTTACCGTTACCGGAACTGCTGAAGTAGGGCAGACGTTGACGGCCTCTGTCACTGACACCAACAATACCGGCACGCTGACTTACCAGTGGTTCCGTCATGTTGAGGATTCTGTTCTCATTGAAGGCGCCACCGGAAGCACGTATCAGATCACTGAGGATGATGTTCAGCAGATGATTTACTGTGTTGTCAGCAGCAGCGTCGAAGACGGCGGCATCGAAAGCAATCGTGTTGGTCCCGTTGCCTTGATGGAGTTCCCCGACGGCAGCGTTTCTGTCAAGGGATACACCGGAAAATACGACGGCAATGCACACGGCATCACGGTTACCGTCCCCGAAGGCGCATCGGTATACTACAGCACCGATGCAGAGAATTATCATATCGGTGCCTGCCCGACTTATACAGAAGTCGGCGAATACACCGTTTACTATCGCGTTTATAGATTTGGTTATCATACAATTTCCGGCAGCGAAAAGGTAGTCATCACAGAGCCTGAGCCTGAAACCTTTACCATTACCTTTGATCCCGCCAATGGAGAAGCAGCATTTACCAAGGGCTATGTTGCCGGTCGTGGATATGCTCTGCCGGCGGCGCCTGAAAAGAATGGCTATACCTTTGCCGGGTGGAAGCTCGGCAGCGGAGCGATCTATCAGGCCGGTGAGAGCTTTACTGCCACTGCCGATGCTACGTTTACTGCCCAGTGGACCAAAAACGAACCGGATGTGCTTACCGGTACAGTTCAGATCATCGGTACTGCCGAGGTAGGCCGGACGCTTACTGTCGCTGTGACCGACACAAACAATACCGGCACGCTGACTTACCAGTGGTACCGTCATGCAGAGGGAAGCATTGCCATTGAGCGTGCCACCGGCAGTACTTATGTTGTCACGGAGAAGGACATCGGTCAGGTACTCTACTGCGTAGTTACCAGCAGCGTTCAGACCGGTAGCATTACCAGTAACCGTACCGATTCTGTCCCGCTGATAAACTTCGCCGAAGGTAGCATCACGGCCGAAGGCTACACAGGAAAGTACGATGGCAAAGCCCATGGTATTATCGTCACCGCTCCCGAGGGTGCAAAGGTCGAATTCGGCGTTTCCAACGAGGATTACAGCCTGAATGCCTCTCCGAAGTTTACGGACATTGGCACCTATACGGTTTATTTCAAGGTCAGTAAGCCGGGTTACAACAGCTACTACGGCAATGCTGAGGTTGTCATTACAGAAAACCTTCAGACCATCGTTGTCAGCATGTCTGATTATGTTTACGGCGGCGCTGTTGCAACACCTGTGGTATCCGGCAGCTTCACTGGTGCTGTGAGCTATTTCTACAGCACTGACAGCACCAATGTTTCCATCCCGTGGCAGAACATGACGGCTACCGGCCTGAATGTGGGAACCTATTACATGATTGCCAAGGCGGCACCAACGGAAGTTTCTCCGGAAGCTACCAGTGCTGTGATCAGTTTCCGCGTTTTGCCCGGCAAGTACACTGTCCCTGCTGCGCCGAGCGTCAATGACTTTACCGTAACCATCCAGGAAGCGGATCGCAACAAGAAACTGGAATACTCCATGGATGGCGTAAACTGGGTGAATGTTCCTGTTCTGTGGAACGGCAGCTTCACCCTCGATGGCCTGAAGGATAACACCGGCTATCGCATCTACCTGCGTGTTAAGGCCAGCGCCGACGGAAACTACCTGGCATCCGACGCTGTGAGCTCAGAATTCACAACACCCGGCAAGTACTCCGTGGCTTACAATGCCAACGAGGGTCGCGGCAGTATTCCTGCCAGTACCCAGCAGTACACCGGCTCCTATGTGACCGTTGCAAGCGCTGACGGCCTGAGCCGCAAGGGCTATGTGTTTGTCGGCTGGAACACCGCGCCTGACGGAAGCGGAACCGCTTACCGTCCCGGCGATCAGATCGGCAGCGGCGCAACGCTCTATGCCCAGTGGAGCAAGAACACCTATACGGTGAAGTTTATGTCCAACGGCGGCAGCGGCAGTATGGATGACATGCTCTTTGCTTACGATGTGCAGCAGGCCCTGTCTCTGAACAAGTTCACCCGTGAAGGTTATCATTTTGCCGGCTGGGCTACCGGCAGCGGCAAGAATGTTCTCTACACCGATGGTCAGGTGGTTATGAATCTGGCTGCCCATGGAACGGTTACGCTCCATGCCGTCTGGGTTGAGGACCTGTATGGAATTGATGTTTTCGTGAAGAGCGATTCTCCCGCTTTTGCCACAGTTACTGTGATGCGCGGCAATTCGCAGATCGGTGAGACATTACGTATTGATATGGCTGCTCAAGGAACCACTTTTGCAGGTCAGGCCCACTTCGGAGATATGCCGAAGGGAATCTACAACATCATTGTGGAGCAGGACGGCAAGACCATGACCAAGCAGATCATCATTACAGATCATGATGATACGCTGAATGTTGAAATGCCTGTCAGCAATGTAAACTCTGTCCTGGAAATCAAGGGTGAGGATACACACGCTGTTGTGGTTGGCGGTCTGGATCAGGAAGCCGCGACCAAGGCAGAGGAAAACAAAGCTGTTACGATCACCATGACTGTTGAGAAGACGGAAGAGAAACATCTGGCAGAAACTGCAACGGAAGAAGAAAAGAGAACCCAGGAAGCGATTGCCGACATTATCGTTGTAGCCGATGCGCCTTCCGATCAGATCGAATTCCTGGAAATCACGGTGGAAAAGACCGTTGAGGAAGGAAACCAGCAGCAGAGCGTAGAGAAGGTGGCTCAGACCAACACGGTCATGGAGATCATCATTCCCTTTGATCTGACCGACAAGTCCGATATCGCGGTTTATCGTTATCATGATGGACTGACGGAGACGCTGCAGGAGAATCGCTCCAAGAAGGATGGCACATACTACGTTGACTGGGATGCGCATTTGATCCATGTCTTTGCTTCCAAGTTCTCCACCTATGCCATCGGCTACTCCTCCACGGAGCCTGAGCCACCCGTAACACCGGAACCTCCCATTGTTTATCCTGAGATTCATGCTTGCTTCAGCAAGTGCCCCGTGTGTGGGGGCTGTCTGGACGGATACTGTGCAGAGAACGTTTGCATGAATAAGTGCATTCTGCCCATGACGTTCACCGATGTGAAGTCCGGCATGTGGTATACCGATGCTGTGGAGTATGTCTATCATCGCGGCATGATGCAGGGTGTGGGTAATAACCTCTTTGGCATTGATGCAACCACTACCCGTGCGATGCTGGTTACGATCTTGTGGCGTCTGGAAGGCTGCCCGGTGGTGAATTATCTGATGCAGTTCGAAGACATTGCCTATGAGACCTGGTACACCGAGGCGATCCGTTGGGCTGCCAGCGAAAAGATCGTCTCCGGTTACAGCACCACTTCGTTCGGTCCCATGGATGAAATCACCCGTGAGCAATTGGCCAGCATCCTTTATCGCTACGAGCAGTATAAGGGCGGCGGTTTCAAGGGTCTGTGGATGTTCCGCATGGATTATGTGGATCTGGCAGATGTTTCCGATTGGGCCTATGAGGCTATGTGCTGGATGACCATGAACAACGTCATCAGCGGCCTGCCCGGAAAGATTCTCGATCCGAAGGGTACCGCAACACGTGCACAGCTTGCTTCCATGCTGTATCGCTATTGCCAGGAGGAAGAGTAACATCTTCTTTCGCATTCGAAACCCAATACGCAATTACAGCCCAGACCTTCTTGGTCTGGGCTGTTTTGCATAGTTTCTTTGTTGTGTCGTAAGCTAGCAGAAGATTCGGTAGGGAAGTGTTGGACTGCATTGCTTGACAAGTTCCCGACAAAGTTCTATAATCCTAAGAAGTATGTTATAGCGAAAGGAGCTAATTAGAAATGAGTGAATCCTGCACCGGTAATTGCTCTACCTGTTCTGCTTCCTGTTCTGATCGTGAGCAGGAAAGCCTGCTGGAAAAGGCAAATCCGTTATCCCATGTAAAGAAGGTCATTGCTGTTGTCAGCGGCAAGGGCGGCGTCGGCAAATCCACCGTTACCTCTATGCTGGCGGTTGCCATGCAGCGCAAGGGCTACAAGGTCGCCATCCTGGACGCCGACATCACCGGCCCGTCCATTCCCAAGGCCTTTGACATCAAGGACCGTCCTCAGGGCATCGAAGAGGGTCTGCTGCCCGTTAAGTCCCGTGAGGGCATCAGCGTCATGTCTATCAATCTTCTGCTGAGCAACGAGACCGATCCCGTTCTGTGGCGTGGCCCCATTCTGGCCGGCGCTGTCAAGCAGTTCTGGACCGACGTTTGCTGGCATGAAGTGGACTATATGTTCGTGGATATGCCTCCCGGAACCGGCGACGTGCCCCTGACTGTGTTCCAGAGCCTGCCCATCGACGGCATTGTCCTGGTTACCAGCCCCCAGGATCTGGTTGGTATGATCGTTCAGAAGGCTGTGAACATGGCTAGCCTCATGAATCTTCCTGTGCTCGGCTTCGTTGAGAACTACAGCTACCTGACTTGCCCGGACTGCGGCAAGAAGCTGGAGGTGTTCGGCAAGAGCAATCTGGACAAGGTCAGCGAGGAAACCGGCATTCCCGTTCTGGCTCGTCTGCCCATCGATCCGCTGATCGCCCAGGCCGTGGACGAAGGCCTCATCGAAATGGCCAACGTTTCCGCCATTGATCCCGCTGCCGATCAGATCGAAGCAACTCTGAAATAAATCGCAAGGCCCGCGCTGAGCGCGGGCCTTTTCTTTGTGAATTTTTGGCAAAAAAGGGAAGGGGATAATTGACGGAAAATCCGGAGTATGTTACACTATAGTCAAATAAAGTGCGGTGGTGAGATTGATGCGTGAATGGATGCAAAAAAGAAATATTCGCTGGGGTGTGACTGCCTTTGTAGTCATCGCTGCCAGCATTTTCCTGGCCATTGGGCTTTCTCGTCTTACCACGTTCATGAGCTGGCTCAAGGGTGTCTTAAGCGCCTTTACGCCTCTGGTCTGGGGCGTGGCCATTGCTTATATTCTGAATCCCGTTGCAGGTAAAATTGAACGTCTTGTTTTAGCACTATGCAAGAAGACCAGGATAAAGGAAAAGCCTGCCGCCCTGATCGCAAGGGTTTTTGGTGTGTTCGGCGCAATGCTTGTTGCTTTGCTTGCGATCTTTGCAGTAATTATGCTGATTGTACCGCAGTTGGTGACCAGTATTGAGAACCTGATTTCCAACGGTAGAAATTACTATTCAACGGTAGAAAGCTGGATCTTCCGTTTGTTTGTCGATTATCCGGATATGGCGGACATTCTTGGCGTTGTTTTGGATCGCGTGTATCATTTTTTGGAAGAATGGATCCAGAATGAATTGTTGGGCACCATGCAATCTGTTATGTCGGCAGTGGGCAGCGGTATTTTCTCCGTTATTAATTGGCTGCTGGATTTTCTGATTGGTCTGATTGTTGCTGCATACATGCTGGCAGGCAGGAAGCGCTATCTGGCACAGATGCGTAAAATCAACGCTGCTCTTTGGAATAAAAAGATCGCTGACTGGTTCCTGGAGATTGCTGCGCAGGCCAACCGTGTCTTTGGCGGATTCATTCGCGGCAAAATCCTTGACTCTATCATTATCGGTGTACTGTGTTATATTGGCGCCTTGATTTTGAAGCTTCCTTATGCCATTCTTGTGGCATGCATTGTTGGTATTACAAACGTAATCCCGTTCTTCGGCCCGTTCATTGGTGCCATTCCGTGTGCGTTCATCATTCTGCTGGTGAGCCCGGCAAAGTGTCTGTACTTTATGATCTTCGTGTTCCTGCTGCAGCAGCTCGATGGCAATGTAATCGGCCCTAGCATTCTGGGTGATACTACAGGTCTGTCCAGTTTCTGGGTGCTGGTTTCCATCACGGTATTCAGCGGCCTGTTCGGTTTTGCCGGTATGATCCTGGGCGTGCCTGTTTTTGCGGTTCTCTACATCCTGGTGAAGGAGATCATTGAGAAGAAGCTGTCCAAGAAAGGACTTCCCACGGAGACGGAGGCTTATCTGGATTCTGCAGTTCCACAAGTTCTGACCGAGCCTGAAAAAACAGAACCCGAGAAATGACAGGTTTTTTCAAAACATGTCTTGACAATTCCGCCTTTATGATGTAATATATTCAAGCTGTCTGAAACATGACAGCTGACCTGGAGTAGTATCGAAGTGGTCATAACGAGCACGACTGGAAATCGTGTGTACGTCAAAAGCGTACCGAGGGTTCAAATCCCTCCTACTCCGCCAGATCAGAAACACACCACCTCACGGTGGTGTGTTTCTGTTTTTACAGAGGGATTTGAAAGGCGGCTCTTGGCAACATGCCGGTGGCATGTTGCAACCGCCGTGGACCCGAGCCGCAGTGAGGGCAAATCCCTCCTACTCCGCCAGAAGAAGAGTGCACCACCGTGAGGTGGTGCACTTCTTTTTTTACCTGGGGGAAAGGAACTCGCTGCTGTGAAAATGTATTTTTTCCCAAAAAAGTATTGACAAATCAGCGGTAGTCATTTAATATACTGGGGTTAGCGGATGCTAACAGCAGAAAAACCAGATGATTCAAATTAGGTGACGTTATGAATTTGCTGAAAGCAGAAGAAGGAAAAGAGTATATCATTTCCAGTATCCAAACCGATGATGAGGATCTCGACGCATTTCTGTTTTCTTTGGGATGCTACAGCGGGGAACCGATCACGGTCGTTTCCAGAAGAAAAGGCAGCTGTGTTGTCTCCATCAAAGATGGCAGATACAACATTGATGACCAGCTGGCCGAAGCGATTATCATTGGCTAAAAAAAGAAAACAATCGAAAGATTGTTTTTTTTTCAACAAAAGTTAGCAATGACTAACCAGCGGTTAGCATTATCTAACTTCTTCGTCTTTTTTACAGGTCCGCCTGTTATTTGTAAGTAATGATTCAGCACAAGGAGGAAATCAATCATGAGAATTGCTTTCGCCGGCAATCCCAATAGCGGTAAGACGACCATGTACAATGCTGTAACCGGACGCAATGAGAAGGTAGGCAACTGGGCCGGTGTTACCGTTGACAAGAAGGAAGCCTTGATTAAGAAGGCTTATGCGGCAGGGGAGGAACTGGTTGCAGTCGACCTGCCCGGTGCGTATTCCATGTCGCCGTTCACTTCCGAAGAGAGCATCACCAGCTCTTATGTCAAAAATGAGAACCCTGATGCCATCATCAATATTGTGGATGCTACCAACCTCAGCCGCAGCCTGTTCTTCACGACGCAGCTGCTGGAGCTTGGTATTCCCGTTGTTGTTGCGCTGAATAAAGCTGACATCAATTCCAAGAAAGAGACGAAGATTGACACCGCAAAGCTCTCTCAGAAGCTGGGCTGCCCGGTGTTTGAGACGGTTTCCACCAATTCCAAGGGTCTTGCCGAGGTCGTGAAGGCTGCGGCATCCTTGCATGGCAAGGGCCAGCGCGCTCCTTATTCCCAGGGCGATGTGGATCTGACTGATAAGCAGGCTGTTATGGCTGCCGATCGTCGCCGCTTCGAGTTTGTCAACAAGATCGTCGACGAGGTTGAAACCAGAAAGGTTTTGACCAACCAGAAGAATGCACAGGATGCCATTGACGCGGTTCTGACCAATCCTGTGGGCGGTCTTGTGATCTTTGCTGCGGTCATGTTCCTGGTATTCCAGATTTCCCAGGCTTGGGTTGGTCCGTGGATTGCTGATTTCCTGGTTGGCTGGATCGATACCTTCAAGGAGTTTGTTGGCGGCCTTCTGGAAGGCGGAAACGACTTCCTGGTGGCTCTGCTCACGGAAGGTATTATCGGCGGCGTCAGCGCCGTGGTCGGCTTCCTGCCGCTGGTTATGGTGATGTACTTCCTGATCGCTCTGCTGGAAGATTGTGGTTATATGGCCCGCGCCACCATCGTGCTGGACCCCATCTTCAAGAAAGTCGGCCTGTCCGGCAAGTCTGTCATTCCCTTTGTCATCGGCACCGGCTGCGCCATCCCCGGCGTTATGGCCTCCCGTACCATCCGCAATGAGCGCGAGCGCAATGCAACCGCTATGCTGACCCCGTTCATGCCCTGCGGTGCAAAGCTTCCCGTGATCGCCCTGTTTGCAGGTGCTTTCTTCGGTGACGCTTCCTGGGTTGGCACTCTGATGTACTTTGTTGGTATTTTCCTGATTCTGGTTTGCGCAATTCTGGTTAACAAGATCGCCGGCCATAAGGCAAGAAAGTCCTTCTTCATCATCGAGCTGCCTGAATACAAGATTCCCAGCCTGAAGCGCGCCTGCCTGTCCATGCTTTCCCGTGGTTGGGCGTACATCGTCAAGGCCGGTACCATCATCCTGCTGTGCAATGCGGTAGTGTTCGTGATGCAGTCCTTCGACTGGAGCTTCCAGCTGGTAGCCGAGGATGCTGCCGATACCTCCATTCTGGCATCTATCGCCCGTCCGATCGCCGTTCTGCTGATCCCTGTCATTGGCGTAAAGGCCTGGCAGCTGGCTGCTGCGGCTGTGACCGGTTTTATCGCCAAGGAAAACGTTGTCGGTACGCTGGCCGTCTGCTTTGGCATTTCCAACCTGATTGACGTCGAGTCGCTGGAGATGGTGGAAGGTGCCGCTGCCGGTGTTGCCGATGCTTTTGGTATTGTTCCCGTTGCAGCGCTTGCGTACCTGATGTTCAATCTGTTCACCCCGCCTTGCTTCGCTGCCATCGGCGCCATGAACGCTGAGATGAAGAATAAGAAGTGGCTCTTCGGCGGTATTTGCCTGCAGCTGGGCGTTGGCTTCACCCTTGGCTTCCTGGTTTACCAGATTGGCACATTGATTACCACCGGTTCCTTCGGTCCCGGCTTTGTTGGCGGTCTGATTGCTGTTGCTGTTATGGTTGGAATCGTTGTCTACCTCTGTGTCAATGCCGATCGTAAGGTCAAAGCAGAATATGCATTAAACGGAAAGAAATGATTGTATGGAGAATTTGATTATTGTTGCAATACTGGTGCTTATCATTGCCGGTGCTGTGTTTTATATTGTAAAATCCAAGAAGAGCGGTAAAAAGTGTATTGGCTGTCCGGACAGCGGAAGCTGCTCGGCATGCAGTGGCAGTTGCGCGAGCTGTTCTTCTTGCAAAAAATAAGTGTTCTGCGAGGCTCCGAATTCGGAGCCTCGTTTTTTGCGGAAAAAGGGGAGCATTTCACAGAATGTAGTGCTGAAAATGTGAAATAACGCCACAAAATGTAACAATGATGAGAACTGCAGTTTTTTTCCATCAGCAAAAGCGACAAAAATTACGTGAGGTAAAAAATAATTCTGTCACAAAGGGGAGAAACTTTTTTTGCTCTGTTGATTGGAGTTGACAACTGGTCATATATGGTTTAATTTTAGGGTGGTGAAATAAGAAATTTCCACAAGAGATGAGAGGTATTTAGAATGAATAAAGCATATCTTGTTTTGGAAAATGGAATGGTATTTGAGGGGTTCGCGATGGGTGCCGAAGGCGCTGCCATTGGCGAGCTTGTTTTCAATACCGGTGTTTGCGGCTACACGGACACTCTGACCAATCCCAGCAATGCTGGCCAGATTGTGATGCAGACGTTCCCTTTGATCGGTAACTATGGCCTGATTGCCTCCGATTTTCAGGGTGAGTGCGCTCTAAATGGTTATGTTGTAAGGGAATGGTGCGCCATTCCCTCTAATTTTAGAGCGGAAAAGGATCTGGACACCTTCCTGAAAGAGAAGGGCGTGGTTGGTATTTATGGTGTAGATACCCGCCAGATCACAAAGGTCCTGCGTGAAGAAGGTTCGATGAACGTCATGATCTGCAAGAAGATTCCCGAGGATCTTACCTCTGTAAAGGAGTATAAGATCATCGGCGCAGTTTCTGAAGTCAGTTGTACAGAACCCCAGGTCTTTGGGCCGAAGGGCAAGGTAGTCAGCCGCGTTGTGCTGATTGATTACGGCACCCGTAAGAGTTTTATCGATGAGCTCGTCAGCCGTGGCTGCCAGGTCACCGTGGTTCCTCAGGATACTACGGCGGAAGTCATTCTGCAGATGAATCCCAACGGTGTGCTTCTCTCCAATGGTCCTGCAGATCCGAAGGAGAACGAGTTCTGCATTTCCCAGATTCGCAAGCTCTTTGGCAAGCTGCCCATCTTTGGCATCGGCCTGGGTCATCAGATGCTGGCTCTGGCTGCAGGCGGTGAGACGGTCAAGATGGGCCACGGCCATCGTGGTGCCAATCAGCCTGTTAAGTCCCTGGAGGATGGTCGCACCTACATCACAATTCAGAATCACGGCTATGTTGTGGATGCAGAAAGTGTCAAGGACCTTGCCAATGTAAATTATATTAACGCCAATGACAGCACTTGCGAGGGTCTCTCTTATCCCACCAAGCGTGCTTTCTCCGTTCAGTTCTATCCGGAATCCTTCTCCGGCCCGCGCCACACCGGATTCCTGTTTGATCGCTTTATCACCATGATGGGAGGTGCTCTGTAATGCCGCTGGATCCTTCGATTAAGAAAGTACTTGTGATCGGCTCCGGCCCGATCGTCATCGGCCAGGCTGCCGAGTTTGACTATGCCGGTGCACAGGCCTGCCGTGTGCTGAAGACAGCCGGTTTGGATGTTGTTCTGGTTAATTCCAACCCCGCTACCATCATGACCGATCAGGCTCTGGCTGACGAGATTTATCTGGAGCCCCTGACCGTTGACACTCTGAAAAGAATCATCCGCAAAGAAAAGCCCGACAGCCTGCTGGCTGGCCTGGGCGGCCAGACCGGTCTGACGATTGCCATGCAGCTGTCCAAGGATGGCTGGCTGGAGCAGGAGGGTGTACGCCTGCTGGGCACCAATGCTGAGAGCATTGATCGCGCCGAGGACCGTGAGCTCTTTAAGGAGACCATGGACAAGCTGGGCCAGCCCACCGTTCCCAGCGAAATTGCCAACGATATCGACACCGCGCTGCAGATCGCCGAAAAGATCGGCTATCCCGTTATCATCCGTCCTGCCTTTACTCTGGGCGGCAGCGGCGGCGGTGTTGCCTATAATCGCCGTGAGATGCTGGAAGTTGCCGGTACCGGCCTTACCATGTCTCCGATCCATCAGATTCTGGTGGAGAAGTATATCTTCGGCTGGAAGGAAATCGAGTTCGAAACCATGCGCGACTCTGCCGGCAACGTCATTGCCGTCTGCAGCATGGAAAATGTCGATCCCGTCGGTGTGCATACCGGCGACTCCATCGTTGTCGCTCCTGCGCTGACCCTGTCTGAGCCGGAGTATACGATGCTGCACAACGCCTCTCTGGCGATTGTGGAAGAGCTGGGCATTGTCGGCGGCTGTAACTGCCAGTTTGCCCTGGATCCCAACAGCTTTGAGTATTCTGTTATCGAGGTCAACCCCCGCGTTTCCCGTTCTTCCGCGCTGGCCAGTAAGGCCACCGGCTATCCCATTGCCAAGATCACCACGATGGTGGCATTGGGTTACACCCTGGACGAGATCCGCAACGATATTACCGGCTGCACCTGCGCATGCTTCGAGCCCACTGTTGACTATGTGGTCCTGAAGTTCCCCAAGTGGCCGTTTGATAAGTTCGTCACCGCAAGCCGTACCCTGGGTACCCAGATGAAGGCCACCGGCGAAGTCATGTCCATTGCTCCCAGCTTTGAAATGGCCCTGATGAAGGCTGTCCGCGGCGCTGAGATCAAGCTGGATACCCTGAATATGGTCTCTGAATCCACCGAGCCCCTGCTGGAGCGCCTGAAGAAGGTGGACGATCACCGTATCTTCACTGTATTTGAGGCCCTGAAGAAGGGCATCAGTGTGGATGGAATCTATGAGATCACCCGTATTGACCGCTGGTTCCTGAACCGCATCAAGAATCTGGCTGACTTTGAGATTCGCATTGCCTCCGGCCTGTCCGACGAGGATTACTTCGAAGGCAAGCGTCTGGGTTATACGGACGCTGCACTCCGCCGCCTGTCCGGCAGGGAAGACCTGCCCCATCAGGATGCCGTGTATAAGATGGTCGATACCTGCGGCGCTGAGTTTGCTGCCCAGACTCCGTATTTCTACTCCACCTACGACACCGACTGCGAATCCCGCAGCTTCCAGAAGTCCGGCAAGCCGCGCATCATGGTTCTCGGCTCCGGTCCCATCCGCATTGGCCAGGGCATTGAGTTCGATTATTCTTCTGTGCATTGCGTCTGGACGCTGCAGGAGCAGGGTTACGAGGTCGTTATCATCAACAACAACCCCGAAACCGTTTCCACTGACTACGATACTGCTGACCGTCTGTACTTTGAGCCTCTGTGCGAAGAGGACGTCATGAACGTCATTAAGGCAGAGGATCCCGTGGGTGTTGTCGTAGCCTTTGGCGGTCAGACCGCCATTAAGCTGACCCAGTTCCTGGATAAGAACGGCATCAAGATTTTCGGCACCTCTGCTGACGGCATTGACCTGGCAGAAGACCGCGAGCGTTTTGACGCCATGCTGGGCAAGCTGGACATCAGCCGCCCCTCCGGCCAGGGCATTATGACCACTGAAGAAGCCTTGCAGGCTGCCGAAACTCTGGGTTATCCTGTTCTGCTGCGTCCGAGCTACGTCATCGGCGGCCAGAATATGACCATTGCCCACTCCGAGGCGGATGTGAACCTGTATATGGAGCGCATCCTCTCCACCGGCATTGAGAATCCCGTTCTGGTGGACAAGTATATGGAAGGCACCGAGCTGGAAGTCGACGTCATCTCCGACGGCGTGGATGTTCTGATTCCCGGCGTTATGGAGCATGTCGAGCGCGCCGGCGTTCACTCCGGTGACTCCATTGCCGTGTATCCTCCGTTCTCCATCACCGACAAGATGCTCAAGACCGTCATTGACTGCTCCACCCGCCTGGCTCTCGCCATCGGCACCAAGGGCTTGGTGAACATTCAGTATCTGATCTATCATTCTGAGCTGTATGTCATTGAGGTCAACCCGCGTGCTTCCCGCACGATTCCTTATATCAGTAAGGTTACCGGCGTTCCGATGGTTGATCTGGCTGCCAAGGTCATGATCGGCCAGAGCCTGAAGGATTTGGGCTATGGCACCGGCCTTTATAAGACTCCGCCTTACTACACCGCCAAGGTTCCCGTATTCTCCTTTGAGAAGCTGCTGGACGTTAACTCCACCCTTGGCCCGGAAATGAAGTCCACCGGCGAAGTTCTGGGTATCGGCAAGGATCTGAACGAGGCCCTCTTCAAGGGCCTGACTGCCGCAGGCTTCAATCTGCAGCCTGCCATGCATACCGACGACGGCGTGCTGCTGAGCGTTGTGGAACGCGACATCAACGATGCCATCCAATTTGCCAAGAAGCTGGACGACATGGGCCTTCGTATCTATGCAACGCCCGATACCGCTGAGGCGATCAGCCGCCTGGGCATTGATGTGATTCCCGTTAAGAGCATCCGCGAAGAGGACAACGCCTTCAAGATTCTCGAGAGCGGTCACATCCGCTATGTGGTCTACACGGGCGCTTTGTATGACGATACGCTTGACGATTATATCGCCCTGCATCGCCGTGCGCTGCAGCTTGCGATTCCGTGCTTCACCAGCATGGATACCGCAAACTCCCTGGCTAGCATTATCGCAAGCCGCTATAACCAGTTCAACACCGAACTGGTGGATATCTGCCATATGCGTCACAGCCGTCACACCCTGAAGTTCTCCAAGATGCAGGGCACCGGCAACGACTATATCTTCATTGATAACCGCGATGGCAAGATTACCTTCCCTGAGTCTCTGTGCGTTAGCCTTTGCGAGCGTCATTACGGCGTCGGTGGCTACGGCATCGTACTCATTGAGAACTCCGGCGTGGCCGATGCCTCCATGCGCATCTTTAATCGCGACGGTTCTGAGGGTATGATGGCTGGTAACGCTATCCGCTGCGTGGCCAAGTATCTGTACGACAACGACATTGTCAAGAAAGAGAACATGACCATCCAGACCGCTTCCGGCGTTCGTCGCCTGGATCTTTATACCAGAAACGGTAAAGTTACTTCCGTTTGTGTGCACATGGGTAAGGCGGACCTGCGTGCGGCATCTCTGCCCACCACGCTGCCCGGCGAAAAGATCGTGGATCTGCCCGTCACCATCGGTGAAGAAGAATACCGCATCACCTGCGCCAGCATCGGCAACCCCCACTGCGTGGTCTTCTGTGACCGTGTGGATGGTGTGGATATCGAGACGATTGGCCCGCTGTTTGAGCATGCCGAGTACTTCCCGGAGCGCATTAACACCGAGTTCATCCGTGTGGTCAATGGCTCCACCGTTAAGATGCGCGTCTATGAACGCGGCAACGGCGAGACCTGGGCCTGCGGTACCGGCGCTTGCGCAGCAGTCATCGCAGCTGTGGAGAACGGTAAGCTCTCCAAGGGGCGTGATATCACTGTCAAGGTGCGCGGCGGCGACCTGATCGTCAACTATACCGATGAAGAAGTGACTTTGACCGGTGATGCCATTCTGGTCTACGAAGGCACACTTGAATATTGATTTTAGAGAGGGATAATTATGAAACTGCTGGAAGATCGTATCCGACAGTTTGGCAAGATCGGTGAGGGAAACATTCTGAAGGTGGATTCCTTTCTGAACCATCAGATTGATGCGCAGCTCCTGGACGAGATGGGCAGAGAATTTGAACGCCTGTATCATGAGGCCGGTGTTACAAAGATTCTGACCATCGAGGCTTCCGGTATTGCCATTGCTGTGATGGCGGCACGTCATTTTAGCGTACCTGTCGTCTTCGCAAAAAAGCACAAAACTCTGAATATCCATGGCGATGTCTATGTGAGTCAAGTAGAAAGCTTTACTCACAAGACTACATACGATATCACCGTTTCCAAGGCATTTTTGAACGAGGGCGACAAGGTTCTGATCATTGACGATTTCCTGGCCACCGGTAATGCCATCATCGGTCTGATCGACTTGTGCCGCCAGGCGGGCGCGGATGTAATTGGCGCCGGTATCGCGGTGGAAAAAGCGTTCCAGGAAGGTGGCAAACAACTGCGTGAAAGCGGCCTTCGTGTGGAATCTCTGGCACGAATTGCTGCTCTGTCTGTGACGGATGGTGTCAGCTTTGTGGAGGATTGACCATGAGAAACTTTCATGATGATATTCAGACGATCTTAGTGACGGAGACGGAACTCAATCGTATTACGTTCCGAATTGCAGAGGAGATCGATCGTGACTATGCGGAATCTGAGCATCTGGTCCTGCTGTGCATCCTGAAGGGATCCCTGATTTTTACCAGCGACCTGATGAAGAAGCTGACCATTCCTTCTGAGGTGGACTTTATGAAGGTTTCCAGCTATGGCTCCGGTACCGTTTCTTCCGGTAATGTCAACATTGTGCTGGACATTATGCGCAAGGACCTGCCTGATTGTGATATTCTCGTCATTGAAGATATCGTTGACTCTGGTCGAACGCTGTCATATCTGGTCGATTATCTGCGCCTGAAGGGCGCCAAGAGCGTTAAGACTTGTGCGCTACTGGACAAACCCAGCCGCCGTGTAGTGAACTTCCAGCCGGATTACATCGGCATGGAGATTCCCGATGAGTTCGTCGTTGGCTACGGCCTGGATTATGACGAGCGCTATCGCAATCTGCCCTTCGTTGGCGTCCTGAAGCCCGAGGTTTACGAGAAATAATGAAAAAGGCCATGAGTCGTTTTAGACTCGTGGCCTTTTCGCTCAAAAAAACCACCCATTCGCATTCTGAATGGGTGGTTCTGCTTCTTTATGCTCTTGCCTTTGCTTCAGAGAGGGCTTTGGCCAGCTGGTCCGGGCAGGAAGTGGGCTTCATGCCGCAGCGGATGCCGGTCAGACGGGAGATGGCTTCATCCACATCCATGCCTTCAATCAGAGCACAAAGGCCCTGGGTGTTGCCGTGGCAGCCGCCGGAGAAAACAACGGAATGTACTTTATTGTCGACGATATCAAAGACGATGCGGCGGGAGCAGACTCCCTTGGTTGCGTATTCAAAGCTCATGATACTACCTCCAAAGTGTTATACTTTTTGAACAGTATAACAGTTTTCTTTGTCAGTTTCAAGTCCAGAAAATAGCCATAACTGGACGGTCCGACTTGCAAGGCAGATCAGAATGTGGTATACTGTACAAAATAGCGTTTTTGATATTTTGAAACTGCATTTAAGGAGCATTCCCATGGCATTTGATCTGGCAAAGGAACATCTGGCTCGGCTGGGGCTGGATCATCATATCCGTGTTCTGGAGGAATCCAGTGCGACGGTAGATTTGGCAGCCAAGGCCCTCGGCTGTGAGGGAAAGCGTATTGCAAAATCCCTAAGTTTTAAAGTTGGGGAGAAGGCAATCCTTGTTGTGATGGCCGGTGATGCCAAGCTGGACAATCCCAAGTATAAGGCGAGATTCGGCACAAAGGCTACGATGCTCACCCCCGAGGAGGCTGTGGAGCTTGTAGGCCATGCAGTTGGCGGGGTGTGTCCTTTTGGCATCAAGCCGGATGTGAAGGTTTACCTTGACGAATCCCTCAAGCGTTTTGACTTTGTCTATCCTGCCTGTGGAAGTGCCAACAGCGCGGTCAAGCTGACCCTGGACGAGCTGGAACGCGCCTGCGGCGATGCAGAATGGATCGATGTGGGCAAAAACTGGCAGGAGCGTGCCGTATAAATTTCTTTAGGTTCCCCATACTAGCAAAAACTGCGAAATGGGGGACTTTCCATGCCGGAAGAGAAACAGATCACCCGCTCGGAAGAGCTGCGTGATCAGATTCAGGATCTGGGTTCGTCCGTTACCAGATCAAACCGCGGAAACATTCAGACTTTGACGATTATTGGGCAGATCGAAGGACATCAGCTTCTGCCGGAGACCTACAAGACCACGAAGTATGAGCACGTTCTCCCGCTCCTGACGGCTGTGGAAGAGGATGAGAGTATTGATGGATTGCTGCTGCTTCTGAATACAGTGGGCGGCGACATTGAAGCAGGTCTTGCCATCGCGGAACTGATTTCCGGTATGCGCAAACCTACTGTCTCGCTGGTGCTTGGTGGCGGTCACTCCATTGGTGTTCCGCTGGCTGTGTGTGCAAAAAAATCCTTCATCGTACCCAGCGCAGGGATGACGATTCATCCCGTACGCATGACCGGTACGGTCATTGGTGCGCCTCAGACCTATGCGTATTTTCAAAGATCACAGGATCGTATCGTGGAGTTTGTTACAGCCAACTCTCACATCTCCAAGGAAAAATTCCTGGAGTATATGATGCAGACCGGAAGCCTTTCCAACGACGTGGGTACCATGATTTACGGAAAAGAGGCGGTTGCCTCTGGACTGATTGATCGGATCGGCGGTCTTTCTGATGCCCTGGAAGCGCTTCATCGAATGATTGAAACATCACGAAAACGAAAGGAAAAACAGATTCGAGGGAAATAGGGCGGCATGAATGCCGCCTCTGTCCAATAGGATGAATTATCAAGAGTTTTAGGAGGCAATATAATGTCGTTCTTCTCAGCATTTTTTCTTGGCCTGGTGCAGGGCGTTGCAGAATTTCTGCCTATTTCTTCCTCGGGCCATCTTGCTTTTTTTCAAACTTTCTTCCAGATGGAAGAAGCAGATCTCTTTTTTGATGTGCTGCTGCATCTGGGTACTTTGATTGCTGTATTCTTCGCGTATCGTGAAGATGTAAAGGAGCTGATCGTATCGTTTTTCAGCTTCTTTAAAAAGCAGACGCCGCAGCAGCTGCGCAAGACCCGTCCCGGCAAACGAATGATCTTGCTTCTGATTGTGGCGACGCTTCCGTTGGTTGCCATTCTTCCCGTTAAAGATTACATCGAATCCCTTTACGCCAACACCTTTGTGGTTGGTTTTGCTCTGATTGCAACCGGTTTGATTTTGTTCTTCAGCGACCGTTATTCTAATGGCCGGAAAGCTGAACGGGACGCTACGCTGCTTGATGCGCTGGTTGTGGGCATCGGACAGGCTATTGCGGTCATGCCCGGTATTTCCCGCTCCGGCACATCCATCTCTGCCGGTCTGGTAAGAGGTTTTGACCGTCAGTTTGCCATTCGCTTTTCCTTCCTGCTGTCGATCCCGGCAGTCCTGGGTGCGAACCTTTTGAGCTTGATTGATGCCATTCAGGACGGCATCAATTGGAGCCTGATGCCCATTTATCTCGTGGGTGTGCTGACGGCAATGGTTTCCGGCTACGCTGCAATCCGGCTGCTTCGTTACATTACCAGCAAATCCAACTTCGGCGGCTTTGCTTATTATTGCTGGGGCGCCGGCCTGGTTACGATTCTGCTGTCCCTGTTTTCCTGAATTGACCAATACGAAAGAAACTGTTTTCTGAATAGGAGCTACATAAATGGCAACGACACGTGGAAAGCACTCAAAAACCGCATCCAAAACTTCTACAAAGGGGAAGAGCAGCAGCAAAAAGAAGACTGCTGCCGAGCCCAAGGGCAGACCGATCAGAAGAGAGGTCTGGTCTTTTGTATGCCTTCTTTTGGCCGTACTGTGCGTATTCGGCTGCTTCAGAGTGGATGCCGTTCTGATTAATGTAATCACCAAGGCCTGTAAGGGCTTCATTGGCGGTGGTTTTTACGCGATGCCGATTTGTTTGTTTATCTGCTTTGTGACCCTCCTGATGCATGAGGGAAGACCCGTAAAGGCCAGGGTTATTTGTGCCTTGATCGTAACGGTCTGTGTTGGTGCGTTGGTGCATTTGTTCTCTGCCAAGACCAATGTGGAGTGGTCCGTGAAGATTTTCGCGGATCTCTGGAATGGCGGTAATGCCGGTACAGCTGGCGGCGTACTCTCTGGTTTCCTGGCGATGCTGCTGAAGCTGCTTATCAGCAAAGCGGGCGCCATCATTGTGTTCCTGGTTGCCGCGTTGGTTCTTGCTCTTTACAGCATGAATATGACGCCCATGAGCATCATTCGAGCCATTCACAATCGGCCCCGTCCGGAGTACAAACCGCCTGAGGAGCCGATTCCTGATACTGCGGAAACCATTGTGAATCATGTTGCGCAGAAACGGATCGAGCATAATGAACGCAAGGAGCAAAAGCGTGTCCAGCGTGAGAGTTTTGACTTTGATCTGCCGGTTGATGGTCCTGTTGCTGACGCGCGCAAGCAGCGTCAGGCTAAAAAGGAAGAGAAGAAGGAAGTTGTTTCTCCCGATGCCTACCTGATTGCCAGAAAGGCGATGGAGGATGCTGCAAAAACTTCTTCCAAGAAATCCGAACCTGAATTGAAACCACATCCCGAGGTTGAGCAGCTCATTCGGGAAGAAGAGGCGGAACAGACCCAGATTCCGGACGTTGTAGCGGATAATATTGCCCAGATGCCGCCGCTGGAAATGCCTGAACAGCAGCAGAAGGTGCGGCCTGAGGAGGCTGCTCAGGCTGCGGCAGAAGTGGCTGCGGAGATTGCCATGCAGGAAGAACCCCAGCAGGTTTATTCCTATCCGCCCGTTGAACTTCTGAATAATCCGGATTCTGCTCTTGTAGACGGCACGGAAGAGATGCGCGTCAACGCTGAGCGTTTGAATTCCACCCTGAGAAGTTTCTCCATTGAAGCTGAGATCATCAATGTCACTCGTGGTCCGTCCGTGACACGGTATGAGCTTCGCCTGCATGAGGGCATCAAACTCTCAAAGCTGACCAACCTGGCTGATGATATCGCCCTGGCTCTGGGTGCCAGCGGCATCCGCATTTCTGCTATCCCGGACAAGATTTCCGTGGTTGGCATTGAAGTGCCTAACCGACTGGTCAGCACTGTTCATATTCGTGAGGTCATTGACTCCGACGAGTTTATGAAGCATAAGAGCAAGATTTCCTTTGCTGTGGGCAAGGATATCGGCGGTAATCGAATTGTGGGCGATATTACGCGCCTGCCGCATCTGCTCATTGCCGGTACCACCGGTTCGGGTAAGTCCGTGTGTATGAACAGCCTGATCATCAGTCTGCTCTATAAGGCCAAGCCGGATGAGGTCCGTTTGATTATGGTGGACCCCAAGATGGTCGAATTGGGCATTTACAACGGCATTCCGCATCTGCTGATCCCTGTTGTTACCGATCCCAAAAAGGCTGCAGGCGCCCTGCAGTGGTCTGTCAATGAGATGATGCGCCGCTACCGCCTGATGGCGGATGTGGGCGTCCGGGATCTGGAAGCCTACAACAAGGTTGCCGACAAGCAGGAAGATCTCAAGCATATGGAGCAGATCGTGGTTGTCATCGACGAGTTGGCCGATTTGATGCTGGTTGCTGCCAAGGAAGTGGAAGAATCCATCTGCCGTATTGCCCAGATGGGCCGTGCTGCCGGTATGCACCTGGTCATCGCTACCCAGAGACCCTCTGCCGATGTCATCACCGGCCTGATGAAGGCCAACATCCCGTCCCGCATTGCCTTTGCTGTTGCCAGTGCCATGGAATCGCGCATCATTCTCGATGCCAGCGGCGCGGAGAAACTTGTGGGCAAGGGCGATATGCTCTATGCACCCCTTGGCTTTGGCAAACAGCGCGTGCAGGGCTGCTTCATCACCGATAAAGAAGTGCAGGCCGTTGTGGATCATATCAAGAACGCAACCACGGCTAACTACTCCGATGAGGTCATGGCCCAGATCGAAAAGTCCGCTGAACAGACGGGCAAACAATCTGCAGCATCCGCCTCCGGTGCGGCTCTTGAGCCGATGGACGAGTCTGACGAACTGCTTCCGGCTGCTGTAGATGTGATCCTGGAGACCGGTCAGGCGTCCGTTTCCATGCTCCAGCGCCGTTTGAAGCTGGGTTACGCTCGGGCGGCACGCATTGTGGATGAAATGGAGGAGCGCGGCTATGTTGGTCCCTTTGAGGGCTCCAAGCCCCGTCAGCTGCTTATTACCAAAGAACAGTGGGCAGCCATCCAGAGCGGTGTGCCGCTGGAGGATCTGCAGGAAAATCCTCCTGTGGAGGAAGAGATTCCCTAACCTAACAACCCCGCGGAAGAACTCTTCCGCGGGGTCCTGAATGTTATAGAGCGAGGTCTAAGAGATGAATTTCTCCATAACCGGTGCAGATTTTTTCTTCCTCCCGTAAGGAGCGCAGAATTCTGCTTACGCTGATTCTGCTCAGGCTGCAGGCGTCGGCAATGGCCTCCTGGGTGGTTCGGACGCTGCCATCCGCGCGCGCCTGGGATCTCAGATAGGCGCACACCCGTTCGTGGGCGCTCAAAAAGGCCATGCTGCCCACGTGCTCAGAGAGCATGCGGACTGTTTCGGAGAGGTATTGCAGCATTTCAATGGCAATGTAAGGCTTCTCGTCGATGGCGCGGAAAATATCTTCCTTGCGAAAGCGGATGATCTCGCTCTTGCTCAGAGCGATTGCTGTGGAAATGCGCGGCTTTCCCTCAAAAAAAGAGGCTTCGCCGAACATCTCGCCGGGGGAGAAGACGCGCAGAATCTTTTCTTCCCCGGTGTCGGAGAGAATCACACTCTTGACGCTGCCGCTCATGAGGTAATACATATACTCAGGGTCCTGGCTTTGCAGATATATAACCGTTTTTTCCGCAACAGCCTGCATTGAGCCGTAGGGAAGAAGCTCCTTCCAGCGCTCAGTTTGGGAAAAATTCATGGAAATCATACCTTTTTTAAAATATTTTTTCAATTGTATCACATGATACATTCATTTTGCAATCCCTATGCCATAATGGAACAAACAAAAGGGGGAACACCTTATGGGAATGACAATGACACAGAAAATTCTGGCGGCACACGCCGGAAAAGAATCGGTTAAAGCGGGTGAACTGATCGAAGCAAAGCTGGATCTGGTTCTTGGCAACGACGTAACTGCACCCGTGGCCATTACTGAGTTTGAAAATGCCGGTTTTACCGAAGTGTTTGATAAGGACAAAATCGCCATCGTCCTTGACCACTTCACGCCGTGCAAGGATATTAGCGCTGCGACGCTTTGCAAGCAGGCCCGCGATTTTGCCAGAAAGCATGAGATCACGCATTTCTTTGATGTGGGTAATATGGGTATCGAGCATGCGCTGCTGCCCGAAAAGGGCCTGATCGCAGCAGGTGAGTGCTGCATCGGCGCTGACAGCCATACCTGTACTTACGGCGCTCTGGGCGCTTTCTCCACCGGCATCGGCTCTACCGATATGGCCGCTGGTATGGCCGCCGGCGTTGCCTGGTTCAAGGTGCCTTCTGCCATTAAGTTCAACCTGACCGGCAGGCTGAAGCGTTGGGTCTCCGGCAAGGACGTGATTCTTTATATCATTGGCAAGATCGGCGTGGATGGTGCTCTTTACAAGTCCATGGAGTTCTCCGGCCCCGGTGTTGCGGAGCTTAGCATGGATGACCGCTTCACCATCGCCAACATGGCCATCGAAGCAGGTGCCAAGAACGGCATTTTCCCGGTGGATGCTAAGACCATCGCCTATATGGAAGGCCGTGTGAATCGCCCCTACACCGTGTATGAGGCCGACGAGGACGCAGAATATGACGAGGTCATTGAGATCAACCTCTCTGATATTGAGCCGACTGTGAGCCTTCCGCATCTGCCCAGCAATACCAAGCCTGTTTCCGAGTGCACTGACCTTCAGATCGACCAGTGCGTCATCGGTTCGTGCACCAACGGCCGTATTTCCGATATCCGTATCGCGGCTCAGATTCTCGAGGGCCGTCAGATCGCACCTTATGTGCGCTGCATCGTGATCCCAGCTACCCAAGAAGTTTATCTGCAGGCCATGAACGAAGGCCTGTTGGAGATCTTTGTCAAGGCTGGCGCCGTTGTTTCCACACCCACCTGCGGTCCGTGCTTGGGTGGCCATATGGGCGTTATGACGGCAGGGGAGCGCAGCGTTTCCACCACCAACCGCAACTTTGTTGGTCGCATGGGCCATGTTAAGAGCGAGGTCATCCTTGCATCCCCGGCTGTTGCTGCTGCTTCTGCCGTTCTGGGCCGCATTGGTACCCCGGATGAACTGTGAGAAAGGAGAGAGTTACTATGAAACTGACCGGTAATGTTTTTAAGTACGGCGCCAACGTTGACACCGACGTTATCATTCCTGCTCGTTATCTCAATGCTCCGGATCATGCGGCTCTGGCCTCTCACTGCATGGAGGATATCGATCCCGAGTTCGTAAGCAAGGTGCAGCAGGGCGATATTATGGTCGCCAGCTGGAATTTCGGCTGCGGCTCTTCCCGTGAGCATGCCCCCGTTGCCATCAAGGCTTCCGGCATCAGCGTTGTCATCGCCTCCAGCTTTGCCCGCATTTTCTACCGCAATGCCATCAACATCGGACTGCCTATTATGGAGTGCCCGGAAGCTGCTGATGCCATCGCCGCCGGCGATAAAGTTTCCGTGGATCTGGATACCGGCCTGATTACCGACGAGACCACCGGACAGACCTTCCAGGCTGCCGCGTTCCCGGAGTTCATCACCGGTATTATCAACGCTGGCGGTCTGCTGAAATCCCTGAAAGCGAGGCAGAACGGATGAATTATAAGATTGCTTTGATTCGCGGCGACGGCATCGGCCCTGAGGTCGTTACCGAAGCCGTCAAGGTCATGGACGCTGTTGGCCAGCGCTTTGGCCATACGTTTGATTACACGGATGTTCTTCTGGGCGGCTGCGCCACGGATGCCGTTGGCGTTTCTTATCCGGAAGGCACCGCCGAAGCCTGCAAGGCTTGCGACGCAGTTCTGCTGGGCGCCGTCGGTGGCCCGAAGTGGGACGGTCGTCCGGCTGAGCAGCGCCCGGAGACGGCACTTTTGGCCATCCGCAAGGATCTTGGCCTGTATGCCAATCTCCGCCCTGCGACTCTCAGACCCGCTCTGGCGGATGCATGTCCCCTGAAGAAGGAAACTGCTGAGAAGGGCATTGACCTGATGATGGTGCGCGAACTCACCGGCGGTATCTACTTCGGTAAGCGTGATCGCTATGACACCGAAGATCGCGGCGTGGAAGCAACTGACCTTATGGCTTATTCTGAAATGGAAATTGAGCGCATTGGCCGCCGTGCCTTTGAGCTTGCCCGTCTGCGCCGCAAGAGCGTTGCCAGCGTGGATAAGGCCAATGTGCTGGAAACCAGCCGCCTGTGGCGCAGCGTGATGCATCGCCTGGCGGAAGAGTATTCCGATGTGGAGTACCGTGATGTTCTGGTGGATAACTGTGCTATGCAGCTGGTGAAGGACCCCGGACAGTTTGACGTTGTTGTGACGGAGAATATGTTTGGAGATATCCTCTCGGATGAAGCCAGCATGATCACCGGTTCCATCGGCCTGCTGCCCAGCGCCTCGATTGGCGATACTGCCCCGGGCCTTTATGAGCCGATCCATGGTTCTGCTCCCGATATTGCCGGTCAGGATAAGGCGAATCCCATTGCTACCATTCTATCCGTTGCCATGATGTTCCGCTACTCCTTTGATCTTCCCAACGAGGCAAAGGCAGTGGAGGAGGCTGTGGACGCCGTTCTTGCCGAAGGTTGGCACACCGCTGACTTTGATGGCCAGGGCGATGCCATTGGCACCAAGAAAATGGGCGACCTGATTGCTGCGAAAATCTGATTCTGAACCCCTTCCGCACAAGCGGAGGGGGTTGCTTTTTTACAAATATATCCGTTATGATGCAGAATTCTCTTGCGCTTTTACGCATAGGCAGCTATAATAGACGATGTATAATCTGCAAAAATTGAATTGGGAGTTGATACCTGAATGCTCGAAGACAGTATACCTCGAAGTATTATCGCACTGATTATACTCAATTTGTTGGGTGGCTTTTTCTCCGGTGCGGAGACAGCCTTTTCCTATGCCAACCGCATTCGCATCAAGCGCAAGGCCGAAGAGGGAAGTGCCAACGCCAAACGTGTACTGAAAATCCTGGACTCGTTTGATCGTTTCCTTACCACGATCCTCATAGGTACAAACATCAGCCACGTTCTGATTTCCTCCATCGCTACGGTGGTGGGCGTGCAGCTTCTGGGCGCTGCAAAGGGTCCCGTTGTTGCAACGGTCGTGATGACGTTGATCGTTTTCTTCTTCTCGGAGACGATCCCCAAGAACTTTGCCCGCGTGAATGCAGATGCCTATTCGTTGGTTTCATCCTTGCCGCTTCGTATTATCATGCTGATCTGCACGCCTGTTTCCCTGATTTTCTCCGGATTCAGCGCGATTGTAAAGCGGATTGTGGGCACGAAGAAAGAGCCGACCATGACAGAAGACGAATTCGCCGCTGTCATTGAGGATGTTGAGGAAGATGGCTTGTTGGAGCCCGAAGAGAGTGCCCTGATTCAGCATGCAATTGAGTTCTCCGACAGAACAGCTGCAGAAGTCATGATGCCCATCGAGCAAATTGCCGGTATCGAGATTTCTGCCACTGCGGATGAGATCAAGAATATCGTGCTTTCCACGCAGTATTCCCGCCTGCCTCTGTACAGAGATACCAAAGATGATATCCTCGGCGTCGTTCGCACGAAGGATCTGCTTTGGGCCCTGATGCGGGAGGAAGAACCGAATCTCGCAAAGTACATGACCCCGCCGTATTTTGTTCCTGCGGAAACGAACCTTGACCTTCTGTTTGAAGGCCTTGGCCGCCGCAGAAGAACCCACATTGCCTTTGTTATGGGCGAAAACGGCGTAAGCGGCTTTGTGACGATGGAAGATATTCTGGAAGAACTCGTGGGCGATATTTACGCCGGCAGCGATGATACAACGCCTCTGGCTGCGCAGAAGGAGGGACAGGTATGAAGTGGTTGCTTTATGTGTTCCTGGTCTTCCTGGTAGCGTGTTCTGCGTTCTTCTCGTCATCTGAGATTGCCTTTGCGACGATGAATAAAATCCGCCTGGAAAAGAAGGCGGAAGAGGGAAGCCGCAGTGCGAAAATTGCCGTATATATTTTCGACCATTTTTCCCATTTTCTGTCCACAGTTCTTGTGGGCAATAACCTGGTAAACATTGCGTTTTCCTCGGCTATGACTGTCATTTGCCTGGAACTGTTTACCGAAAATGCAAGCCTTTACACGACGCTGATCACCACCGTGATTCTGCTGATTTTCGGTGAGATCTGCCCGAAGATCATCGCCACTGTTGTGGCGGATAAATGGGTCCTTGTGATTGCCATTCCTCTGAGAATTCTGATGTTCGTGTTCTCTCCGGTCGTGGTTCTGGTTTCCTGGATCGTCCAGAAAATCGAGCCCCTATGGACCCCCAAGGATGGTGAGAACAATTATACTGATGAAGATCTGGTCAGTATGGTTGAGGCCATTGAGGACGAGGGTGTCATCACGGAACGCGAGGGCGATTTGATCAAGTCTGCCATTGAGTTCTCGGACATCATGGCCCAGGAGATCCTGATCCCCCGCGTTGATATTGCAGCCTTCGATATTGACGATGATATTTCTGAGCTGCTTCAGGACGAAGAGCGCATGAGTTATTCCCGCATCCCCGTTTATGAGGAGTCTGTGGATAACATCATTGGCGTGATCTCTACCAAGCGACTGATCAAGCGTGTTCTGATCGATGGCGTTGAGAACCTGAATCTGCGGGAGCATCTGAGTCCTGTGCTGTTTGTACATCAGACCAAGAGCGTTTCCGATATTCTTCTTGAACTGCGTGAGAAGAACCTTCATATGGCAGTCGTCATTGATGAGTTCGGCGGAACCATGGGTATCCTGACTTCTGAGGATATCATGGAAGAAGTCGTGGGCGATATCTACGACGAATCCGATGATGTAGAGCAGGATGTGGTCCCCTCTGGCGAGAATGTATTCACAGTGGACGGCAGCATGAACATTGAAGATATGTTTGAAACCGTCGAGTTTGAACCCAAGGATTTCGACACGGAATACACCACCGTCGGCGGCTGGGCCATGGAAATGCTGGACAAGTTGCCCGATGAGGGCGACAGCTTCACCTATGATCGTCTGACCGTCACCGTTACGGAAGTGGACGACAAACGTGTGGAGTCCCTGCGTGTGGAGATTGAGCCCCTTCCGGAAGAGGAAGAGGAAGATTAACTTTCAAAATGCTGCACCTTTTGGTGCAGCATTTTTTCTTTACAAATCGGAAGTTGTGTGTTATTCTTCAGCTATCAATTTGCGCCGCATCCGCCAAGCGCGGAGCGACAGCAGGAGGTAATTTAATATGAAAACATCCGCAAAGGTCCACAAAATCGTCGGCCTAGGTCTGTTCACAGCCATTGTGTTTGTGCTGCAGATGCTGGGCGCATTCATCCGTTTCGGTCCCTTCTCCATTTCGTTGGTGCTGGTTCCGATCGTTGTCGGTGCTGCTATGTACGGTGCTGCCGGTGGCGCGTGGCTGGGCTTCGTGTTCGGCATGGCAGTCATTATCTCCGGTGATGCAGCGGCCTTCCTGGTGGTCAATCCCCTGGGTACCGTTATCACGGTTCTTGGAAAGGGCATAGCTGCCGGTCTTGGCGCGGGACTTGTTTATCAGCTCGCAGCAAAGACGAATCGCTATGTTGCAGTTGGTGCATCCGCAATTGTCAGCCCCATTCTCAATACCGGCCTGTTCTTTGTAGGCTGCCTGGTGTTCTTCCTGCCGACCATTGCCGGCTGGGCCAGTGCTGAAGGTTATGCCGGAAATGCAGTCCAGTACGTGATCTTTGTCATGATTGGGCTGAACTTTATCGTGGAAATGGCCATCAATGTGGTACTCTGCCCGGTCATCCTGCGTATTCTGCGTGCGGCAGGCTTGAAAAATTGACTAAATTATACACAATTTGAATTTTCATTTTTTGGAAATTGCATACTTTTGATGAAAAGCTCTGCATGAGTCGTCTTTCTCTTGATTTTTTGCAAGTTGTTGACTATACTGTTGTAGTATTATCTTGCAATTATGGAAAGGAACGATCTCATGCAGAGTTTGTCTTCTGTTGCTTCCTCCGCCCGCGCATCCGCCACTTTGGCCATTGACTCCCAGTTTAAGAAAATGCGCGCTGACGGCATTGATGTTGTTGGTTTTGGTGCAGGTGAGCCCGATTTTAATACACCCGATCACATTACCCAGGCTGCAATTCGCGCCTTGATGGACGGCAAAACCAAGTATACTGCCGCCAGCGGCCTTGCTGAACTGAAGCAGGCGGTCTGTTACCGCATGAAGGAAGACCTGGGTCTTGACTATACTGCCGAGAACGTTTGCATTGCCAGTGGCGCAAAGCACAATGTGTTCCTGGCTCTGCAGGCGCTGATTAATGTCGGTGATGAGATTATTCTTCCCGCGCCTTACTGGGTCAGCTATATCGAAATGATCCGTCTGGCAGGCGGTTATCCCGTTGTCATTAAGACCACCGAGGAAACCGGTTTCAAGATGACGGTGGAGCAGTTCAAGGAATCGATCACCCATCGCACCAAGTGCCTGATCCTCAACAACCCGTCTAACCCAACCGGCATGCTCTACTCTGAAGCAGAGCTCCGTGAAATTGCCGAGATCTGTGTGAAGCACAACATCTACGTCATTGCTGACGAGATTTACTACACTCTTGTCTATGATGATAAGCCGTTTACTTCTTTTGCCTCCCTGGGCGAGGAAATCAAGAACCTGACGGTTCTGATCAACGGCGTTTCCAAGTCTTATGCCATGACCGGCTGGCGTATTGGCTACTCTCTGGCCAATAAGGAGATCACCGGTGTCATGAGTCGCTATGTCAGCCATTCCACCGGTGCCCCGGCCACCTTTGCCCAGTGGGGCGCGGTGGAGGCTCTGACCGGCCCGCAGGATGCTGTTTATGAAATGAAGGCCGCTTTTGAGCAGCGCCGCAATTATCTGGTGGAGCGCATGAATCAGATTGAAGGTGTCAGCTGCCTGATGCCCGAGGGTGCATTCTACGTGATGATGAACCTGAAGGACCTGATGGGCAAGCAGCTCTACGGCGTGACGGTTGACGGTGCCGACACCTTTGCAGAGCTTTTCCTGCAGCATGGCCTCGTTTGTGTTGTTCCCGGAACGTCCTTTGCTGCACCGCAGTACGTTCGTTGGAGCTATGCCACCAGCATGGAGAACATCAAGGCCGGTCTGGATCGACTGGAGAAGTTCCTGAAAGAAGGCAAATAATCAAGAACCGGCATAGTATGGACTATGCCGGTTTACTTTATTCCTTTATTTTGATAAAGTGATTGACAAGGCAAAGAATTGGCGCTATAATCTCCGTAATAATTGAAGCCCTTGTGGGGGTAGCAGGGGAGTCCCTGCGATAGTTCAAGGAGGTCAACAACTATGAAGTACGATCGCGTTTATAATTTCTCCGCCGGCCCATCCATGCTTCCTGTGGAAGTTCTGGAGTCTGTGCGTGACAACATGCTCAACTACGAAGGCAGCGGCATGAGTGTTATGGAGATGAGCCATCGTTCTAAGGTCTATGAAAAGATCATTGGTGAGGCTGAGGCCAACCTGAGAGATCTGATGGGTATTCCTGAAAACTACAAGGTCATGTTCGTTCAGGGCGGCGCCACTCTGCAGTTCGCTATGCTGCCGATGAACCTGATGAAGAACAATGTTGCTGATTATATCGTCACCGGCGCCTGGTCCAACAAGGCTTATGCCGAGGCCAAGAAGTATGGCAAGATCAACCTGATCGCTTCCAGCAAGGATAAGAACTATTCTTACATTCCCGATGTTTCCGATCTGCCCATTTCCGAGGACGCTGACTACGTTTACATCTGCGAGAACGAGACCATTCACGGCACTACCTTCCGTGATCTGCCCAACACCAAGGGTAAGATCCTGGTTGCCGACCAGAGCTCCATGTTCCTGTCCAAGCCCGTTAATGTCGCTGACTATGGCGTCATCTACGGCGGCGTACAGAAGAACGTCGGTCCTGCCGGTTTGTCCATCGTCATCATGCGCGAGGATCTGATCACCGATCAGCTGCCCGAGTATGTTCCCACTTACATGAGCTACAAGATTCATGCCGACAACGACTCCATGTACAACACTCCCAACTGCTGGGCCATTTACGTCTGTGGTGAAGTGTTCAAGTACCTGAAGAAGATCGGCGGCCTGGAAGAGATGAACCGCCGCAACGAAGAAAAGGCTAAGGTTCTGTATGACTTCCTGGATGCAAGCTCCATGTTCAACGGCACCGTTGAGAAGCAGTTCCGCTCCCTGATGAACGTTCCCTTCGTCACTGAGTCTGCTGAGCTGGATGCAGAAGTCGTTGCCGCCACCAAGGCTGCTGGTTTTGACAACCTGAAGGGCCACCGCTCCGTGGGCGGTCTGCGCGCTTCCATCTACAACGCCATGCCCAAGGAAGGCGTTGAGGCACTGGTCGATTTCCTGAAGGATTTCGAGGCAAAGCACTAATTGCTGTTAAGAACGCCCCGACTCAGATGAGTCGGGGCGTTTTGCTATTTATTTAGCATTCTGCCAGGCAGCGGCGAATCAGCTGATGCTGACGCTTGACCAACAGAACCTCGTTGAGGGTGTGAGGAACGGAGCGCTGGCCTTCCAGCTCAGTAGAAATGTAGCCCTTATAACCGCCATCCACCAGAGCCTTGATGTAACGAGGATAGTCCACCTCGTCGCACGTCAGATCTTCGTCGATCCAGTAGAGCTTACCGTGGACGTAGCACAGGCGGGAAGCATACTCCTGCACCGTAGCGGGCGGGGTGATGTTCTTCTTGTTCAGGGCATTCATGCCAAAGAAGTTTGCGCCGGTGAGAATGTTCATTTCAATGTCGCTGGCGCCCATTTCCTTGATCTTGGCCTCGACCTCGTCCCAATCCACATCGTTGTTGCCGTCGAAGGTGTAGGCCTTGCGGGACATCGCACGCAGATACTGAATGATCTCGCGCTTGGCACCGCGGCGAACATAGTTTTCCTCCTCCATGGGGGACATATCGCGGAACAGCCCGGAGAAGTCCAGCATCAGACCGCCGCCTTCGTAGCAGCCAGTCTTTTCAATGGCATCAAGGAAGTCGTCATTGCCGCCGTCCTCCAGCAGGCCGGGTGCGTGAACTTCCAGAGCCATCTTCACGCCCATTTCTTCTGCGTAGGGCAGCAGGCGGGCGAAGGTCTCAGCGTTGACGGTGGTCATCTGCGGAGTGTGGCCGCCCCACATGCCGTTGTGGCCGGTGTGGCTCAGACGGATGAACTTGCAGCCCAGCTTCTTGGCAGAGCGCAGATACTGCATGGTTACATCAAAGATTTCGTCATCGTTTAAGTACTTGTTGGGATCTTTCCAGAAACGGCGGTCAGCAAAGTGCTCGTAGCAGACGGGCTCAATGCCGGTGTCATGCAGCGCCTGGAACCACTCGTTCAAGAATGCATCGGAAACATAGGGGAAGGTGGGGATCAGTGTTTCGCCGAACAGTTCCACACCCGTGCCGCCTGCACCGCGAATGGCGGTCAGAGCGCCGACTAGGTCCATATCACCACGCCAGATGGCTTCCTGATAGGAATACAGGGATACGCCGAGCTTGATATCTTCTTTCATTTCTTGTACTCCTCTCAAAGAATGGTAATGTCTTTTTCGCAGCAGGCTCTTGTGTTATAATGGTCACGAAGAGCGACGCCGTACTTCACGTGATGCACATCCTGCTCGATGCCACCGGGAATAGCCAGGAAGATACGCAGGTAGTCCTGATACTTCCACATCCAGTTGTTGTCAAACAGACCAGTGCCAAGATCAGACAGGGGGAAATCGCGGCCTTCGTACCAGACGTACTTTACTTCGTCCGGGATCCACTGGCCGTCCACCTCGAAGCCGATGGCTTCGATCTGGTTCATGGGAAGCGCGCGATAGCCGGGGATGCGGACATCCAGGCAATAACCGATGCAGACGCCGTCCTTATAGACGTTTCTGCCGTAATCAGCCAGCAGGCGAGGATTCCAACGGGCCTTGGGATCGCCAAAGTCTTCGATCTTGTCGAAGGCAGGCGAGGGGAAGAAGAACGGATTGTCGTCGCCGAAGCGAACGATTTTTTTGATGTTCAGCGGTGCTTTATCCATGCGATTAGGTCCTTTCGTAGTTTGCTTGTGAATGATTGATATATCAAATCATCCTTTTATATTATAGCGAGCAATGTTCTTTGCGTCAAGAAAGAGGTGCGTTATGAACGAGTCAATATTCATAAAGAAAACACATTCGCCTGTGGGGCCGCTGACGCTTGCCTGCACAGACGATTCCGTATGCGGCTTGTGGTTTGAGGATGCCAGATTCTATCTTTATGGCTTGCCACAGAACGTCATAGAAGCAGATCATCCCATGCAAAGAATTCTGGAGAATTGGTTGGAGGAATACTTCGCAGGGAATAAGCCGACAATTGATTTCCCAATCAGAACATTCGGATCTGCTTTCCAGCGTTCTGTGTGGGAACAATTAAGGAAAATACCATACGGGCAAACAGTTAGCTACGGACAGATTGCGAAAGTCCTGCTTGATCAAACAGGCAAAAACGTCTCTGCCCGGGCTGTGGGCGGCGCTGTGGGGAGAAATCCCTTGAGTATCGCAATTCCCTGTCATCGCGTGATCGGCGCAGACGGAAGCCTCACAGGCTATGGGGGAGGTTTGGATCGTAAACGGTTCCTGCTTCAGTTAGAAGGAATGATGTTATAAAAAAAGAGCCTCCCGTTTGCGGGGTGTTCGTAAAACAGTTAATCCGACCTATGGTTGCAATCATAGGTCGGATTTTATGTTACGCACTGGCGCGGCAGCGCCCAGGGCTCCCTTGTGTAAAGGGAGCTGTCAGCGAAGCTGACTAAGGGATTGCTTTACCGCAGCATCGATATACTCACAAACTCCACGGAAATTTCTGCCGACTTCGTTGTTGGGAATACGAATGACTCTCAGACCATACCCCTCCAGAAAAGCGGTGCGGTCTGCATCTTTTTTAACGTTTCTATCCTCATAGTGTTGAGAACCGTCCAACTCAATGACGAGTTTTGCTTCTGCGCTATAGAAATCGGCGATATATTTTCCCAGCACCTTTTGCCTGGAAAAACGGACAGGGTAGGAACGCAGAAAATCATACCATAGGTGCCGTTCTTCCCTGGTCATTTCTTTTCGCAGCTGTTTTGCCAAAGGAACCAACTGCTTATTGTACTTTGACTGCATGACAATCCCTCCGTCACGGCTTACGCCGTGCCACCTCCCTTTACACAAGGGAGGCTTTGGTGCGGTGCGAAATCGCAGATCGCACAATACACCGAAAGGTGTATAGAAGTGCGCCCTTTATCAGTTCGACAAATTGGAATTTACTCAACTGTAACACTTGTTGCTACAAGCAAGTTTGTTTGTTCTTCGATTGCACTTTCCACAATTACTTTATCTCCAATTTTGGCATTGGTTTCGCAATCCTTTGTAAGCCAAAGGCAAATATCTTCTTCATCAGTAGAAATTGTGATGTATGCACGACTTTGTCTATTTCCTTCGTTTACAACACTCATTGCTCTATCGGTAACTGTTCCAGAATAAGTTTTTTCTGACCCTTCTACCAACTTGCTACCACAACCAGCCAAAGCAAGTATGCAAACCAAAAGCAAGAGTAATGTAACCAATCTTTTCATACAATCACACTCCTTTGTCAAATTCCGATTTATCGATTTGTTTAATCATATCATATGGCTTCAATATATGCAAGAACAGTCCCGGCAGACATTACTGCCGGGACTGAAGCTGTCTTATGAGCACCCGCCTTTTGGGAGGCTCTTCTTCTAAAAACTTACTTGTTGTTGATCGCAGCCTGAGCAGCAGCCAGACGAGCGATGGGAACGCGGAACGGGGAGCAGGAGACATAGGTCAGACCGATCTTGTGGCAGAATTCCACAGTGGAGGGGTCGCCGCCATGCTCGCCGCAGATGCCCAGCTTGATGTCGGGACGGGTCTCACGGCCCAGCTCGGAAGCCATCTTCACCAGGCGACCAACGCCGATCTGGTCGATCTTGGCAAACGGATCAGACTCGTAGATCTTGCGGTCGTAGTAGGACGGCAGGAACTTGCCGGCATCGTCACGGCTGAAGCCGAAGGTCATCTGGGTCAGGTCGTTGGTGCCGAAGGAGAAGAACTCAGCGGACTTGGCAATGACGTCCGCGGTCAGAGCAGCGCGCGGGATCTCGATCATGGTGCCAACTTTGTACTTCATGTCGCTGCCGGCCTCTTCGATCAGTTCCTTAGCAGCCTGATCAATGACACTCTTTACGAAGTCCAGCTCCTTGACCTCGCCAACCAGCGGGATCATGATTTCGGGCTCGATCTTCCAAGCCGGACGACGGGCACGGACAGCCAGAGCGGCCTTGATGATTGCAGTGGTCTGCATCTTGGCGATCTCGGGATAGGTGACAGCCAGACGGCAGCCACGATGACCCATCATCGGGTTGAACTCGTGCAGGGAAGAGATGACGCTCTGCAGGTGCTCTTCAGAGATCTTCATTTCCTTGGCCAGAGCCTTGATGTCGTCGGGATCGGTGGGAACGAACTCATGCAGGGGGGGATCCAGCAGACGGATGGTAACGGGGTTACCCTTCATGGCCTCGTAGATGGCCTCGAAGTCGCCCTGCTGATAGGGCAGCAGCTTGGCAAGAGCCTTCTCGCGCTGCTCAACAGTCTCAGAGACGATCATCTCACGGATGGCGGCAATGCGGTCAGCCTCGAAGAACATATGCTCGGTACGGCACAGGCCGATGCCTTCGGCACCGAAGTTCAGAGCTGTAGTAGCGTCGCGCGGGGTATCGGCATTGGTGCGAATCTGCAGCTTGCGGAACTTGTCGGCCCAAGCCATGATGCGGCCAAATTCGCCGGCGATGGTGGCTTCGGTGGTGGCAATGGCTTCGCCGTAGATGTTACCGGTGGAACCGTCGATGGAGATCCAGTCGCCTTCCTTGTAGACCTTACCGGCCAGCTCGAAGGTCTTGTTCTCTTCGTCCATCTTGATGGCGCCGCAGCCGGAGACACAGCAGGTGCCCATGCCGCGGGCGACGACAGCAGCGTGGCTGGTCATACCGCCGCGAACGGTCAGGATGCCCTGGGCGTAGTTCATGCCCTCGATGTCCTCGGGAGAGGTTTCCAGACGGACCAGAACGACCTTCTTGCCTTCCTTGCCCCACTCGGTGGCGTCTTCAGCAGTGAAGACCACCTGGCCGCAGGCAGCGCCGGGGGAGGCAGCCAGGCCCTGGCCGATGGGGGTAGCAGCCTTCAGGGAGTCGGCGTCGAACATGGGATGCAGCAGGCTGTCCAGGCTCTTCGGATCGATCATGCAGACAGCTTCTTCTTCGGTAATCATGCCTTCGTCCACCAGATCGCAGGCGATCTTCAGAGCGGCAGCAGCGGTACGCTTGCCATTACGGGTCTGCAGCATGAACAGCTTCTTGTTCTCAATGGTGAACTCCATATCCTGCATATCACGGTAGTGATACTCCAGCTTGTCGCAGATCTGAGTGAACTGCTCATAAACCTCAGGCATGACCTCAGCCAGCTGATCGATGGTCTGGGGAGTACGGACGCCGGCAACGACGTCTTCGCCCTGGGCATTCATCAGGAATTCGCCGAACAGCTTCTTCTCGCCGGTGGCGGGGTTACGGGTGAAAGCAACGCCGGTGCCGGAGGTCTCGCCCATGTTGCCGAAGACCATTTCCTGCACGTTAACAGCAGTACCCCAGGAAGAGGGGATGTCGTTCATACGGCGATAGTAGTTGGCGCGGGGATTATCCCAGCTGCGGAAGACGGCCTTGATGGCGCCCATCAGCTGCTCCTTGGGATCCTGGGGGAAGTCGGTACCCAGCTTGGCCTTATACTCGGCCTTGAACATCTCGGCCAGTTCCTTCAGGTCACGGGCGGTCAGCTCGGTGTCCAGGGTGACGCCGCGCTTTTCCTTCATCTCGTCGATGAGCTGCTCGAAGTACTTCTTGCCAACTTCCATGACGACGTCGGAGTACATCTGGATGAAACGGCGGTAGGAGTCATAAGCGAAACGAGGATTCTTGGTCTTCTTGGCGAAAGACTCAACAACCTTGTCGTTCAGACCCAGGTTCAGAATGGTATCCATCATACCGGGCATGGAAGCGCGGGCGCCGGAACGAACGGAAACCAGCAGGGGGTTGTTCATGTCGCCGAACTTCTTGTCGGTGGTCCACTCCAGCTTCTTGATGTAGTCCATGATCTGGGACTCGATCTCTTCGTTGATGGTGCGGCCGTCTTCGTAGTACTGGGTGCAGGCCTCGGTGGTGATGGTGAAGCCGCGGGGAACGGGCATGCCCAGATTGGTCATTTCGGCCAGGTTAGCACCCTTGCCGCCCAGCAGTTCACGCATGGAGCCGTTGCCTTCAGAAAACAGATAGACATACTTTTTCATGTGTTTACTCCTTATATCCAAATTTGCTTTTGAAAACGAATTGAGTTGGATTGTTGCTTTTGGCAACGAATTGAAAACCGAAACCAAAGAATTTAGATTTTCGGGAAAATCTGAAAAATCGGAAAAATAGTCCAAATATGAAAAATAAGGAACTGTTGCTTTTGCATATTTCCGACTTTAGACAGAAGTTCGCAAATCCGCCGCGAAAAGAGCATTTTTATCCACGGTTAATATACAGCATTTTCCGCTTTTACGCAATCCAAAAGAATTGTAACACGACGGGTAATTTTTAAGCATTGTTTGTACAAAATGCACAAAAAATGACAGCAAAAGAGGGAATCGTTGCGTAATGCAACTTCTTTCTTTTGCTGTCATCGACTTAAATACTTCTTCTCATCTTACGAGATGACCACAGGAAATACCAGACAATCAGTAAAACTACTGCCATTTCCAGCAGAATTGGAATACATTTATCTGCATGGGCGTTTGCTATCAGCAGGCCAATGCCGATGGCAAGAACCAGAGCTGCAGCCAGGAAAATGTAGGCACAGGTACGGAAAGAACTCGCTAATTTTTTGCGCCTTGCAACTAGAAGATCACGCTGCGGCAGTTTTGGCTCACTGCCGGTGAGCGGAGTCCGCCAGATGAAATAGCCTGAAAGGTGTGCGCATAGTTCCCAACCAAGGCTTTCCCACTGGTCTCGATAGGAAGGAAGTGCGTTCTTATTATAATCCACAGCAAAGCGGAAATTACGGCTTTGAGTAGGGAAGAGGGTCAAAAGCAGAGAATTTTGCATGCCCATGGTATCCAGATTCTTACCCTCATTGGAAAGTTTCTCCAGTTTCTGTTCCAGACCAATCAGAGTCGGGTAACGGAGCAAGGGAAATAAAAGAAGCTGTTTCATGCTCAGGCGTTCTCCTTTAAAGTCATCACATAGGCAGGATCCTGGCAGATGGGGCGTCCAAAACCAAAGAACTGTACGTCGGTTTCATCGGCAATTTTCTGCATCACAGCAAGAGAACGGTTACCGCCGGTGAGAATCACAGGGGCTCCGGTCAGCTTTCTAAGCTCGGCTGCATAGCCGCGGAAGTAAGACTGACTCTCTGGAGTCGAAGCATCCTGCATCAGATTACCGCCGCTGACTTCAATGACATCCACGCCGTTCTGGAGCAGCAGCTGGGATGCAACCAGGCTGTCTGCCTCCGTCAGGCCGTTTTCACCGGCGTCGGAGGAGTTGATCTTAGCCCAGATGGGGAAATCATCGCCTACCGCTTCGCGCACCCGACGAGCAACCATGCACAGGAAACGAGCACGGTTTTCGATGCTGCCGCCATAGGCGTCAGTGCGGATGTTTTTATCCGGAGACAGGAACTGGCTGAGCAGATAGCCATGGGCTGCGTGCAGCTCCACACCGTCAAAACCGGCGGCCTTACAGCGGCTGGCTGCAGCGGCAAACTCATCGGCCAGGAAGCTCATATCATCTTCCGTCATTTCCACGGGCATAATGCCGGTGCCGGGGTGCTGAATGGCAGAGGGTGCAAAGACGTGATCGTTTCCTTTGTTGGCAGGACCGCAGGCGCCGCCGTAGACGATCTGGCAGACGATGCGCACATTATAGCTGTGTACCATCTCAATCAAGGGACGATAAGTATCCACCAGAGAATCGTCATGCATGCCCAGCATGTTGGCAGCAGGATGCTCCACAGGGTCAACGGTTGTAAAACCGGTCAGAATGGTGCCGATGCCGCCTTTGCACAGATCCTCGTAGTGATCGTAAACAGCCTGGGCAGGAACACCGTTTTCCGCGGTCTTTTCCCAACAGGCCGCACGGATGAAATGATTCTTTACATTCAGACTGCCAAGCTTGGCAGGGGAATACAGATCGATCATAATACACCTCAGAATAGATTGAATTAAAATAATTGTATGTGCTTTTGAAACCTCTGTCAAGGAAAAAACGAAACGCAGAAATACTGCTTGATTTTTTGAAAAAGACCTGATATAATACTCAGGCAATTGAGATGGAAGCGTAGCTCAGCAGGGAGAGCGCCTGCTTCACACGCAGGAGGTCATCGGTTCGAGCCCGGTCGTTTCCACCAGATTTTGGAGCAAGCTAAGCTTGCTCCATTTTTTATATCAAGGAGATGAAACGATGCGCTTTCTAACAAAAGAAGTTTACAGTTCTATCGCCAGTAGAAAGATGGATAGTTCGCATGCTAACTTAATATCGGAAGCGTATCAAAAAGAATTTGAAAAGCAGAATATAGATTCTGAAATTCCGCAGCAGCTGATTCGTCTGCACGATCAGGAAATTGAACAGCTCATTCTGACAGAAGATCACACAATGGTGCTGCGGTTTAAGGACTACGGCTGGGGCGCAGATCAACTGGTGCTGCATAACGCAAAGGTATTAACAATGGATTGCTGGCCGGAAGATCTGCATTGGCTTTACCATGAGCTTTTCCGAGCTAAGAGAAATAAAAATGAGTATGAGCTGCACATCTTACTAAGCGGCAGAGGATTTAGTGCGTATGATCTGATCGTGCAGTGTAAGACAATCGAACTGAAGATGAATCAAAAATGAGCAATGCCTATTTATAGTATTGAATCCGCCTTATTCTGAGCAGGCGTTGGCAGTTGGGCCTTATAAGGGCCTTGGAAGGCACATTGCGCTTTCGAGGGACCCCTTGAAAGCCAACTGCCATTAATAATCCGCTTTGAACGCAACAAAATTTTTATTTTGTTGCGTTCGAGATGTTCATGTGTTATAATGGATTTACAGAGCAGCCGCCACTTCCCTCTGGCTGGCAGTATCTGAAATTGAAGCCGGTGGTGTAATTATGCCTGACTTTACCGATTGCCCGCAGATCCTGCGCGAGTTTCTGGCCTACCATGATACGATCAAAGGCCAATCCCAAATGACAATTCAGGAATACTATTTGGATCTTCGTCTGTTTTTCCGCTTTATGTGGATGGTTAAACACGAGATGCCCTATTCCACGAATCTGGATGAGCTTTCTATCAAAGCTGTGGATCTGAACTTTATTCGTTCCATCTCCACAACAGATATCTACGACTTTCTCTCCTTCCTGGCCAACAATCGGCCAAGGGATCCGGACGGTGCCAGCAATGACAAAGGCATTGGTTCTGCTGCTCGTGCCCGAAAACTCTCGGCAATTAAATCCTTCTATAAATACTTAACAGTACGAACAAAACAGTTGGATACCAACCCGGTTCAGGATTTTGAGTATCCAAAACTACGCAAAAGTCTGCCAAGATACCTGACTTTGGAACAATCTCGGGCACTTTTGAATGCTGTTGACGGCCCCAACAAGGAGCGAGATTACGCCATTTTAATGATTTTCCTCAATTGCGGCATCCGTCGCTCAGAGCTGGTCGGCCTGAATCTGACAGATATTTCTGAAGATCGAATCCGCGTGGTGGGCAAAGGCAATAAGGAGCGCATTGTGTTCATGGGCTCTGCCTGCCGCCGGGCTATTGACGCGTATCTACCCATTCGGGAAAAGATGGTTTTGACAGACAACAAGGCTCTCTTTGGTTCCCGGGATAAAAACCGCATCAGCGTTACAGCGGTGCATCGCCTTGTGAAGAAGCATCTTCTTGCAGCGGGATTGGACGCCTCTACCCTCTCGGCGCATAAGCTGCGCCATACGGCAGCGACTTTGATGCTCTCCAATGGCGTGGATGTCAAGACGGTGCAGGAAGTTCTGGGGCATGAGCATCTGAACACCACCGAGGTCTACACGCACATTGAAAACACCGAGCTGCGTATCGCAGCCGAGGCCAATCCCCTCTCCAAATTTGAATCGGAATAACCGTAACCACCCGTACTTTGGTACGGGTGGTTTTTTCTTGACTTATCGGAAACGGACTGATATAATGGTTATACAAGTTATACTAGTATTACAATTGAGGTGAAAAAATGAAAGATGCATTTGGACAGCAGCTTTATATGGGCTCGGCAAAGGTCGGTCCCAAGGGACAGATCGTGATCCCCAAGGAAGTGCGGGAGATGTTCGGAATCGAACCCGGGGATAATGTGATTATCCTGGCAGATGCCAATCGCGGCATTGCCATTGAGCGTACCGGTTTCTTCCGGCGTGTGGCAGATGCGGCCTTTGATCGAAATGGGATCACCTACTCTGACCTGAGTCCCATTCCCGCAAAGAAAGAAGATGACGAAGATGATCAGACTTGAGAATCTAACAAAGCAGTACGGCAAACTGACTGCTGTGGATCAACTCAATCTTGAGATCCACGAAGGTGAACTGTTTGCTCTTCTGGGTGTGAACGGTGCTGGCAAAACGACCACAATCAAGCTCCTCAGCTGTTTGAGCAGCCCCACTTCCGGGACCGCTTTGGTGGGCGGATACGATGTTACGACGGATCCGATCGAGGTGAAGAGAATCATTGCGGTTTCTCCCCAACAGACCGCGGTTGCTCCCAATTTGAATGTTCGGGAAAATCTGGAACTGATTTGTGGTGTGCACGGCTACTCTCGCAAAGATGCGAAAGATATGACGGAACGAGTGCTTGAGGAGTTTGGCCTTCAGGAAATTGCAGCTTCCCGGGCAAAAACGCTCTCCGGTGGCTGGCAGCGCAGACTCTCCATTGCCATGGCATTGATCTCAAATCCGAAGGTGCTCTTCCTGGATGAGCCTACCCTGGGTCTGGATGTTTTGGCCCGCCGTGAACTGTGGAATGCGATCCGCAGCTTGAAGGGAAAGGTGACCATTGTACTGACGACCCATTATCTGGAAGAGGCCGAGGCTCTTTGTGACCGGATTGCAATTATGTCCAAAGGCCGACTCCGCGCCTTGGGAACGGTAGAGCAGCTCAAAGCTCAGACCGAAACAGATTCATTGGAAGATGCTTTTCTTGCGCTCAATGAGAAAGGCGGTGAGGCAAAATGATGCTCTGCTTTGCCCGTAGATGTTTGAAAGAGATGCTACGTGATCCGTTGACGGTTCTGTTTGGCATCGGCTTTCCTGTTGTCGTGTTGCTGCTTTTGTCATTGATTCAGGCTAACATTCCTGTGGAGCTGTTTGCGCTGCCCTCCCTTACGCCGGGCATTGCTGTGTTCGGACTCTCGTTTATTTCGCTGTTTTCTGCTCAACTCATCTCCAGAGATCGCACAACCGCGTTTATGCTGCGGCTTTATACGTCCCCTATGCGTGCAGCTGATTTTATCCTGGGTTATACCCTTCCCCTACTGCCTCTTTCCATTGTACAGATGGCCGTTTGTTTTGTTGTCGCAATGATTCTCGGACTTCCTTTTTCCTGGAATGTTTTCCTGACAATTGTGGTTCTGATCCCAACGGCGCTGGTGTTCATAGCTCTGGGCCTTCTGTGCGGCAGCATCATGAACGAAAAGCAAGTAGGTGGTCTGTGCGGCGCGCTGCTCACCAACCTGAGTGCCTGGTTGTCGGGCACCTGGTTCAGTCTGGATCTGATGGGAAGGACGTTCAGACGCATTGCCTTTTCCATGCCATTTGCCAGAGCAGTGGAAGCCGGAAGAGCTGTAATGCGTGGCGATTTGCGTGAGGTGTTACCAGATCTGATCTGGGTCATCTGCTGGGCGATCGTATTGTGCATTCTGGCTGTGATTTGTTTTCGCCACAAAATGCGTGATGAATAAGAAAAGACCTGATACCTCGGTATCAGGTCTTTTTGTTACGGTTCTTTGTCCACAAGAGCAGCTTCTACCGCTTCGCGGATGTTTCTGGCGCGCAGTAACGTCAAGCCTTCGGGAGCAGTAATATCCGCGGTTCCCTGTCGGGGAATAATACAGCGCTTGAAACCGAGACGGGAGAGTTCGCTGAGCCGCTGCTGCAAATTGCTCACGGCGCGAAGTTCGCCGGTTAGACCGACTTCGCCGATGGCGGCCAGGTGTTCATCCACCGCCTGATCTCTGCCGGAAGAAGCAATTGCGATGACAACAGGAAGATCGGAGGCAGGCTCATCCAGCGTCAGACCACCAATGACATTTACATAAGCATCAAAAGCAGAAAGATTCATCCCTGCACGCTTTTCCATCACCGCCAGCAACAGATTCATGCGGTTGTAGTCAATGCCCACGGAAGTTCTGCGAGGCACGTTGAAGGTCGTGCGCGCCACAAGCGCCTGCACTTCTGCCAGAATGGGACGGCTGCCCTCCATCACGCAGGCAACACAGGTGCCAGGCGTTCCCTTTGGGCGACCCGAGAGCAGCATTTCCGAGGGATTTGGTACCTCCACCAGACCGGATTCGTCCATTTCAAAGACGCCGATTTCATTGGTGGAGCCAAAGCGGTTCTTCTCAGCGCGCAGCAGACGATAGCTGTTGGTTCGTTCGCCTTCAAAGTACAGAACGCAGTCTACCATGTGCTCCAATACCTTCGGACCTGCAATGGAACCTTCTTTGTTCACGTGGCCAACGACGAATACCGTCACCCCTGTCTGTTTGCACAGCTGCATCAGTATCATGGTGCAGTCCTTGACCTGGCTGACGCTGCCGGGGGCAGAATCGTTTTCCGGGCGGTACATGGTCTGTACCGAGTCAATGATAACCACCTCAGGATCCAGGGCGCTGATTGCTTCCAGCGCATTGCCAAGATTGGTTTCCGAGAGAACGAACAACTTATCCGTATGTACCTGCAAGCGATCCGCGCGCAGTTTCAGCTGATGCTCGGATTCCTCACCGGAGATGTAGAGAACAGACTGCTCCTTGCAAATCTGCTCGCAGATTTGCAGCAGCAGGGTGGATTTGCCGATACCCGGTGCACCGCTGACCAAAACCAAAGATCCCTTCACAGCACCGCCGCCCAGCACGCGATCAAGTTCTCCCATGCCGGTAAAAAAGCGAAGCTCGCCGGTGCCGGTGATCTCATGCAGGCGCTGAGGAGTCCTGGCCACAAAGCCCGAACTGCCGCCGGATGCCTTTTTTGCAGAGGATTCCTTGAATTCCACAATGGTATTCCAGGCGCCGCAGGCGGAACATTTGCCCTGCCATTTCATGGTTTCGTTGCCGCATTCCGTGCAGACATAGACGGTTTTAGATTTCATTCTCCTGTATCTCCTTTGGTGCAAGCTCGTAAAGCGCCGATGCGATGACCAGCGCGAGTTTCGTTTGGTATTGAGAGGTTTGCAGCTTTTCTGCTTCCTGCGGATTGGATAGAAAACCGCACTCCACAAGAATACCGGGGTTTGTAATTTCCCGCATCAGAAAGATCGTATCAGCGGCGCCCTTTGCCTTCCGGTTGTTTCCGGGATCCAAAGAGGCAGCAAGCCTGGTTTGCAGCAAGTTAGCCAGCTCCTCTGCAGGTGCAATGGCGTTATAAAACACCTGCGCGCCGGAGTACTTTGACTCCGGGAATTGATTCTGGTGTATGGAAACCAGAAAACCTCGGATCGTTTCGTTCACAAGTTTCACGCGGTTGTGAAGATCCGAGACTTTTTTCTCCGAAAACGTTTTGCAGCCGGGCGAATAGATTGCCGTATCATCCCGCCGAACCAGGACGGTGTCCATGCCCAGCAGGTGCATCAGATCGTCCAGCTTTCGGGTCACGGCCAGATTGATGCCGCTTTCCTGCACGCCATCGGCTGTACAGGCACCGCCATCCTCGCCGCCATGCCCGGCATCGAGAACAAAAACGTAAGACTCGGGCATACTTTCTAGCGACACTGCAACAGAAGTCTTTCTGATCCATATACCACTCAGAGCTGCAGTGAGTAAAATAACGGCTGCAAATAAAACCAGTGTTCGGTTCGGAATTCGAAACATGGACAAACACCTCCAAAGAAGCCTATGCCCATTTTCTCCATTATAGCACGAGAGTATTTCTGAGCAAAGCAAAACTTTGCACACAGATATCAGCTGTGTCATAAAATGTCGTGGAACCTCGGTTCCAAAACGCTGAAGGAGGCATTTGCTTGGATCAGAATACGCAATCACTGCGTCCGCGCATCACTCCTCGTCCGCCAAGGGATGACGACGCGTTCAACAGGCCGCAGCTGATGGACGACCAGCCGGCGGTTGAGGCTGCGACGATGATGAAGAGGAAAAACGATTCCGCAACGCTGCCGAAGGAATTGACCGGCATCCTGCCGGAAAACGCTCCGTTGGCAAATCCTTATGTTCCGTTCCAGCGAGAGGGCAGCCGCAAGTACGAACTGGACCAGGGCCTGATTCGCGGAACCCTGTTCCCCGGCCTTGATCTGCCGTTTATGGGCATGGTTAACACCAAGGAGAAAAACACGCCCCTGGCGGAGCTGCAGGCATTGAGCTTTGCTCTGACAGAGCTTGGCATGTATCTGGATACTCACAGAAAAGACAAGGAAGCGCTGGCGCTCTTTGAGAAGTATGCAAAACTCTATGACGAGGGCATGAAAGAATACGAACGTCGCTGTGGACCGCTGCAGCTGCGCAACGCCGGCGGCAGCGAACAGTTTGACTGGACGAAGGATCCGTGGCCCTGGGAATACAAGGCAAACAAGGAGGGCTGAAAAGATGTTCATTTATGAAAAGAAATTGCAATACCCTGTCAAGATTGATCGGCCCAATCCGAAACTGGCGTCTGTGATTATCAGCCAGTACGGCGGCCCTGATGGCGAATTGGGTGCTTCTCTGCGCTATCTCAGCCAGCGCTTTTCCATGCCGACACCGGAATTGAAGGCGCTTTTGACGGACATTGGCACAGAGGAACTTGGGCATCTGGAGATGGTCAGCTCCATCGTGCATCAGCTGACCCGGAATCTTACTGACGCTCAGATCGAGACCAGCGAGTTTGCCCCCTACTTCGTGGATCACACCACGGGCGTGTATCCCCAGGCAGCCGGTGGTTATCCCTGGAGTGCCGCTACCATGCAGGTAAAGGGCGATCCCATCACAGACCTGACGGAAGATTTGGCGGCAGAGCAGAAAGCTCGCACAACCTATGACAATCTGCTGCGCCTTTCCGATGATCCGGACGTCAACGACGTGCTGCGCTTCCTGCGGGAGCGGGAGGTTGTGCACTTCCAGCGCTTCGGCGAGGCCATTGAAAAGCTGCGCGAGCGCCTGAATATGAAGAACGTCTATTTCATGAATCCCGCCTTCGATCGCTAAAAAGAAACCGGCTCACCCATCGGTGAGCCGGTCAATCTTATTTGTAGTTCTTTACAAAGTACTTGTAAAATGCAGCAGCTTCCGCGATGGCGGAGACATCAATGTTTTCGTTCACAGCATGAATGCTTGCCAACTGCTTTGATGACATTCTGGTGGGAGCAAAGCGCAGAACGCAATTGCAGATGGGCGTCAGCTTCCAGGCATCGGTGCCGGCCGGAAGAATGTACGGAGCCGCAGGATAGCGCGGGAACACTTTTTCGATGCAGTCCATGGCGTAGGCATAGGCTGCGGAGTTAAGATCAGCGGGATCGTAATACTCCTCGTTCTCAATCTCCACTTCCACACCGTATTTCTTTGCAATCATGCGGAATGCATCCAGATCTTTGCGCAGATCCTCTTCGTTGACATTGCGCAGCAGCGCATTGGCTGTGCAGACTTTCTCCGTCATGCCGCCTTCGATCTTCTGGAAGGTGCAAACAGTTCCGACCATACCGCCGGCTGTTGCGTTGATGCTGGGTAGAACCTTCTTCAGGATTCCGCCAAAGAGCCATAGGTTGCAGAACAGCACATTCATGGGAAACCCACAATAAGGTGCCAGACGCCGGAACATTTCCGTTACCTGAGGATTCAGGCGCAGAATAAAAGGCTTTTTGGTGCTGATTTCCTGAATGAAGGCGCTCATGCGCTCCACAGGGTTGTTCTTGTAGCCGGTAAGGCTGATGTGGCTGCTTTCTGTGGTTGCCTTGCAGATGAGTCTGCAGCGGCCTTTTTCATGCACGGCGACCATGGCGCACTTTTCACAGTTCATGTTGCCCAGGGGCGGATCGACAATTGCGCCGCCTTCGTCCATAATAACTTCAAAGATAATGCCCTGTTCACGGAACCATGCCAGGGCCGAGGGAATGCCGTCTCCACCCAGTTCTTCGTTATGGGACGATCCAATATAGAAGTTGACTTCCGGCACGAAGCCCTCTGCAAGCAGCTGCTCGGCTGCAAATAGAATGGCACACAAAGAGCCCTTGGTATCTGCCGCGCCACGGCCAAAGATCGCACCATCCACAACTTCGCCGCCAAAGGGATCGTGGGACCATTCTTCTGTTGCGGCCACAACATCATGATGACTCATCAGCATAATATTGCGCGAAGAATCTTTGCCGGGAATCTTATAGATCCAGCAATCGTCGGAAAAGCTGTAACGCTCAGCCTTTTCGTGCAGCAGCGGAAATTGTTCCTTCACCACATCACGCAGTTTGGCAAATTCCGTATCATCGTAGCTTCCCTTCACGGAAACGGTCTTGCACCGCAGCATTTCACGCAGAGAATGGGCATACGATTCCAGTTCCTTGTCGGAAAAGGTGGGATGCTCCCCTATTAATTTGCGCGCAGAGGCGGTTTTGATCGCCGTATTCAAAGCAAGAACCAAGAGCAGCGCCAAAATTGTGCCCAGAATAATCCATAAAACGATCATAATGATTCCTCCCTTTTCTTATTTTCAGTATATCACCTGAAGTTCCTGCCGTCAAACCTTGCCCCCGGGAAGTTTGCATGCTATAATAACCGGGATGTAACGAAAGAAAGAGAGTGAGTTCCATGCGTAACGCCGCAAAGGCACAGACCTCTAAGGTTGGCAAACTGGAAAAACTGGGTTTTATGACCTTCTCCACTGCCAGTAACGTCGTCTTTAACTTCAAAGATCTGTTCTATCTGTTCTTCCTGACCAATGTCATGGGCATCAAGATCGCCCATGCCGGTATCATCACCGCCGTCGGCATTGTCTGGGACGCCATCAACGATCCGCTGGTGGGCTTCTGGGCGGTCAATCACCGTTTTAAGAACGGCGAAAAGGTTCGTCCCCTTGCCCTGTGGTGCGCTGTGCCCTGGGCCATTACTGTTGTGTTGATGTTCACCTGCTTTGATGTTGCCTATGGCCTGAAGCTTGGCATCGCCATGGCAATCTACTTCCTGTTTGAGCTGTTCAACACCTTTGCTGCCATTCCCTATAACTCCATGGGCAGCCTTGCTACCAATATTGACGCAGACCGCAGATCCATCAACGTCTTCCGCAACCTGGGCGGCTGTATTGGTTCTGCCATCGGCGCGGTTGCCATGTATCCCCTGCTGGACCTGTTCGGCGGTCTGGATGAAGCGGGCAACATCATTCAGGGCGACCCCGGCAAGAACGCCTTCTTCTACGCTGCCATCGTGATGGGTGTTGTGTGCATTCTCGGCAGCTTTGCCCATTACTTTACCACCCGCGAGCGCGTGCAGCAGGAAAGCGAAGATCAGAGCAAGATCGGCATCATTACTGCCTTCCGTATGCTCCTTGGCTGTCGCAGTTGGGTGATGAATACCCTGTATGTGCTTTGCTACGGCATGCTGAACCTGCTGATCATGAGCACCATCAACTACTATGCTACATACGTCATCGGCTCTTCCTCGGCAGCGACGATCATTATGGCTTTGTACTTAGTAGTTTCCGTGGTGTTCTCCATCCTGAGCATCCCCATTGATAAGAAGCTCGGCCGTCGCAAGACCATGATCAGCTCTGCCCTTGTGTATGTGCTGGGCAAGATCTGGTTTGTGATCAACCCGTTCTCCATGGGTGCAATTCTGGTCAACGCCCTGACCGTTGCCTATGCCATGACCCTGGCCTTCGTTCTGTTTAATACCAACCGCAACAACATTGCTGATCTGATTGAATGGAAGAATCATCGCCGTATCGACTCTCTGGTCAGCACCTGCGATAATCTGGCCAGCAAGCTCAGTAAAGCCGGTGCAAACCTGATGATGACCGGTGCGCTTGCCGCCGCCGGCTTTGATGCAGCGCTGTCTACCCAGCCGGTTGCTGCTATCAACACCATCAATGCCATGCTGGGCTGGGTGCCCATGATCATTGCCGTCGTGATGCTGGTTGTCGTGTTCTTCCATCCCATCGAGAAGGACATGGCCGCCATGCGGGCGGATAAGGAGTAAACCATGCTATATGTTTTGCTCTGCCTGATTGCCGCACTTGTCGTATGTCTTGTCGTTGCATTGGTTCGCGCTGTTCTGATCAAAGCTCCCGCGCGCGTCAGCTATGTGCCGGAAGTCACGCAGGAAGAATGCAACGTTGCAGCACAGAAATTGGGCGATATGATCCGTGTAAGTACTGTTTCGAAACATGAGTATGAGGATCTTTCCGATTTTTATCGTTTTCATGCGGAACTCGAGCGCCTCTTCCCTCTTCTGCATGAAAAGCTGGGAAAGACCGTCCTGAACGGAACGCTTCTGTACCGTTGGGAAGGTTCCGACCCGAAAAAGAAACCAATTCTTCTGATGGGCCACCAGGACGTGGTTCCCGCTTCTGACGAAGGCTGGAGCGTTCCGGCCTACAGTGGTCAGGTCAAGGACGGCAATCTCTACGGCCGCGGCGCTCTGGACTGCAAGAGCACCATGTATGTGCAGCTTCAGGCCGTTGAGGAACTGCTGACTGAGGGATTTGTACCGCCCTGCGATGTGTATCTGGAATACTCCATCAACGAAGAAACCGGCGGTGACGGCGCAGCTGCCGCCATGCGCTATCTTTGGGGCCGGGGCATTGAGCTTGCCCTGGTCATGGATGAAGGTGGCGCGGTCATTGAGCAGGCTGTGGACGGCATGGATCGTCCTTACGCTGTGATTGGCATTACGGAAAAAGGTTATATGGATCTGAAGATTACCGCCCGCGGCAAGGGAGGTCACAGTTCCACCCCGCCTCGCAATACCCCGGCAGCGCGTCTGTTCGCCTTTGCCAATGAGATTGAGCGCAAGCGTCCGTTCAAGAAGAAGCTGTTGCCTGAAGCCGTGCAGATGTTCCGTGCCATGGCGCCGTCGTTCAAGTTCCCCATGCGCTTGGTTCTGGGCAACATCTGGCTGTTCAAGCCTCTTCTGATGGCCCTGATGCCCGTGGTTTCTCCCTTTGGTGAGGCGGTCATGGCCACCACTTGCTGCTTTACCATGATGGAAGGCTCCTCCGCTGCCAACGTGATACCCAAAGAGCCGTACCTGGTTGCCAATCTGCGAACCACTGTGCATCAAGGATGTAAGGAATCCCTGGCTGTGATGCAGAAGTACGCAGATAAGTATGACCTGGAAATTGAAGTTTTGCTGCAGCGGGATGCCTCCCCTGTTTCCAACATTCATTCTAAAGAATACGCCTACGTTCTCGAATGCATCCAAAAGCACTTCCCGGATGCCGGTGCCGCGCCTTATCTGATTATGGGCGGCACGGACTGCCGTCATTTCCATGCCCTGACGGAGAATGCCCTGCGTTTTGCTCCGGTTCGCATGAACTACCAGCAGAATGCCAGCTGCCATGCAGTGGATGAAAATGTCACGGTAACGGCTTTGGCTGAAGGTGTTCGCTTCTTTAAGATGCTTTTGAAAGATTACCCGTTTTAAGAAAAAACAGCCTGCTGCATACTGCAGCAGGCTGTTCTAATTTCACCAACCACCCGGACACTCGTCCAGCAAGTTTAGTTGCGAGAAGATGGAAGAAACTATTTGGCGATAAGAATCCACGTCTCTTGCCTTGAGAAGGTCCTTGCGATGGGAATCGCAATCTGCAAAGCTGTGGCTGAGGTAAAACCAGAGTTCTTTCATGCGCCGCATGGCATTATTTCGGTCTCCGAAGCGCTCAGAGTAGCCATCAAACAGCCGGTCGTGGAACTCACGCAGGATTTTCACGTCTGAAGAAGTACCGGAGCGAATCTTCCCTGCCAGGAACGGATCGGCAATCAGGCCTTGTCCAATCATAATGGAGTTTACCTGCGGGAAGCGTTGTTCACACGCCTGAAAATCAGAAGCGGTCACAATGCCGCCATTGAAGCAAACGGGATTCTTGCTCTTCTGCAGTGCTTTTTCAAATTCCTCCGTGCGAATAGGGTGCTTGTAAAAGTCCTTGCGCACTCTGGGATGGATGATGAGCTCATGAATCGGGTAGCGATTATAGATTTCCAGAATGGCATCAAATTCCTCGGGATCTTCCACGCCCAAGCGGGTTTTGACAGAGATGGCACAGCTGACACCGGAAAAAATGCCGTCGAGAAACTGATCCAGTGCCTGCAGGTCGGAGAGCATGCCGGAGCCCTTCTTCTTAGCCGTTACCGTACCGGATGGACAGCCAAGATTGATGTTCACCTCAGCATAACCCATCCGCTGCAGCTTCCAGACTGCCCAGATCACATCATCTGCGACCTTGCTCAGAAGCTGCGGCACCGCTTGGATGCCCTCGTTGTACTCCGGTGCAATTTCCCGCAGATCTTTTGCTGTGAATTTATGTTCCTTGGTAGGCGAAACAAAGGGAATGTAGTACCGATCCACGCCCGGAAAATATTCATGATGCAGCTGCCGGAACAGCGACGTTGTCAGGCCCTCCATTGGGGCAAAATCCAGACGCATAAATTCCCTCTCTAAATTAAAATCCCGTCGCAGTGATCGATCTCGTGCTGAATGATCTGGGCGGTGCGGCCTTCATAAGTCTTTCGTCTTATTTGGAACGCTTCGTTCTGATATTCTACCTTGATGGAGCGGAAACGCTTGGTTTTCCGCACCCCGTCCAGGGACAGGCAGCCCTCTTCCGTTTCGTACACGCCGGAGGAACGGATGATTCTGGGGTTATACATGAGGTTGTACTTTCCTAATTCATCCACAAAGATGATGATGCGCTTATTGACGCCAATCATGTTGGCAGCCATGCCGACGCAGCCTTCCTTATGGGCATCCAGGGTATCATAAAGATCCTGCCCCACCGAAAGATCTTCTTTTGTGGCGGGAACAGCGTTCCGAGCCAGGAAGATCGGGTCTCTCATAATCGGTTTTACCATAATAGCCTCACTTCGAAAATGCTCCGCTCTTTAGATGCGAAAGAAATTCAGCATCCGCGGGGCAGAATGAATACTGATCAATCTCTTCCGTGGTGATCCAACGAATATCGTTATGTTCCAGCATCTTGGGAGTGCCCTCTTTGATGTGGGCGCGGAAGAAGGTCAGGTGCACTGTCAGATCCGGATACTCATGTGTCAGAGACATGATTTCGTCCTCGACTTCAATCAGCACATCCAGCTCCTCTTTGCATTCGCGAATAAGGGCCTCGGCCTTGCTCTCACCAGACTCGACCTTGCCGCCCACAAATTCCCAATGAAGGCCCCTTGCCTTGTGCGCAGGGCGCTGACAGGCAAGAAAATGATTGCCGTCCCAGATCAGGGCAGCCACAACTTCTGTCATAGAAAAACCATCTTTCTTTCGTATATTGTTCTCATTATAGAATCCTGCGTAAAACTTGTCAATTTGTATTTCCGTTGGAAAATTTCACGCAAAACAGATGCAAGTATGATACAATAAGGGTGCACCCTTTAATTGGGAGGGATTACCATGATCAAAATTTTAATTGTGGAAGACGAAAGACCAATCGCCAACCTGATCGATATGAATCTGACCGCCTGCGGCTATCGCTGCAGCTGCACCTATGACGGCCTTTCGGCTGCGGATCTGATTGAGCAGAATCATTACGATCTGATTCTTTTGGATATCATGCTGCCGGGATGCAGCGGCTATGACCTGCTGCCCCAGATCCGTCCCACCGGAACTCCCGTGATTTTTATTACCGCAATGGATTCCGTTGCCGATCGCGTGACCGGTTTGCGCGCAGGCGCTGACGACTATCTGTGCAAACCCTTCGAAATTGTGGAGCTTATTGCGCGGGTGGAAACAGTTCTGCGCCGCAGCGGCAAGATGGATGACTTGATCACGGAAGACGATGTGGTAATCGATATGCGCTCCATGATTGTTACCAAGGCGGGCCAGCCGGTGCAGCTGACGAAGAAAGAATTTGAACTTCTTCTTCTGTTCATCCGAAACAAGAACATCGCTTTGTTCCGCGAGACGATTTATGAGAGAGTTTGGGAATCCGACTATCTGGGCGACAGCCGCACGGTGGATCTTCACGTACAGCGCTTGCGTAAAAAACTTGGCTGGCAGGACAAGCTGACGGCCGTTTATAAGGTCGGATATCGTCTGGAGGGATAGCATTTGAAACTGGCGCTGAAAATGATTCTGTCCACCGTTCTGGTGGTCTGCATTTCGCTGACGGTTACTGCGTATTTGCTGGTGCAGAGCAGTTTCTCAACCTTGCTGAACAATCGAATTGAAAGCGCCACAGAGGAATCCAGACAGTTCTGTATGATGTTGGGCGCTCTTTCGTTGGGACAGATGGGCCTTGGCACAGAACCGATCGATGCGGTGCAGGCGGCGCTGAGTTCTTCATCGGCCCTGAAGGAGCAACGATACTTTATTGAAGAGCCCACATCTGAACGAACCTTCCGCAACGAACTGATCAGCTCAGATGCATTGTCGACGGACCTGCTGGAGGCCGGCTCCGATACGATCTGTTATCAGATTGGCAAAAACGGTACCGGCTACGAGATTACAACGCTTAGCTCCTTTTCTCTGAATAACACCGTATTCTATGTCACGTTGCAGCGAAACCTGAGTGATGTTTATGCGTTGCGATCGCAGAGTCTTCGGCAATGCAGGATCATCGTGATCATTGCCATTGCCGCCGGTTCTTTGATCAGCGCATTGTTTGCTGCGCTGCTGACTCGTCCGCTTCATCGGCTTTCCCGGTCCACTAAGCAGATTGCCGGTGGTCTATACAGCAAACGCGCCAACGTGTCATCAAAGGATGAAATCGGCGAGTTTGCCAGGGACTTTAACAGCATGGCAGACTCTCTTGAGAGCAAAATTGAAGAGCTGGCTGATGCCGCCCAGCGACAGAAGGACTTTACCGCCAGCTTTGCCCATGAGCTCAAGACGCCTCTGACCTCCGTGATTGGCTATGCCGATACCCTCCGCAGTCGCGCGCTGTCACCGGAGCATCAGATGAACGCCGCCAATTATATCTTCACGGAAGGTAAGCGACTGGAGGCCATGTCCCGTTCCCTTCTGGATCTGTTTGCCCTGGAGAAAGCAGCGCCTGTTATGCATAATGTACCTGCTGAACAGATCGCCGATGCGGTTGCGGAGAGCACAGCGTCCATCATGCAGGAGAAGAATATTACCCTTCAGTTGCAGGCACAGCCTGCAACCTTAAAAATTGAACCGGAACTCATCAAAACGCTTCTATATAATCTTCTGGATAATGCCAGAAAGGCCTCTGAACCCAATAGCAGCATCGATCTGATCGGCTCGCTGGAGGAAAACGGCTACCGGTTCACGGTGCGCGATCACGGCAGAGGCATTCCTGCTGACGCCTTGGCGCGCATCACAGAGCCGTTTTACATGGTGGACAAATCCCGTTCGCGCTCCGAGGGCGGCGCCGGTTTGGGCCTTGCTTTGTGCCAGCGGATCGCGCAGGCCCATCATACTGCTTTGCAGTATGAGAGTGAGGAAGGCGTTGGAACCACGGTCAGTTTTCTTCTGGAGGTGAGCGCAGAATGAAAAAACATACCTTGGTTTTTCTTGTTTTGCTTCTCTCCAGCGCTTTGATTGCTGTGTTTCTGCCCGGAATTCTGCTGAAACTGCAGGATTCTCAGCAAGTGGATCAGCTGCAGTACGCCCCAAGTACCCACTACAGTTTCCGCTCTGATGAGCAACGTCTTTCTTTTGTAGGTCGACTCAACGCAGTTTCGGGCAATAACAGCAGCATCGTTCCCCTGGAAACGGAGTCAGTCTCCCATACCTACGGAGATCGTGAATCCATCCTTGAGAGAATCAATGATGAACTGGACTATTTCTGTTCTACGGTTATGCCGTCTCTGCCGGAGCAGTTCTACCCGCAGCTTCCGTCGGATACGTATCTGCACTTTGAGTTTATTCTCGATAATGCTACCATGCAGGGCTTTATGTTCTGTGTGGCGGAATGTTCCCTATCTCAAGGTGATATGTACCTGATTGTCGACATGCAGAGCCGTCGTATCGTTCAGTTGGAGCTTTACAACACTCCCCTTTTCCCGAAAATCTATGACTATTTTACCCTGCGCATCAGCGATAATCTTGCAGAGTACTATGATCTTTCCCTGGTAAGCAGTGAGTTCTCGGTGGATGCCCTGAATATGCTCCTTGGCGGCGGCGGACAGGCCGGAAAGCTGGTTTTCAAAGATGATTCGCAGGAAATCGTATTCTCTTTCTCCTGTTGGCAGGACGGTTTGCTCTTTTATCCCGGAACATAAGAAAAGACAGAGGCTTTTGAAAGCCTCTGTCTTTTTTAATCTTTATCCTTTGCGCGCAGTTCTTCCAATCGCTGCTGTAAAGCCTCGTTCTCTTCCAGACGCGTCGGCCGATCCTTACGGGAAAGATCCTGAATGACGTTTTTGATCTGTCCCAGGACCGAATCCACTTCATCCCGGAACAGGCGTGCAGAGATGCGCTCTGCGCCGTGACCAAGGATAATCAGCTGCTCAATACCGTCAGATGTAGCGACACGCACATGCCGGCGGCCGGAAAGCCTGTAAGTGGTCTTTTCGATATACTGGTCTGCCGTTTCCGCCTGTTTGGTGTAGACCACATAAATCTCATCAAAGCGGCTGACGGAGCCAAGATGATTCTTTACTTTGTAAGCGTCGAATACCAGAATCAGATTACACTTGCGATACGCCTGATAGTTGGCGAGAATATTCATCAGCGCTTCCCGGGCAGCATCAATATCCTGTTCTGCCAGCTGCTTCAGATCATCCCAGGCAAAGAGAATGTTGTAGCCGTCCACCAGAAGAAACTCTTCTGATGTCGCCGAAGAAGCGATATGGCGATCCAGGCGTTCGTATCTTCTGGACGATTGGGAGTAAAGCCAGTCACGACGCTGCACAGCGCCATAGGTGCGCTCAAAAATTGCTTCCAGTTCACGATCATCCGGGAAACCTGCTGCCGCTCTGCGCGCAGCAGGCGCCTGCTGGGGCGCTGCATCTTTCTTGGGTGCTTCCAGGCAGGATGGCAGATGCATATAATCGTGTACCTGATCCCAGGGCACAATAAAGCCGGCGCCATGGGCGCAGAATACAGAATCAGGCGTATTTTCCAGATCCCGCGCAGCATCGTACTGTGCCTGCGCAACGATTTCATCCTGATTATGACAGGGTGCGTAACCCGCACTGACGCAGCTGAGTCTACCAAGGCCTCTTGTGTAAGAGGCAACCTCAAGGGCATAGCCCTGCAGGCTCTGCACAGGCACAGTGCCGCTGAGAATGGTCATCTCATCTTCTGTTATTGGAGCGTCCACCTGGGCGCACATGCGCTGCAGATCGGTCATAGCACGGCCCATATTGGTCGTGGGTACTTCCAGGGTGAAACGGTACATCGGCTCTAACAAAAGACTTTTCGCCTTCATCAGACCCTGCCGCACCGCACGATAGGTAGACTGACGAAAATCGCCGCCCTCCGTATGCTTCAAGTGGGCTCTGCCCGCACACAGGGTGATGCGCAGATCCGTAATCGGCGCACCGACAAGTACGCCGTAGTGCTCTTTTTCTACCAGATGGGTCAATATGAGGCGCTGCCAGTTGCGATCGAGTATATCTTCGCTGAGATTGGTATCAAAAATCAGTCCGGTGCCGCGCTCCAGCGGCTGCAAGAGAAGGTGCACTTCCGCATAGTGACGCAGAGGCTCAAAATGGCCCACGCCTTCCACAACATCCGTGATGGTCTCCCGATAGACGATCTGTCCGGCGTCGAACTCCGCTGCCATCTGGAAGCGATCGCGGATGCGCTCACGCAGAACCTGCAGCTGCACCTCACCCATGAGCTGCACATGGATCTGCCCGGTGTGCTCTTCCCAGGAAATGCGTAGCATTGGGTCCTCGTCTTCCAATTCCCGCAGCTGACGCAGGGCAATGGTGGGATCCGTTCCCTCCGGCAGGATCACCCGATAGGTCAGTACAGGCTCCAGCTGAGGCGGCTCACCGCCCGGTTCAATGCCAAGACCCTGGCCCGGCCAGGTATTGGTCAAGCCCGTTACAGCGCATATAGCACCCGCCTCCAGTTCGTCGGCTAACTGAAAACGCTGACCGGAATACAGACGCAGCTGATCGGCTTTCTCGTTCCAGCGTTCGCCGTCTTTCATTCCGTTCAGAACTGTTTTGACCATCAGTTTGCCGCCGGTGATCTTCATGTGGGTGAGTCTGGCACCCTGGGCATCCCGGGATATCTTGAAAACTCTGGCGCCAAAGATTCTTGGATAATCTTTGAACAGTGTAAAGTGCTTTAACGCAGCGAGAAGCTCCTCCACCCCCTCCAGACGGAGTGCAGAACCGAAGAAACATGGAAATACCGCCCGGCGGGATACGAGGCGGGCGATGGTATCGTTGTCAATGCTCCCGGATTCCAGATAGGCATTGAGCACATCATCCCCACAGAGAGCCAGGGCTTCATTGCGCACATCATCCTCTTGGGAGAAATCCACGCAGCGGCTGTCGAGCTGCTGCAAGGAAGTCATCAAAGCATCTCTTCCGATTCCCGGAAGATCCATCTTGTTGATAAAAAGAATTGTGGGAATCTGGTGTCTTGCCAGAAGATTCCACAGGGTTCGAGCATGGGACTGCACGCCATCCGTTCCGCTGATGACCAGAATGGCATAGTCCATCACCTGCAGCGTGCGTTCCATCTCCGTAGAAAAGTCCACATGACCCGGTGTGTCCAGAATGGTGAACTGTTTGTCGTCAAGGGGCATGATCGCCTGTTTGGAGAGGATCGTAATACCGCGCTTGCGCTCCAAATCATCTGTATCCAAAAATGCATTGCCATGGTCCACGCGGCCGAGCTTGCGCACGACTCCGCTCTGATACAGCATGGCTTCCGTCAGCGTTGTTTTGCCGGCGTCCACATGGGCCAGAATGCCCAGCGAAAGATTCTGCATATATGGTTTCCTCCTGTGCCGGAATTCCGACAGCGCTATTGTAGCACAACTGCGGGGATTCGTCAAAAAAGAAGCACCCCGGGAATCCCGGGGTGCTTTACAATGCATCATTGACCTGTTTCGGCACCGTTTTCAGCACCGGATTCAGCGCCGCCGCCCACAGCCTTGCTGCAGCGGACAATGCAGCTGAGCTTCACAGTGTCGTTGATTGTGACGTGCAGGTTTGTGGTACCGCTGGTCAGAGCGGTGACAATACAGGTATCCTTGGCAACCACAATGGAGGCAATCTCCGGATTGTCAATGGTCCAAACAAAGGTATCGGTCATCAGGTTGGCGTTCTTGACCTCAACTTCCACCTGTTCACCGTTGAACATCATGGTAAAGTCGGTAATGCTCAGAGAGTAGCCGCCGGCCTGAGTATCGGTTTCAGCAGAAGAGCCGCTTTCAGACTCAGCAAACGCCAGACGGACAATGCACTCTGCGCGCTCACTGCCGCAGGTGGCAATGATCTTCACGCTGCCGTTGTTCTTGCCGTTCACAGCGGTGACCTTACCATTCTGGTTGACAGTGGCGTAAGCCTCGTCAGAAGAGGTCCAGACAATCTCTTCATCGCAGTTGGACGGATTCAGCGTCGCCTTGATGGTGAAGCTCTCACCTTTGCTGAAGAGAGTAACGTCGGTGTAGTTGAGGCTGATGCTCGTGCAGGGATACTGCGGAACCACAGGCTCGTCGGGCTCATCCGGATCGTCATCGGGATCAACGGGCGGATCCTGCTCGTCGGGATCCACAGGAGGATCCTGGTCATCGGGATTTACGGTAGGATCATCCACCGGATCCTGATTGACATCAGGATCATCCACAGGAGGCTGATTCTCATCGGGATTGACGTCAGGCTGCTGGTTATCGTTCACGCCGGGGTTGACGTTCAGATTCTCATCGGGGATGGGATCACTCTCGTCAGGAAGCTGGGGCGTCTTATCATCCAACGGAAGAGAAACCTGATCCTCTGGATCATCCTTGCCGTCAAAGAAGCCAAGAGAATAACCGATAAACGCCAAACCGACCACCAGCGCCAGGGCCAGCACAACGCTGATCAGCGCAGTCATCCAACGGGGCGTGGGATTGCCATCTTCTTCCTCGTTGTCTTCGATTTCTTCCTCGATCACCGGTTCGGGTTTCTGGCGTTTGGGACGCACGGGTGCAACCGGTGCAACGGGCGCTTTGGGAGCAGGCGCAGGTTCAGCCTTTTGGGGTTCGTCAGTTTCAATGATATCAGCGTAAGAGCCGCCGCACAGGGGGCAATGCTCGGTTTCAATCGGGTAGAGTGTATCACAATAAACGCATTTCTTTTGTTTCACGCAAATCCCTCCATTCGTTGTGCTGAAACAATGCATTGGGGTAACATAATACGACGATATTCTATCACATTTTTTCCGTCCTGCCAAGTGTTCTTCCGGTGATTCCTCTATTGATTTTTTTCGAATTCTATCATAAAATGAAACTATCTATAATTTGGAGGAATCGCTATGCCTGAGCCAAAGTTTCTCTCTCCCCTGATGGATGGCCTGGAGTTCGGCGCCTGCGTTCAATCGGAAGGCTCAAAAAGCGTTTATCTGATGCGGGACACCAAGAACGGAACGGTGTATCTGCTGCGGGTATTCTGTATGCCGGAATCTGTAAAGCAGCTCGACGCTCTGGTGTTCTCCGGCGCTGTGGCTGACCGCGCAGAAGCGCTTCGTTACTATACTGATCAAATTCTCGAACTGCGCCGCACGCTGGAAACCATCAAAGGGTTTGCGGATTTCACCGGCGTTCAGGTCCATACGGATTATCAAATTGACCAGCTTCCCGATGACCAGGGCTTTGCTGTGTATGTGCTTGCTCCGTATCTGCCCACTCTGGCCCAGCATCTTGGTATGAATGCCATGTCTATGCTTGAGGCGCTAAACCTTGGTATTGATTTGAGCGATGCGCTGTTTGCCCTTCATGAGTCCGGCTATCTTGTGCAGAATGTCTCACTGGAGAACATTTTGATCACGCCCAAAAATCAGTTTGTGCTCTCCAATCTGGCCATCGCAAACCTGGACCGATTGGAATTCGGCACCATCTCCGACGATCAGGTTTCTTCCGTTTCTGCACCGGAACTGCACGGCTTGATTCCGAGTTTCAAGCATAATTCCGATGTGTATGCTTTGGGCATGGTGCTCTATTACATCTTCAACGGCAATCACGCGCCCTTTGTGGATGAAAACACCACTCCCGCGGCTGCGCTCAAGCGCCGCATTGAGGGCGAGGCGCTCCCGGCGCCGATGTATGCCGATTATGAACTCGGTGAAATCATTCTCAAGGCCTGTGCTTTCGCTCCAGAGGATCGTTATCAGGGGCCCGATGAGCTGAAAGCGGCCCTAACGCAGTACATGAAGCGCAATCCCGTTACCGATTCTCTGATTGTACCGCCGATCAATTCCGAACCGGATGAACTGGTGCTCGATGAGTTCGAGGACTTTGCTGAGGCAGATGCTCCTGTGAACTTTGCTTCGGCCGAAGAACTCGACGAAAGCTTTGTTGCGCATCTCTCCCCTTCTGCGGCTCCTGTTCCAGTGGAGGAGGAAGAGACCGACGAAGATGCCCTGCTGAATCAAAAGCTGGATGAGCTGATTCCGGAAGCTGCAGTTTCTGAGCCCGAAGCTGTGCAGGAACCCACCGTACAGAAGAAGCATAAGAGAAACTATCTCGTTGCTCCTATTCTTTCTGTTTGCGCAATCGTCGCTTGTGCTGCTGTGCTGCTGTTCTTGTTCCTGCGGCCGAAGCCCATCAACGTGGAATTCCTGAATACCAGCAACATTACCTCCACGCAGCTCTCTGTCTCGCTGCAGTTGGCGTCCAATGCTCAGATTCCCGTGGACGAAGAGGGCAATTCCACACTGGTAATTACCTGCTCGGATGCTTACGGAAATGTCCTGCGCCAGGCCTTCGGCGGTAATGCAGTTACCTTCTCTGATCTGCTTCCCGGTACACAGTACACCATCGGCGTGGAAAGTACCACCGGTAAGGAGCTCACCGGCCGCACCAGCATCAACGCCACCACAACACCGGCTGCGGTTCTCAATGCAATTACGGTTTCTGATCTGAGCGACAGCGCTGTTACCATCACCCTGGCTGTCAGCGGCCATAGTCCCGAGCAGTGGACCATTCACTGCCAGGGCGAGGGCCTGGAACCTTTGAATCATACCTTCAGCGGCAATTCCATTCAGATCTCCGGTCTGGTATCCAACACTACCTACACCTGCAGCTTTGAGGATCCCTCCGGCGGCCCGCTGACCGGTGAAAATACCGTTACCTTCACCACAGAACCTCGCCTGACCCTGGAATCCTTCGTCGCAACAGAATCTACAGTTGATTCCATCCGCCTGGCATGGACCTACTCCGGTGATAAGCCGGACAGCTGGAACCTGCGATGCGAAGGCTCTGACGGTTCTGTGATGGAAAAGACGGTGGAAGGCCTTTCCGTCAACATTGAAGATCTTGCATTTAATGTTTCCTACACCTTTACCCTGACTGCAGTCGGCATGCAGCCCACTGCCCTGTCTGTACTGCAGATCTCCACTGTCAGCACCCGAATTGCTTCCTTTGAGGCTTCCGCCGACAGTGTCAGCAGCATCACCGCAAAATGGGTGATCGAAGGCAGTGAGGATTCAAGCGAATACCTCATCAAGCTGCGTATCTCCGGAATGGATGGAGAAACCTATTATCCTGTCACGGGTAACGAGATCACCATCACGGATCTGATCAGCCAGACCAATTACATTCTGGAACTGCTGGATGCCGCCGGCAATCCCATTACCGGTGAGAATCTCCTGTATGTACGCACGCCCGTGGCTGAAAAGTTCACCGATTATGGCTGCACAAACATCTACAGAGCACTCTATCTGGAACCCAGCAAAGAAAACTGGACCAAGGTGGATCTGAAGACCCTGCGCAAGAGCTTCTCCCCCGGCGAGGGAATCGTAATGGCCATTGAATCTATCGACGGCGTGAAGAAAGCAGATCTGGAAGTCGATGTGCAGTTTGTGATTCGCAACAGCGACAATCTGCCCGTTGCTGTTCAGAGCAGAACCACGCAATGGAACGACCTGTGGCAAGGAAAAACCATGTTTGAAACGGCCCCCAAGGCTCCCGATGAAACGGGTAAATACACGTTGGAGCTCTACTTCAACGATCGCATGCTGACCAGCTACGAATTCACGGTTGAATAAGAAAGAAGATGACGAAGTAAACGCTTCGTCATCTTTTTTCTCAGCAGTCAACTTGCATTTTACACAAAAAAGCTGTATAGTTTATGGCAAGAAATCCTATCTCGAAAAGGAGAAATTTACGATGAAAAATGCTGTCAAGCGCATCGGTGTTCTGACCAGTGGCGGAGACGCCCCGGGCATGAATGCGGCGGTTCGTGCCGTGGTTCGTGCGGCCCACTCCCGTGGAATTGAGTGCATCGGCATTCGCCGCGGCTACAGTGGTCTGATCAGTGGCGATGTTCTGAGATTTGAAGATACTTCGGTCAGCCATATCATCAACCGCGGCGGTACCATCCTGTATACCGCTCGCTGTGACGAATTCAAAACGGAGGCCGGACAGCAAAAAGCCGCCGATACCTGCAAGCTTCTTGGTCTGGATGGTCTGGTTGCCATTGGCGGCGACGGTACATTCCGCGGTGCCCAGGCACTAAGCAAGTATGGTATCAGCGTTTGCGGTATCCCCGGCACCATTGACAATGACATCCCGTGCTCTGAGTATACCATTGGCTTTGACACCGCCTGCAACACCGCCGTTGACGCCATTGACAAGCTGCGCGATACGATGCAGTCCCACGAACGCTGCAGCGTGGTAGAAGTTATGGGCCGGCACGCAGGCCATCTGGCTCTGTATGTGGGTCTGGCTTCCGGTGCAACTGCTGTGTTGGTGCCGGAGAAAAAAATCGACTTTGAAAATGACGTAGTGGAAAAGATTCGCAGCGCTCGCATCAGCGGTAAGACCCACTTTATGATCGTGGTTGCCGAGGGCGCCGGCAGTGCAGTGGACATCGCCCAGAAGATCCACGAAGCCACTTCCCTGGATCCGCGCGTTACCGTCCTGGGTCACATTCAGCGCGGCGGCACACCCACCGCGCGTGACAGAGTCTCTGCTACCCGTATGGGCTACCACGCTGTGGAGGTCCTGGCCAAGGGTTTGACCAACCGCGTTGTCTGCAAGAAAAACGGTGCGATCACCGATATGGACATTGACGAGGGTCTTGCAATGAAAAAGACCATCAAGCAGCATGAATTCGCTGTTCTGGACGCCATGACCGGTCTTTAAACAAACAAAAACAGGCAGTATCAAAAGGATACTGCCTGTTTTTATATCCTGTCGTCCCGATTGGGACGGCTTTTTTTATGCACGCGGATGGAATTTCTGATAAACGGATTTAAGGTTCTGCTTCACAAGCTGCGCATAGATCTGCGTGGAAGAGATATCACTGTGCCCCAGCATCTCCTGAATAGAGCGCAAATCGGCACCATTCTCCAGAAGGTGTGCTGCAAAGCTATGGCGAAGCGTATGCGGTGTAATATCCTTATTGATCTGAGCAGAGGCCTGGTAGTGCTTAATCAACTTCCAGAAGCCCTGACGAGACATACGCTCACCGGACATGTTGACAAACAAAGCCGTTTCGGAGGAAGAAGCAATCATCTTCGGCCGAGCGGTTTCCATGTACTGACGAACCGCTTTCACAGCAGCAGCGTAGAGCGGAATGATCCGATCTCTGCCGCCCTGGGAGCATCGGATAAACTCCGCAACGAGATTCACATCAGAAACATCCAATGCAATCAACTCACTGACGCGAATACCGGTTGCATACAACAGCTCCAGCATCGCTTTATCACGGAATCCCTTCAGATCCGTGCACTTCGGCTGATCAAGAAGAAGCTCGACCTCCTTGCCAGTCAGGATTTGCGGAAGTTTCTTCTCAACCTTCTGGGTTTTGATTTGATGAACAGGAGTACGATCAAGAATCCCCTGCTGAACCAGATAAGAGAAGAATGATTTCATAGACGCAAGGGCACGAGAAACCGTGGAAGCGGATTTTCCAGCATCCGTCAGGTGCTGCAGATAATCCGTAATCGAATCATTCGTAATATCACAAAGTGAAAGATCCTCACTGTCACAGTAGTCGAAAAACTGGCTCAGATCCCGCAGATAGGAAGAAACGGTGTTGGCAGAGGAATGCTTTTCATTCACAAGAAATGCGCGAAACGCATCGAGATATTGCTGCAAAGATCATCACCACCTTTCGGAAAAATGGGGTCAAAGAAACTGCCGCACTTCATTTCTAAAAAAGAAAACTGTACGGCAGGTAGGAAACACAATTCTGTATTACGGTTACCGGAGGTCTTCGATTAAGAACGTGTTTACTATACCGCAAAAATGCTGAAATTTCAATGAACTTTTCGCCATTCGATTCTTTTTGTGGATTATGCTAAAATCTTATGTAAATCGCGTTATGTCAACCTCGTAAACCCAGCGATGATACATCCTCACTTAGCGTCAGGCAACTACAAGATGTAGTTTCCTTATTTCTGCAAAATTGGAAAATCTAGCTTTCAATCACAATCGTGGCACACGTTGTGCAGTTCGACGATGGCTTGGCGTTGCGTCGCCATTTTGTTCGATTTCGGCATTTTGCACAACTACCTCCTTTTCCGATGTGAGCGCGCTCCGGTCGGAACAAAAGATGCTACGACTCCGCACCCCAGAATCCCCAGGGCCATCGGCATGCTTGTATGATTCCATGCTCCGAAGAAGGCAGCTTTTATCAGCACAAGGCAGCCGAGATAAATTGCTGCGCTGGCGAAACATGTCACCAGCAGTTTCCCCTTCTGCATTCTTCCTGCTGCAACACTCCCTGCGAAGCTTGCCAGCAGTGCTATGATTATACCGGCTACTGCGACGCTCTGTTCCGGGATCACACTTTTTCCGATCAGTAGTGCCGCCAGAATGCTTAGAAGCAGCATAACAATCAGCGATATAACAGCACCAAGAATCATGCTTTTCCACATTGGTCGAGTTTGTTCCATATTCCCCTCCCCTTTCGGTTCAGTATATTCGAAACTTGTCCCGACATGACTGCAGATAAAAAAACAGCGCCTGAGGAAATCCTCAGGCGCTTCTCTTTGTTATTTCTTCTTGGTTTCCACAGGAGCGGACTCGTTGGAAGAGATCGCCCAGCGGGCAAACTCAATACGAACGCGGTCGGCGCTGGTTTCCAGAACGATCTTGTCGTCCTTAATGTGAACGATCTGACCGATGATGCCGCCGATGGTGGTGACGTTGTCGCCAACCTTCAGGCTGCTGCGCATGGTTTCGATCTGCTTCTTCTTCTTGTTCTCCGGACGAATGAGCAGGAAGTAGAACACAACAAAGATCAGTACAAGCATAATAATGCTGCTGGCCATTTCCATGATGAAATTTCCTCCATTACAAAATTACTCATATTATAGCGTCAGGACGCTGAATATGCAAGGGTAAAATTAAATTCTGGTGTCCAAAAGGCTGGAATACTTTGCGCGGAAGGCTTCAAAGGTTCCTGTATCCAACGCATCGCGAATGCGCTGCATCAGCTGGTTGTAAAAATACAGGTTGTGCATCACAGAAAGACGCATGGCCAGGATCTCCTCTGCCTTGAACAGATGATGCAGATACGCCCTTGTGTAACGTCTGCACACAGGGCAGTCGCACTCAGGGTCAATGGGAGACTCGTCCAGCGCGTACTTGGCATTTTTCAGGTTGCGGGCGCCGGACCAGGTGAACAGACGGGCGTGTCTTGCGTTTCTGGCTGGCATCACGCAATCGAAGAAGTCCACACCTCTTGCTACGCCCTCAATAATGTTCGAAGGCGTGCCCACACCCATCAGATAACGCGGGCGATTTGACGGTGCAAAGGGCACCACGGCATCGAGCACCTCATACATCACTTCCGTAGGCTCGCCCACAGCAAGGCCTCCGATGGCGTATCCCGGCAGCTCCAGTTCCGCGATCTTCTTCATGTGGTCCACACGCAAGTCCGTATACGCGCCGCCCTGATTGATGCCAAAGAGCACCTGACCGGGATTCACCGCGTCGGACTCTTCGTTGTACTGCTTCAGCGCCGTCATGCAGCGCTTGAGCCAACGGAAGGTCATCTCGGCAGAATCTTTGACGTAGTTGTAGGGCGAAGGATTTGCAACGCACTCATCAAAGGCCATTGCAATGTCAGAGCCGAGATTTGCCTGGATGCGCATACTTTCCTCCGGACCCATGAAGATGCGGTGACCGTCCAGGTGGGAGGCGAAGGTGACGCCCTCTTCCTTGATCTTACGCAGGCCAGAAAGGCTGAACACCTGGAATCCGCCGCTGTCAGTCAGGATCGGGCCGTCCCAGGTCATAAACTTGTGCAGGCCACCCAGCTTTTTAATGGTCTCGTCACCGGGACGAAGATGCAGATGGTAGGTATTGGAAAGCTCAATCTGGCAGCCAATGTTCTTTAAATCCTCCGCACTCAGACCGCCCTTGATGGCAGCCTGGGTGCCGACGTTCATGAACACCGGTGTCTGGACCGTGCCATGGGGGCAGGTAAATACGCCGCGGCGCGCAGCGCCTTCGGTTTTGATTACTTCAAACATACAAACCTCGTATCAATAGAAATAGGAAGCATCACCGTAGCTGATAGGTTATGTGATATTCACTTCTATTCAGCAGATGACAATTTTCTGTGCAATCGATTATAGCATAATTTCAGAACTTTTCAAGCCAAGACAGAAGAACAGCGCAGCAGGTTTCTGCTGCGCTGAACATCAAAACAGATCGCTATGGGTTCCGGTACGCATAAGGTACAGGACGAGCGCTTCATTGTGTACGCGATACACCAAAAGCCAATCTGGCGCCAAATGGCACTCTCTGCATCCCGCATAATCTCCGCTTAAAGCATGGTCCCGGTTCTTTTCAGGCAGAAGTTCCTGCCTTGCAAGTTTGTCTACGACTTCATTTAATATTTCAAAATTATAGCCGCGTCTTGCTGCCAGTTTTAAGTCCTTTTTGAATCTGTTAGAAAGAACAACTTCAAGCATCGCCTAAGACCTCGCTAAGTGCATCAGTGAACGAACCGTATCTCTTATACTTTTCGGGATGCGCCATCATTTCGTGGAGTTCGTCTAATGCCTCTCTGGTTGCAGAGTTTGGAACATCTAAGCGCACTTCAAAAGGAATTCGTTGTTCCCTAATCGCCTGCCGCAGAAAAATGTTGACAGCGGTGGATAAGTCAAGGCCAAAATCCGCGAATAACTCCTGGGCCTTCACCTTAATTTCGGCGTCGAGGGAAATGCTGGTAGAAACTTTTGCCATTTGAGATCGCTCCTTTCTTTACTTTATTATACACGATTCTTGCCACCATGTCAATATGATATACATATATTTTGGCAAGAATGTAAAGAAGGCCGGGACGAACCCGGCCTCCCAGCTTGTATTATCGCTTGTCGCTTGTTTTCAAGGTGCTGCCGTCCTGTCGGACGCGGTTCACAGCGTAGATAACATCCACGACCTTCCGATCTCCTTCGAGCCGTTCCAGGGATTCCTCAGCAGCCTTAATGGCATCCCACAGTGCATAGAACGTGTACACTCCCCTGCCGGCCTTTTCGGCATATTCTGGCTCAATGTCGAAGTCGAGGTAGGTGCTCTCGATCGCAAACATAAGCGCGTCTGCCTTTCTTACCGAGTCGATGGCGTCATTCAGATTTTTGTTCATGTTGTTTCTCCTTTGTCTGAGATAGTCGATACTCGGACACCGGATGTAAGAACATCTTCTTCTCTGGATGAGGCGGGCGGGGTGCTGTTACGGGTCCTGTGCGAGCATCCAGGATATTTCACCCGTTTTTGCTTTCCGCACGGTTATTCTACCATTTCTCATCATTTGGTCAATGAAGCATGAGTCAGATTCGATAAGATGTCTTCTGCGTCTTCTTCTTTGTTGTCCAGGCATAAGCTCAAAAGATACAGACTGTCTTTGACTGTCATGATATGCCTCGGTGTTACGTCCGCCCTGACTGTGTCCAGGTAAAGCTGTTCGATCTGATGCTTTGTAAGACCTGATTTCTCCGCAGCATTTCGGATCGATGGAAGAATTGCGCGGTCGATTGTTGACCTACAGCAAACGCCGCTCAGTTCTATGTAGAAAGCAAGCATCAACACCTTCAGTTTGTCGGTGTACTTTCCTTCTTTTCCGAGCAATGCTCCCATACTCTTCAGATCAAATGCGAACCAGTCAAGCATACCTGCTTTCAGATGCCGCCGGCACTCCGCCGACAGTCTGGCGAACTCTTCATTGTTGGCATAGCTCATGACTCTTCCTCCTGTAAAAAAGCGGCGCGTGATTGCGCCGCTTATATTATATACCTGCTTTCTTCTGATGTGAAGCTCACAGTGCGAGAAATTAGATGGCCGCCCGCAGCAAATGATTTTACTCTTCATGAGTGTTGGAGGGTTGCTCCCCGTTTATCGGCTGTGAGGTCGCTTGAACGTCTTTGGCGAGGTGCTCCATCACCAGTTTTTCAGAAGGGACAAATCGAAGTGACGCTGCGTGTGTGCCGTGGATCTGTACACTGAGTTTGCCAAGGTCAGGCCATTTATATTCGATGTTCTTTTGATTCTTCATTCAACAGAACCTCCTTTGCCTTATCGACATTGATGATGCCAAGAGTGGACAGGTATGCGATAACGCTTTCTGGGGATCGATCAACACCGTTCTCCCCTGCCCATCCGGCAAACATCTTGCTCAGCTTTCTCCGCTCTGAGAACGCAAGCATATTGAGCTTCTTCTTTTTCTTGAATTCCTGAATCGGCCGGAAAAAGTATGTGTCGTTTTGTCCTTGGAATACTGCTTTAGGCATCAGAGGTTTCATCGTCCCACCGTTCAAGTGTGTACTTGCCAATTACGGGAGCCAGAGGCATTCGGCCGCCGAGTACACTGCACAAAGCCTCTGCTGCGCTGTAATCGCATTCAAAGCTGTCGCATATGCAAGTTCCCATCGCTAAACCTCGTTGGGTTTTTACCATAACTTTATCATCCTTTTTCAGTTTCTTGTCTTCCGGCACACAGAACAGCAGCTTCTGTCCGGCAGGATTATGCGTTATGACAACGATGTTCATGGTTGTATTGTCCTCCTTTGTTTCTGAATCTTTTTTTATCGCTTCTAACAAAGCGTCTCCGATCTGGTTGTATTGTTGATGAATTGCTTCAAATGCATCGTCCCACACCGAATCATGGTCATGCTCGACTCCTACCGCCACATGAGCGAGTTCATGGGCCAGGACTTCGACAGCGTCGAGAACGCCAATGGTGGGCTTCACGAAGACATCAATGGTTCCGTCATCTCCAAAATTAGTCAGTCCAAACACTTCAGATCCATCTTCTGCGTCCCTGATTTCAGGCTCCCAATAAACTGAGCAATCCTTATCCGGGTATAGGTTCTTAAAGGCCAGCCAGACAAGGGCGAACGGATCAAACCCAAACGGGCTGAGTAAGAAGCGATGTTTCTCTTCTCGCATCTTCAAGACGGATTCCGCAGTTTTTGTAGCACGGAGCTGTTCGATCTCCTTGCGTAGTTCGTCGCACTTTTTAACGTGCCAAGTGCATCGCTCCATCCAGTTTGTCAACTCAAGCGGGACGTTCGGCTCGACGAACTCATTGAACAGATCTACGACTTCCTGTAGCTCCTCGTAAGAGATACCAGTATTCTCGTAGGCAGCGAGACGATCAATTGCATCTCCCCAACAGTTTGCCTGAGTGTCTGATGCGGTTTTCTTCCCGTCGATGCACCAGCGTTCGTCATGCTGATAAGTAAGTCGTTCCATTATGCTCTCCTTATCTTCCGGTGCTGCCAAAACCGCCGACACCCCGATCGGTCTCTGGGAGCGAATCGACGAGAACAGGATCGGGCGTAAGTACGGGAACGATGCAGAGCTGCGAAATCTTGTCTCCGCGTTTGACCTCATAATCCTTATCGCCATGATTGTACAGCTTAACGGTGATAGTTCCAGTATAGCCGACATCAATGACGCCATCACTAGTGATATTGTGCTTCACATTGAGTCCCGATTTCGATTTCAAAAAGCCGGCCGTCACTAATGTCTGCACAAACATTCCATCGCTGACGTTAAACGTCGGCAACTGAACACGAACGCCGGTATCGAAGTTGGCACTGCCGCCGGCAGGGACAACCTTGTCTTCTCTGGAATACAAATCGAGGCCGGCATCGGTTTTATGTGCCCGTGTCGGCATGATTGCACCATCGTCCAAAACAACGTGCAGTTTGAAAAGATTGCTTCCTAACTGACTCGGTCTTGCTGTAAAAAAACTCATGATTTTTCTCCTTCTAATTCTTTATTGTTGAACATAAAGTGCAATGTTTCTGCGAGGTAGTATTCATCCAAGCCGAAACCTACAGATGCGTTGCATTTTACCATTCTTGCCTGATGCTCTTCAGAGACGTATTCATCATCAAAGACGAGATAGCCAGTTATTTCTGGGTGCTTGTCTAGGTACTGAGAGATTTCATCACCTCGCGTCTTGTTGTCCATAACCGGCGTTCTTCCGAGGATTTCGATACCGCTTCGAAGCCCACCTCTGACGAGCATCTCATCGTAGTCATCGTGAAGGCGCCATGTTGATGTAACGACAATCTTGTACCCGAACTGCTCGCAGAATTCAGAAACCCACTGGACAGCTTGTTCATTGTTCACCTTGCCGTCCCATGGATGCCCGTATCTGCATTTCCACTGGCCATCTTTTTGATGCCATCGCGGCGTATTTACGACACCGTCATAGTCAAGAAAGATGACGTTCATTTGCCACCATCCTTTCTTCTATAGATCGGGTCATCTTTCCCAAGAACGGGATAATCGGTATCTCCGCCTTTCTTGATGACGACCCGATATAGCTTGTTTTTTCCTCTCCGCGACCGATTAGCCAAGGCATAGAAGCTGTCGATGCTTGCGCAGCCGAGTGTCTTTCTGCACTCTCGGGCATTGCCTCTGGCGAGCAATTCACCTGTGTACGCGGAGTATATCTCGTAGTAATTCATTTCTTAACATCATCCTTTCCATCGTGTGTGTTCTAAGCGACCACATCGTAAAACGCTGCCTAAAAACAGTTTCCAGACCCTGGAGCGAGTCGGAATGATGTAGGGTATGTCAGCTTCCGCAGGAATCGCTGCCTTCAGGCTGTTCATCATCGTTCTGCTTTGCGCCGTCATACATAGATGCCAATTCGTTGTACTCTTCAGAAGAAATGTAGCCTCTTCTCCGCTGCTGCTTCCAATAGGCCATGACCTCATTGTATTTGGCTTTGAGCGACTTAAACCGCTCATACACAGGGTTCAGTTCGGAGCAAACTTGATGGAGTTCATTCCGCTTCTCTTCAAAATTACGAACAAGCTCATAGCTAGGCGCACGGCCAATATCTTCAGAGCCGCAGATACAGCAAAACCTCGGAGCTTTCCCCTGTACTGAGAATTCGCTCCGACATTCTTTGCATATCCACTTTTGCTGACGGCCTCTCGCCATTTCCATCCCTCCTTATTCAGGCATCTCTCCTGACATTGCAACGGCCAGCCACTGTTCGGCACCAATTCTATCGCCCTTATTGAGAGCGATGCCGGCCATGTGGGCCGCAATTTCCTGAATGACATATCGTTCTTCGCGTCCTGGCGCACACGTTTTGGACATATTGCCTTTGCTTACGCCACCGTCATAGACGAAGTCGAAGCGGAACCGATTGTTGGTCTCCTTGGCATTTCGGATCTCTGCACCATCAGGGAGCTTCTCAATTAAGATATCAAGCAACGTCTTCATCAGGTTCCTTCTTTCTTGTGATTCTCGATCAGATTGAGGACTTCGCCAAAGGTGAGGCCAGCAGCCACCAGTTCATCCTCAAACTTCTTGTACTCGGCTACAATATCGGGCGTTAAGCCCGTGTCTTCGTACTGAGCAAGGCGCTCATAGATGTCTGCATTGCATCTGGTGAGGTCGACGCAGTTATAGCACGGGACATTGCTCCATTCCTGGTTCTTCGGGTAATGGCAGACACGCTCGATGCCTAATTCGTTTCTTCGGGTCTTACGCCAATCCTCAATGATGGTCAATGCGCTGTGACGAGCTCGCACCATATGTTCCTTGTGACCGATCCGATATGTGACGAGGTACAAGATGTCTCCCATTTCTTCGGCATACTCATCGCGGAAATCAGAGACTACGCCCTTCTCTCCGCTCGGGAGCTGAACGAGAGTTCCAGCCGGAACCACATAGTCTTCGATGTCGATGTCAAAGCTACCTCCGCACTCTGGGCAGGCGGTGTGCCAACCGAGCATATCTTTGCTTGCTCCGGTAAGTTCAAAGAACTCACCGCATTGCAGACAATCGCAGTATTTCTTCATTCACCTTCATCCTCCTCCGCTTCTTCGTCGAGCCAAAGGTCGATTGCCTCATCGCACCAAGCTCCTTCACACACCGGATTCTGAGGGCTCAGGTTCTTGACGATCTCGCGGTTGCAAATATCGCATACGCTTTCGCAGTAGTAGTCCATGATGGTTTCATCATCTTCGGCGATTCCCAAACTTTTCAATTTTTCCCTGTTTGTTCCCATGTTTATCTCCTATTAGTCGACGCTGACGTACCACCAGCCAGTGAATTTATCTACTGTCCCCTCAGCTTCATCTTCCTTCGGGTCGTAATAGCCTGTGTTGACATACTCGAAGCCGAGGTCTTCGAGGAAATTCGCCAGATGGTTTGCAGCCTCCTCTGTCTTGCAGAGGATCTCCGTCCCATCAGTCCAGTATCCGTGCCGGCTCTGGTCTGCATATTTCTCCAAACAGCGGACGAGGTACGTCCAGGATTTCCGCTCCATTAGCTCAAATAATGTTTCGTCCATAGCGCCTCCTCACTCAAAAAAATGGTTCGCTTCGATAGCCTGACGAATCGCTTCTTTCTGCGATTCAGTTAGCTTTGCCGTTTCACCAGCGCCAACGTTCAAGCATCGAAGGTTGGCAAGAACTGCACGTTCGCCATCATCAGAAAGCCGATAAAGACTCGCATGATGCGCTGTCGCTCTAAGGCCATTGGGACTGTATGTTAAATACGGCAAAGCGCCCGGAGCAAACGGTCTAACGATTTCAAAAACCTTCTTTCCGTTCGGATCCTTTGGGTCGTCATAGAAGCCGGCTGCAAAGTAAATGGGCATCTTGTCACTCCTCCTTCAACAGAGTAATCTTTCTGCCACAATACTCCTCATTGAACCAGAGGCGCTCGACACCTGCGTAATCGCCGGTCTCAACATTCTTGATAATGATGTACTGGCATCCGCAGCCATCAAAAGGTGCATAACCGACAAACTCGTACTCCTGCGCAGGCCGATTTTTCGGCTGTGCGATAAAGCGGTCGCCGGTCTTCAGAACGGGAGCATACACTTCTTCTGTGATGGAGATTTTTTCTCTTTCCATTTACATTCTTCCTTTCAACGCAGTCTTGATGATGATATCCATGTTGTTCTCGACCAAAAACCACATATCTTCCAGTCGCCCCTCTAGCATATCTTTCAGATTTTTTCTGACCGCCTCAGGCGTCACTGTGCTAGTGTGTCTGGCCGAAAGAATAAGATCATCAAACGTCAGACTGTCGAGGATATTGTCGCTCGGGATCAGATCGTCTCCGAGTCTCCAATTACGCTCCATGCGGCACCTCCAGAAGAAATCTTTTGATTTCGTTGTTGGACAGCCCGATCGTACCGCCAAGCATTTGTTGCAGAAACAGATACCGGTCGTGTCTTTCTTTAATGCGTTCTGCGTATTGAAGAACATTATCGATCAACCGTCCAGCTTCTCCGCTGATGCTATAGTTTTTCTGGATGTAGGTCAGTGTTTCGCATCGGTTCATTTTCCGTTACCTCCTTTTAACCTTACCATTTGGTAATTAGTGGGTAAGGTTATCTATACTTTACGTTACCACGCCTACCTACCGTGTCAATAGATGCATCGATATTTTGCGAAGTATTTCGATGACATCTTCATGTGCATTTATAGCCGAGTTCCGCCGCGACTTTTCGAGCGCTCAAGACTTTATCGATGGCTTCGACCCACAAATCGTTCTCCGCAATGTTGCAGTTAAAAATGCGGTTGTATATCGTAACAAAGTGCGCTTTCAGTTCCCTGGCATCCAGGTAGCTGATACCATAATCTTCTTCAAATGCGGCAAGGTCTTCCGCTTCGCCGGGACCGGCATTTTCAGGATTATCGCCGAACTCAGGTCCATCGTAACCAAAAACGAAATAGTTCAAATGCCGTAAGGCATCCTCTTCCTGGAAGCAATGCTCCCTATAAGCATAGGCTGCATCGATTTCTTCTTTGGTCATGACATACTGGACGCCATTGTGTACAAAATGGATCAGCTCATTTTTGTTGCTCATTTTTCTTCCCCTTCTTTCAATTCGTAGCCGCAGATTGCGAGGCAATCAAACATATCAACAGTGCGGATTTCATAGTTGTACCAGACATTTCCGCATTTGCAATGTGTCGCCCGCTGCTTGACGGCCCAGACCGTTTCTCCAAGAAAATTCAACTTTTCGATTTTCTCTGGCTTTTCATATTCTGCATCAAATATCCAGTTTTCATAATAGCCGTTGTATCCGGCCGCGTCGGCGTCTTTCATCAGCCACGCCTTCCAGTCATAATAATGAGTCAGCTTGTAGCGGTCAGCGATATCTTTTGCCAGATTTCTAATGGCCTCATAGCTGAATGGGGCGATTTTTTCGGCCACGGTATCCATGTACCCATCTACCTTGATGATGGTTTCCTGGAATAACGGCTGCCCTATGCGATCGATTGCGCGAAGCACGAGCCCCTCCCTGAGAGGACAGTCCGCTTCATATCCGCCAGACCATTTTGACGAGGTCAACCAACGAACGTGTTCGTTATCACAAGGCTGACGGACAAATACAGCACCGGTTTCAATGCAACGATACAGGTCTTCCGCGTCCTGATTGGCATAGAATTTGAGAGTTCGTTCTTTTCCCAGAACTACCATGAGTAGCCTCCTCTCTGGCGGAGGGCCTTTGCAGCCTTTTTCAAACCGTGCTCCAGACGCGGATCGGCTTCGATATCTTCTTGCGTATAACCAAGCGCATCAAGTGTGTCTTCATATGTAAGGGTGTATCCGTATTCATGATTCCAAAGCTCATACAGGAACATATCGTAGATGAAACCATCGCCCGTCTCATCAGAAGCAATGGCTTCCTTCCATTCCCTGTTATGCCGATCGATCAACTCGCGGAATGCAGGAGCATCTTCTTTGAGGACAAAACCGCCCCAGCCGATGGCTACGATCTGCTCATGGTAGTTCTCAGGGTCAAGATTCAGCTCTTTAATTTTTCTGTCGATCTGCTCCTGCCCGAAGGCAAAGTGCATGGGGAAAGCGTTCGTTTCGGCCTCAAACCGATCTCTGAGCTCTGTGTAAGAATTTTTCATTTCTTGAATTCCTCCAATACTTCATCTGTATCACCGCACACTTCGATGACCAAGTCTTCGCCATCAGCAAAAATGTAAGTAATTTCATATTCGTCCCTTTCAGGCGCGTCTCCGGGAACTTCAAATAGTTCGCGCAAAAGGGTGGTGGCCTGTTTCAGATTGCTCCAGCACTGAAGCATGACCCGATTGCCCTGTAGCTCAGTGACGTTTGCCAAAAGTTCATTTACCGTCATTTCCTATCCCTCCTATTCGTCAAGTTCGATGTTGATATCATCTGCATCGTATGTCCATGCCGTTTCGCCGGCATATTGCATTGCCTCCTCTTCGCTGTCCGCCTCAACGGTTAAATAGACGACAGAAGTGACCTTCAATTTATACTCCTTCATACAGCCTCCTTAATACCAAATCAGATGGATACCGCCGATCTGATCGATTCTATCCATAATGGAGTCCACAAGCGAGGCGTCCTTTGGCCATCCATCACGGTTCCACTCAGCGATGCGAGCTTCCAGTGCTTCGTCCTTGACCGGGACAACGAAGTCGCAGCCGAAGTTGTATACCGTTTGGCCTGTGTATTCTTCGTAGACACTTCCCTGACCGGAAGTCACCGCTTTCCGTCGTTCGTTATTGTGGATATTCACGTCTCCGAGGTAGCAAGTGCCATATCTTAGCTTGTAAGCGGCGATCAGCTCCCGGTTCGTGTCATTCACGAACTGATCTGCTTCCTGGATGGCGTACAGCCCGCCGGCGTAACGAATGTATTCCCGCAGCTTTTTCTTGATGAGTGCGAATCTAACATCACCCTCGATCACTTCTTTCCATCTAGTATAAGACCGAAGGTCGAGCTTCCCGAAGTTCGCAAAGTCATAATTGAAATGGCCGTTGACATCGGTGTTTTCAAAGCACCAAAAATGGTCTCGGTAAATATACTTGTCGTCGATGTGATACGGCAGGTCTTCAGCCTGAGCCCGAGAGTATCCCATCATCTTCTGTTTGTCCACCTCGCAATTATGCGCGTGGTCTTCCTGCGTATAAAACAGCACCGTGTTCGGATCGTGGTCTGCATGATAGTTCGGGCGGTAGCAGACAACATCGAGCTTTTCTGCAAGCCCATTAAGAAATGCCTGCTGTTCTTGATACCGATATTCCTGAGTTGTGGTTCGTTCAATTTTCCGCTTCATGTGTTGTCTCCTTTTTGATTTCTGTCTGGTGCTTGAAAATGGGCGTTTCGTGAGTGTCATCGAATACGAGCGTAAACAACCCGCGCCCATCTTCATAGTCGATGGAGCAAAGAACCTCTTCCGTTCCGTCTGCCCGGACGAGCGTCACGTCCAGCGCGGCCCACTTTCTTGTGTCGCCCTGGAAGGCCCAGACATCGCCGTCGCAGGTTTCAACCTTGACGTAGGCGCCGTCTGGCAGGTCAAACGCTTTCGCTTTTTCTACCGTCATTTTTGCTATCCTTCTTTCTTTTCCGTATCGGCTCGAAACACTCTTGTGTCAGAATGTTTGGCCTTCGTCCTGTATCTTCAAATAACTGGCAGGCCGGGTATGGGTTGTATCCTTGGCCAGGTCTTGTCATCACCTTATAGTAATGAGCACATTTTCTACATTTCATTTCGGTAATTTTCAATAATCACACCGGTAATCTTTGGGCATAAATTCAAAAAGGGTCAAGCGATGTATCCGAACAGAGCTTCTAAATCGTCCCGGCTCTTATCATGCCAGTTAGCCCTATAGCTCAGGAATTCGGCACTAGGGAGCACTTTATATCCACTTTCGCTTGTGTCGATCCGCTTTCCATTTACGAAGAAATCGTACAGAAGAACGGAGTAACCATTGATTTCTCGGTTCAGCTTCAGCTCAAACAGATTTCCGCAGGATGTGCGATGCCAATAATTCATGCCGCTCCAGGAGCCATCCTTAACGGCCATGCCTCGGATAAAAGCTGCGGCGGGGATGATGTTCTGCATCACCCATTCAATTTCAGCCTTTCTGGCCTTCTTCATCTGTTTCTCGTGCTCCTTGACGGTAATGACCCGAGCCATGCGGTAGGCATATTCTTTAGTCATCAGACTGGACTCCATATAAATGGCTTCCACCCGCTTGTATTCCTTATAGGATTCCTCATTATCGACTGCGCCCGTACCTGCAAGAAACTCACTGTATAGCATCTATATTTCTCCTTTTTGGGGTGATTTCCTGTAGTTTTATCGTACTATTACTATAACTGACCTACCGCAAAAGTCAAGTGTTAACGATGATTTTGCAGAATTATTTTTATAGGATAAACAGTTCGGTTTATTTCTAGCGCAAATCAAAGCAAAAAATCTCCCTCCGGTCGAACCAGAGGGAGAATAGTTCTTCTGTTCAATTACTGATGCTCGCGGAAAAGTTCAGTTCCGTATTTTTCAATGAAAGCTGCGGCTTCGGCAGATGAAACCGGACTAATGCGATCTTTGACGCCTTCCCAGCTTGAGTATTCCGCGAAGAAGTATTTGCCTTCATCATCGACGTAAAGCTCAAGGGCTTTGCCGTCGTTGTATTCGTTCACGCCATCAGCATAAAAGTTGTTGGCAAGAACTTTGGCGTTTGCGGTGTCGTACTTCACTTTATTAACCATGCAGCGGACGCGGCGGCCATAGGAAACCTTAGGAAATTCAATCACTTCGCCAGAATCGCGCTTAGAAAGAATTACATCTACGCCGACTGCGTCCAACAATTCAAGAAGATCGTCGGCTCTGAGCGATTCCCGAGCCAGCTTTCCGTTGAGCTGCTGCGGAGACCAACTGATCGCTTTTGCGCCATCTGCCTGGGTGATGCCAAGCGAACGAAACACCATAGTAAGTAGTTCTTTTGACTTCATCATTCCACCTCCAAATGATGTATTTTCTCCATAATACACCATTCCGCTGATGGAATCAATATTTTGCGCGAAATCTCTCAACCGTTTATTTCTCCTCTTTTCTACCTGGAATCATCGGAATCGCACCTTTGTATACGCCTGCCATTTTAAGACGACGTAAAGCTGCAATCTGTCTATTCGTGACTTTCGGCGCAATGCAAAAGTCATCCCACACAGAAATGCTCCCGCTTATTTTCAGAAGCCATACAAGATAGTCTCCATAGTATTCTCTTGGACAAAGAGCATCCAGCTCCTTCCTCGTAAGACCATAGCACTCACAGGCGAGCGCTGCCGCCTTTTCCTGATGCGAAGGGACGGCATAAACGATCTCGCCGCTTGGGCGAATGAGCACTTCCAAATAATTTACGAAGTTCTTCTTGTGCAATTCAAGATCGAAGTCTGAGTGCAGTCCGTATTCTGCCATTTAGTTCACCTTGAGAATTCGATTGAGGATGTCTTCATACGTCATCTTGTAGGTGTTTCTTTCAGCAACAATCGTGCTGATGTCTACTGTATCGACGCTTGGCTTGTTCGATTGGCTTCTAAATCCATCCAGGCCCAAAGAAATCAAGAGCGCCTTGTCTACTTCTTCCATCTCATACGGTGTCGCCTGGGCAATCCAGTCCCCCAAACGGCTAGTGGCGACGCTCGTAACCTGTTCGCACAAAGCAGTGCTTACTCTTTTTGCGCTTGTAATTCTGACGTGAGTCGGGAGCGGTGCTTTCGCCCTGCTAGTGAGAAACACAACTTCAACAACCTCACTATTCTGATTGTTCCGGTCATTCGAAACAACGATTGCAGGACGATCGGCTCCCTGTTCACTGCCGCAAACAGGTCCTTCCTTGTGAATGTAAAAAATATCGCCTCGTTTAATGTGAAAAGAACTCATATATTTCTCCTTTTATGGGGCGTTTGACGCCAACGTATAGGTTTTTTATCTTTCTGGTAAAAGTATTCCCAATTATCATAAAGTCGGTTGCTTGGGCCTGCCATTTGATTTCTGGTAGGCTTGGGCTATTTGAGCCCGAGACCTTCAAGTGGAATGAATCTACAATTGTCAGTTGCAAATTCAGCAACGTAGCGCATGGCGATGAGAGCAAGCTGCGCATCGCTCCTGAATTCTTCTGCATCCTGCTTTCCCATGCCATCGTTGTTCTGCTTCAGCAGCATATTCTCAACGAAGGTGAAAACGACCTCTAAGTTTTCTGCGGCTTCCAGCCACACATCTCTCGGAAGAGGCTGCCCAATCTGAATGTCTACGATTTCTGCCATCCTTGAATCATCTCCTCTGTTGTTCTTCCGGCAGGAAGCCCACGCTTGCGACGGTCTTTCTGCCAGTTCTTATATACCTTCATATCGCGCTCGTCGATGCTGTACCCGCAGCCTCCAGTGCTCCGATCATATATGAGTAGCGGTCTGGGATAGTCTTTCTTCCTTGCGCGGAGCACCTCGTAGTCGCCTTTTGGCTCTTCCAATGTCCATCCGCTTCGGATAAGGTACTCTTTCAGATCATCCAGCATCCCGTGCTTGACGGTGGTTCGGTTCTTCATCCTGCACCATCCATTCTGGCGCCGCAGTCCTGGCAGTATCTCGGGAGCTTTTCGGGATCGTCGGTTCCGTCGTCGATGCAGTAGTTGCACTCAGAGCAATACCAAACATCGTACACGATCTCTCCGTCGGCGTATCCGTCGCCCTCTCCGATCCAATGTCCGGTTTTGACTTCCGCCACATTTGAGAGAGGGAAGTTTTTGACTCTTTCGACGCCTTTCAATATGCCGTTTGCCAGCTCGATCTGGCCGCAGGCCGCTTTTCTGTCGGCGTACTCTCTCATGTCTTTTATCAGAGCTTCACGCTCGACATACTCCTTGTTCATGTCATATCCTCCATGTAGGTTGCCGCTTCCCTCATCAAGCCACGGTCGGCATAGTAGCCATAGAGAAATTCTTTCTGCGCTTTGGTCAACGGCCTCACGCTGTTCGCAGTGACCTTAGCTACACCCTTTGCAGGGTTATGCAGGAGTACCCATCCACGATCCACAAGGATGTCGCCTTCCTCGCCGGTCCATACGCAGTGCGTATTACCTTCGTTGTCGATCCAGGTTTCGGTATCTTCCCCGATCCATCCAAGCTCGATTACTTTGTGATGTGCCCATCCCTGATGCTCGCCCCACTCAACCGGATAAAACTCGCCGTTCGGAGCAAGCCATCCATAGTTGTCGGTGTGACCTTCTCGCTCGATGGCATCCTGCTTCATATAGCTGTTGAGCATTGCGGACGCAACAGGATCTTCGTCCTCGTCTTCGCCAACGCCAGCATCCGAAAGCAGGTAGCCTCTGCCGCTGTCGATCAGATAGTTCGTCAGAGCGTAATACTTGTCCTCAATTTCCCGGCACTCTTTCTCCAACTTCTTGACCTTTCGGTTCCATCTGCCGATGTAATCTCCGACGAGATCCTGGTTGTCATCGACCATTGCGTAGGTCTCATCTGCGGTGTTGCCAATGAACTTCGCTCTACCGGATACGACCTTAAAAGCGAGTTCGGACAGCTCCTCCCTGCTCTTGTCGGTTCCGCACATACAGCTCAGCAGGAACTCCTCGACAACGCTCCACGGTTTCCCTTCGAGCCAGAGCCATTCACGAGCGGTTCTGGTTACGAACTCGCCGGTGATTGCAAACGATAAACTCCGTTCTTCAGACACAGTCTTCCGCCCTCCTTGTAAACGCCCCGCAGGGCTCGTCATCGCAGGTTGCGAACCTGTCTTTGTGGTAGCACCAGCCATCGCCGTTGGCATACTCATCGGCGAATGTCTCGCATCTTCCGCAGCGGATGAGCTCGGGGTGCTTCAGTGCATACAATGCGAAGCGGATCGCCTCATCCTGCTCATCGCTGAAGCTGGAGAGAAAACCGAGGCTGTCAATCTCGAAGATCTCCTCGATCACCGCAATCGCTTTCTTCCTATCCATCATTGGTGTCGCCTCTCTTTCTTGCATGGAAAGTGATGCCTCCGCCAAGGTGGTCGATCTTGAAGACCTCATACTTGAGCCAGGGCGGCGAGCCCTTATAGAGGCGAGCATCAAAACTGCCGTGTCTTCCGCCGGTCATTCGGCCGTTCTTCTGGTATTCGGGTTTCATATATCCGAAGCTCGGGCTCTTTTCGCCGATGGCCCATCCGTGCTCGTCTACCACCTTGTAGAGCGGGCACAT
>SVLN01000062.1 GCA_015067925.1 Oscillospiraceae bacterium
CTTGCCGGTGAGGTACTCGTTGTAGTCGATGGACTCGCCGACCAGGCCCCACTGCAGCTGCACGGACAGGGTGACAAGACCGGTGCCGACGCCGGACCAGATCATGTAAACCCATGCGTTCATCACGTCAACAGCGATGGCATAGATGAAGCAGCCGGCCAGCATGATGCTGCCCACCAGGATGCAGGTGCGGATGATCTTGACCAGGTCAATCTTCTTGGCCAGGATGGGAGCAATGATCAGACCGCCAAACATGACGGGCATGGAGATGACGGAGGCGAAGGTCTGCAGACCGATGTCGCCCAGAATGTCAATGTACATGTACTGAGCAGCGCCCTGGGCAACGCCCTGCACGAAGCAGATGCAGATGGAGTGCACGCACAGAGCCAGGTACGGACGGTTGACCTTGAAGACCTGCAGAATGTCGGTGATCTTGATCTTCTCGGCTTCCTTTTCTTCCTCGGTCTTTACGGTGAGCTGAGCAGCAGCGTTGCGCTCTTCGGTCCATGCGAAGTGGATGAAGACCAGGAAGCAGCCCAGAGCGACTGCGACAACAGCGGTGACGGAATAGCCCAGAGCGGTGGTGCCCAGAGCCTTCAGGACCTGGGGAATGGCCATGGCGCCGATCATGCCACCAACGGTGGAACCGAAGCCACGGGCGGAGGACAGGGAGGCGCGCTCAGCGTCGTTGGTAGCCATAACGCCCAGCAGGGAGCCCATGCCGATGTTCATGATGGTGTAGCCCAGCTCGAAGACGATCTTGCTCAGGAACAGAATCACGATGCACAGCAGGCCGTCAAACAGGGTGGGCAGGAAGAACAGGGAGCCCATACCGATGGCCATGATGGGGATGGAGCGCAGGATCCAGGGACGGAACTTGTTGGTCTTGTTCTTTGCCTTGGAGAAGCGGATGTCCATGAAGGTGCCGACCAGGGGATCGTTGATGGCATCCCAGACGTTCCAGATCAGCAGGATTGCGGCGTAAGCGTAGGAGCTGACGCCCAGAATGTTGCGGGAAAAATACTCCAGATAGCTGATCATCATCAGCATCAGAACGCCGCCTGCGTCACCGGCGCCGTAGCCGATGAGATGGCGAGCACGCAGCTTGGGGGAAATAGGCTTGGTTTTCACCATTTTGATTGTCCTCCTCTTATTTTTTGTGCGCAGGGCGCACTTCTTCATTACTTTTTTATATTAACAAAATATGAACGCAAAGGAAATTGCAAAAAAGAGAAGAAAGATTGCAAATCTGACAAAAAGACGTTATAATGTTCTTATCAACGCTGAAAACTGGTGAAATTATGAAGCTTGAGGATTTAAAAAAGCTTGCATCCGGTGTTCCCGTCCAGATTGCGCAGGAGAATTATGCTCAGTTGCAGCAGGCCATCGTGCAGCTGGGGCTGGATCCGAACAATCTGTATCAGGAACTGGAGATGTCCGCCCGTTTTGCCCAGGCCCATCGGGACGTCAGTTATTCCAATACCATCCTTCAGCTGCACAGCCATACTTTTTACGAGATCCTCTGCTGCCGCAACTCCTGTGGGGCGGAGTATCTGGTGGGAACGGAGCGATATCGCCTGCAGAAGGGCGATATTGTGTTCGTCGCGCCGGGCGTCGGTCACCGGCCGCTGCTGCCGGAGGAACTGATTGAACCCTACGAGCGGGATGTACTCTGGATCAGCGAGGAGCTGGTGGCACTGCTGCGGCAGAATTTCGGACAGGAGCAGGTGCCGGAGGGCAGCGGCCTGCTGCGTACGGCGGGCACCAAATGGGCTTACCTGGGCGATCTTCTGCACGAGGCGGTTCGCACGTCCGAGCAGCACCCCGGCGATTGGGAAATGGCGGTAATGGGTGCGGCGGTCAGCTTCCTGACCCATCTGCGCAGAGCCTTCCTGGCCCGGGATACGGTGCCCGTGCCGGCGGAAAAGCCGGATCTTCTGGAGCGGGCCATGGCCTATATTGAAAGAAATCTGGCGGAGAAGATCACCCTTTCCCAGATTGCCCAGCACTTTTATGTCAGCGAGAGCACCATCAGCCAAACCTTCCGCAAAAAAGTCGGTGTGAGTTTCTACCGGGTGGTCACTCAGCGCCGACTCATTGCCGCCAAGCAGTTGATCCTGGAGGAGCACGCGCTGGAATCCGTGGCAGAGCAATGCGGTTTTATGGACTACTCCGCTTTTTACCGCGCCTTCAAGCAGGAGTTCGGCATCTCACCCCGGCAGTATCGCAATCTGGTGAGTACAGGCAAATAAAAAAAGAAGGACTTCCATTGGAAGTCCTTCTCATTTTTTGCGATCAGACGATCAGCAGGCGGCGCTCATTGACGTGATGACCGAACTCGGGCATGACGAAGAAGCCGTCCTTGTCGGGATCCAGCATGCTCTGCATGATGGGAGGCATGTAGCTGGAGGTGAAGCAGAAGCCGAGCTTCAGATCGTGGTAGCCCTGAGCCAGGCCGCCGGGCTTCTTCACCTTCAGAACCGCGCACTTGGTGGGGTTCCAGTGGGTCTTGAAATCCACTGCCATCTGGTCCATGGTGTAGTCCTCACCGTTGATGTTCCAGATGATCTCTTCGCGCTCAAAGCGCTCGCCGTCCACGAACAGGGTGCCGGGGCGCAGCTGGGAGAGGAACACGCCACGGTAATAGGGCAGGCGGATCTTCAGCTGAAAACCGACGACCTCGCCGTTTTCCTTGATGTTACGGAATCCTACGGACTGAATAACCTGTTTTTCCATTTCGTATTCCCTCCTTAGTCGCCAATGAGATTCTTCAGCATGATGTGCTGCTTACGCAGGGTCTGGCCCACTTCGTAGCCGTCATCATACTTGTCGGCGCCTTCGTACTCGGAGAGCAGATAGCCGTTCCAGTTGTGCTCGATCAGGATCTTCACGAGCTCGGTGTAAGGAATGGTGGTCTCCTCGAAGTCGTCGGACATGTGGTTGAACTTGGCATGGCAGCAGTAGATGTAAGGCAGCAGGGGAATGATATCCTCGGGCACGTTGGGCTCGAAG
>SVLN01000023.1 GCA_015067925.1 Oscillospiraceae bacterium
CATCTATTTACACCGTGGAGAGTGAGACCTTTACTCTGAATCCGCCGGTCAGGAAAGGCTATGCCTTCCTGGGCTGGACGGGCACAGACCTGTCAGAACCTGCCCTGTCGGTTACCATCCCGCAAGGAAGTATGGGCGAGCGTAGCTATCGGGCCAACTGGGAACTGCAGCAGTACGAGATTATTCTGCACCTCGATGGCGGCTCGGCGGAGAATCCTTCCTCTTATACTGTGGAAACGCCGACCTTTATCCTGAGCAATCCCACCAAATTTGGCTACACCTTCGGTGGTTGGATGGAGCGGGGAATGGGCAGCGCCATGATGCAGGTGACCGTTGAAAAGGGCAGCGTGGGCGCGCTTCACTACGTGGCGGTCTGGATCCCGGACGTTTATCCCATTACCTACGATCTTGCAGGCGGCATGGCGGAAGCGAATCCCGGCAGCTACACCATTGAAACCCCGTCTTTCACCCTGAACAATCCCACAAAGGATGGCTATGTCTTTGCCGGTTGGGTCGGCACAGGCTGTGATGAGCCTGCGCAGCTTGTGTCCATTCCGCGCGGCAGCGCCGGTGCGCGCAGCTATACTGCCACCTGGGTCACGGAAGGCTACACCATTGCCTACGATCTTTCCGGCGGCAGAGCCAGCGGAAATCCCGCTGTCTATACCACAGAGTCGGAGGACATTGTCCTGAACGCTCCCGTTCGTCCGGGTTATACATTTTTAGGTTGGACGGGTACGGGTCTGACCGGTACGGTGAAGGAAGTGACGATTCCCTCCGGCAGCGTGGGAAACAGAAACTACACCGCCGAGTGGAAACGGGAAGAATACACCATCACTTACCACATTCCGGGCGTTTACACCCATTCCAATCCCGTACGCTACCATGTGGAAAGCGAGCGGATTGAACTGGTCAACCCGACACGCGATGGCTTTGTATTCCTGGGTTGGACAGGAACAGACCTGACTGAACCTACGCTAACCGTTGTCATCCCCAAGGGCAGTACCGGTCACCGCGTCTATACGGCTTCCTGGGCGCTTTGCGAATACACCATCCGCTATGACCTTAGCGGCGGTTCGGTGGAGGACAATCCTGACCGCTATACGGTGCAGTCCGAGACCTTCCGCCTGAATCAACCCACCCGAGCCGGCTATGTCTTTACCGGTTGGACGGGAGAAGACCTCTACAGCCCCAGCCTACGGGTGGAGATCGAGAAGGGAAGCACAGGTGACCGGGCCTACACCGCCACCTGGACATGCCAGGTGTACACAATCACCTACAACCTGGCCGGTGGTATGGCAGAGAATCCCGACTCCTACACGGTGGAATCGGAGGCTCTTACCCTGAATCCGCCTGTGCGCAAAGGCTATACGTTCCTCGGCTGGACAGGGACAGACCTGACAGAGGCCTGTCAGATGGTGACCATTCCCGGCGGCAGCCTCGGCAACCGCAGCTATACGGCGCATTGGGCGCTCACCGAGTACGAAATCCGGTATGATCTTGCCGGCGGCGCGGCAGAGGGGAATCCTACGCACTACACCATTGAAACACCGACTTTCCGCCTGAATGCACCAATTCGTGTGGGCTATACCTTTGTGGGCTGGATCGGTGAGGACCTCTATAGCGCCAGCCTGCGGGTAGAAATCGAGCAAGGCAGCGTGGGCGCACGGGTCTACACCGCTGTCTGGAAAGAGAACGAATATGCCATCACCTACGACCTGGCGGGCGGATGGGCGGAGAACCCGACTTCTTACACCGTACAAACGCCGAGCATTGTCCTTTCCAATCCCGTGCGGGAGGGTTACACCTTCCTGGGATGGACCGGAACCGGCCTTTCGGAGCGAACCCTGCAGGTGATGATCGAACAGGGCAGCATTTCCGATCGAAGCTACACCGCCCACTGGGCGCCCACCGAGTACCGGATCACCTATGATCTGGCCGGCGGCATGGCGGAGAACCCGGACCGTTACACGGTGGAGACGGACGACTTTGAACTCACAAAACCCGTACGCACCGGCTATATCTTCACCGGCTGGATCGGCGAAGATCTGTATTCGCCCAGCCTCCGGGTTGAAATTCTCCAGGGCAGCTTGGGCGATCGCAGCTATACCGCCACCTGGAAAGCGGCGGAGTATCAAATCCTTTATCGTCTGGAGGGCGGAAGCGTGGAGGGCAATCCCGACAGCTATACCATTGAGTCCGACGACATTGTCCTCGTGAATCCCACACGCCTGGGCTATGAATTCGGCGGCTGGACAGGAACCGGCCTTACAGAACCCTCAATGAAGGTGGTCATTCCGATGGGGAGCACCGGCGTGCGTGTTTACACCGCTGTCTGGGTGGCCGAAGGCTATCGCATCAGCTACGATCTGCGCGGCGGCACGGTGGAGGGCAATCCCATCTCCTACAACACCGAGACCGAAACCTTTACCCTGGTGAATCCAACCAGAGCGGGTTACTTCTTCACAGGCTGGATCGGAACGGGCCTGACCCGTCCGACGCTGACGGTGACGATTCCCCAGGGCAGTTCCGGTGACCGCCACTATATCGCCATGTGGACGGCCAAGGTGTATACCATTGAATATGACCTGGCCGGAGGAACTGTCAGCGGAAACCCGGACACCTACACCGTGGAGACCAAAACCTTCACACTGAACAACCCGACCCGAACGGGTTACACCTTTGCCGGCTGGGTCGGCACAGACCTGGCCGAGCCGACGCTGACGGTGACCATTCCCAAGGGAAGCCTGGGAGACCGCAGTTACACCGCTACCTGGGACATTGGTGAAAACACACCGTACCGGGTGGAGCATTATCTGCAGAATTTGGAAGACGATGATTTTACGCTGCAGGAAACGGAACACTTGGCCGGTGAAACCGAGTCTGAGGTAATGCCCGCGGTCAAAGCCTATCCCGGCTTTGCCTCACCTGAACTGCAGCAGGGTGTCATCAAGACAGATGGCAGTCTGGTGGTGCGGTATCATTACTACCGCAATCGTTATGCGGTAGCGTACCGCTATGAAGGCGATGTGCCCGATAAGGCACCGGAAGCACCCGAAACGCAGCATGTAAAGTTCGCGCAAAGCGTCAGCGTTGCTCCGGCACCGGAACTGGAAGGCTACACCTTCTCCGGCTGGAACAGTGAGGATACTTCCGTCCGCGATGGCAGCTTCACCATGCCGGCGCAGGATGTCAGTTTTGTCGGCAGTTGGCGCGCACACCAATACACCGTATACTTCCATCCGAACGGCGGCAGCGGCCAGATGGAACAGCAGAGCTTCCTCTATGACGCAGAACAGGAGCTCAGAGAGAATGCCTTCCGGCGGGAGGGCTATACCTTCCAGGGGTGGACTATGACCTATAACGGCGAAGTGGTATACGAAAACTGCCAGACGGTGAAGAACCTTTCTTCAAAAGACGGTGCTGCTGTGACGCTGTACGCCGTCTGGGAAGAGTCGCCGGAGCCGGAGATTCCCGAAGAACCCGTCAAACCGATTGAACCGGTTCAACCCGACAGCGGAGGATCCGTCATCGCCCACGAGTGCACACTGCGCTGCGTCATTTGCGGCGGCTGTATGGACAAAACCTGCCTGCTTCCCGCCAGATGCCGGGGACACCGGGATCTGTTCTCGGATGTTCCGCCGGATGCCTGGTATGCCGAGGCGGTGGAATACGTCTGCTGCAGAGGCCTGATGCGGGGCGTTGGAAACGGAAAGTTCGATCCCATGGGAGTCACCACCCGCGCCATGCTCACCTCGATCCTCTGGCGTTTGGAGGGTGAGGCGGAAAGCAAGCAGTCTCATCTCTTCCGGGATGTGGGCGAGGGCGAATGGTATGCCAAAGCGGTAGCCTGGGCCGCGGAACAGGAAATCGTATTCGGCATCTCAGTCGATACTTTCTCACCCCATGGAGAACTGAGCCGGGAGCAGCTTGTCAGCCTGCTCTGGCGCTATGTGCGCTATCGCGGCGGCAATACGGCGACGTCGGGAAGGCTGGATGCCTTCCACGATGCAGATGCTGTGAGTGACTACGCCGTTGAGGCCATGCGGTGGGCCTACGGCATGGGACTGGTCAGCGGCAAGGGCAACGGCGTGCTGGACCCCGACGGCGAGGCCAAACGCTGTGAACTGGCCAGCATTCTGATGCGCTTCCTGAAGGCATACAACTACTAAGCAAAAACGTGCGGAGCAGAGATTTCTGCTCCGCACGTATTCTTTTCATTGCAATTAGAGGGAGGGTGTGTTAGTATAATGCCGATTTTTGAGAAAAAGCAGGTGGTTTTCATGGGAGCGTTTGTCCGCTTTCTGAAGAAAGAGCCGGTTTTGTGTATCGCGGCGGTGTGTGCGCTGCTCAGCGCCATTGCCGTTCCGCCGGACCGGCAATGGCTTTCCTATATTGATTTTCGCGTGCTGGGTCTGCTGTGGTGTCTGATGGCCGTGGTGGCTGCCCTGCGCAGCTGCGGCGTGTTTGAGGCCTTGGCCTACGCGCTGCTCAAAAACAGCCGCGGCGGATGGGCGCTTTCGGTGGCCCTGGTGCTGCTGCCATTTTTCGTGTCCATGGCGGTGACCAACGATGTGGCGCTGATTATCTTTGTGCCCTTTGCCCTGCAGCTGCTCTCAAAGCTCGATTGCCGCAAGGCGGCAGCGCCCATCGTGGTGCTGCAGACCATCGCAGCCAACCTGGGCAGCATGGCAACGCCCGTGGGCAATCCCCAGAACCTGTACCTTTACGCCCGGTATGAGCTGGGCGCGGGAGTGTTCTTTGCTGCAATTCTGCCCTTGGTGGCAGTAAGCCTGGTGGCGCTGATTGCCGCGTCCATCCCCGTGCTGCCCCGGCACCTGCCGCAGCTGCAGATGCAGAAGCCGCAGCGCATGGAGAAGAGAAGGCTTATCATTTATCTGACGTTCTTTGTGCTGTGCCTGCTCTCGGTGTTCCGCCTGGTGGAATGGTGGGTGCTGACGATTCTGGTGCTGGCGCGCCTGATTCTGAAGGACCGCAAGCTGCTGCGCGAGCCGGATTATGGTCTTCTGGTGACCTTTGTGTGTTTTTTCATCCTCTCAGGTAATCTGGGCAGGGTGGAAGCGGTGCGGAACCTGCTGCAGAGCATGATGGAAAAATCCACCTTGCTCACCGCGACCCTGGCCAGTCAGGTCATCAGCAATGTGCCGGCGGCGGTGCTGCTTTCCTCGTTTACGAACGATTGGCGCGGCCTGCTGCTGGGCGTGGATATCGGTGGCCTGGGTACGCCCGTGGCATCCCTGGCGAGCCTGATCTCCCTGAAGTTCTACCTGAAAGAATCGGATGCCCGGCCAGGCTTCTATATGGCGCTCTTCACGATTGCCAACGTCATTGGCCTGGTGCTCCTGCTGGGCGTTACATGGATTCTGTAAAAAAAGAAACAGCCTCTGAGGAATCAGAGGCTGTTTTTGTGTTCCAATGCAAGCTGCATCAGTTCGCGTTCGGATGCAATGTCGCTGGGGTAGGGATAGGTTTTTGCCATTTTTTCAAATTGGGAAAGAAGCTGTGCAGTCTTCATTTCGTTTTGCTCCGAAAGCAGAGCCAGGGCATATTCTGTGCGAAGAACAGATGGGTAGGTTTTCATGCTCTTCATAAACTTCTTCTGATCTTTGGTGAGCATGCCAGTGACCACTTCCGGGCGGTTTTCGCTGATCAACTCGCAGTAAATGCGGTCGCAGGTCATCATGCTTTTGTAAAGGCCCACGATGCCGCTTTTTAAACGCAGAAGATGCTCCATCAGCCTGTCGGCTTCGGAGAAATCGTGGGCATCCATCATACGGTTAGCCGCAAAGACACCCAACGCGCCGATCATGCTGTTGGCCATGGCCTCATCGGTCGGCACCTCGAACCAGTCGGCGGGCATGTCCTTCAGACGCACACCCGCAGAGGTCTGCTCGCTGATTTTCATCTGAAGCCAGAATGCACGCAGAGCGGCGGGTTCTTTGCCCAGAGAGAGGGCGTTGTAACCATCGTTGTCAATGGTGCCCATGCGCATGGGGATGCCGTTGATCAGGGCAAAGGCAAAGCCGATGATGGAGAACATGCCCAGGACTGTGTCCAGAAAAGCGGATGTGCAGATCACAGCGATTAGCAGACAAAGACCGCTGAAAAGCACATTCATCAGGCTGCCGCCCAGGTTGTAGAGTACATAGGGAAGACGTCCATCCACAAGATCCGGCGGCGCCATCAGACACTGTCCGCCGGTACCGGCGATGGAAAGACGACGGAAATGCAGGTTACCATTCTGCTTCACCCATATGAAATTCATAATACGAAATGAGGAGAATCGGTAGCCGGTGAGCAGGCCAAAGACCAGATGTCCTGCTTCGTGGACGATGATCTGCAGAAAGATACCCACATACATGAGAAGAAACAGCGCGAGCATGGACAAAACTTCGGTGCCCATGGAGCTGCCGGGGGTGACGATTCGATCCAGATACCGTACCATCATCACGCCGCAGATGGCGCCAATGAGCAGGAAGGGGACCAGGGCCAGGACCTGTTTCCATTGGCCTTTTTTGTTTTCTTTTTTCATGGTTTTCCTACTTTCTGATGGGTTTTCCCTCATAGACACTGCGGTACAGGACGTCAATGGCTGCCCGGCAGGCCGCTTCGCTCAACGGCTCGGGTGCGGACATGATCTGAAGCTGCACCGAGCGCTCGATCTCGTCGCTCAGGCAGGGCAGATAGTACTCACACGCATTTAAGTGGTAGCCGTTTCGCTCATAGAAAGCCACCCGGCGGCGGGTCAGGTCGTCCTCGGGCGGTTCCACCTCCAAAATGACGGGCAGACCGAAATGACCGGTCAATACGCGCAGCAGGTCAGAACCCAGGCCCTGACCGCGCAGGTCGGATTGCACCGCGAAATTTTCCACAAAAACGAAGCCGTCCAGCACCCAAAGCAGCAGAAAACCCTGCAGACGTTCATCCTGCCGGGCGCAGAGGATCTGCACGTTGGGATGGGTGAACAGTTGGCGGAACTCATCCTCCGTGCGGCGCTCGGCAGGCGGGAAGGCCTCACGCATCAGGGAAAGCAGCTGAGCAGCCATCGCTTCTGGCATGGGCTGCGCGGCGGAATAAAAAACAAAACGCATCATAAGCCTCAAATGGGAAGAATGGTGTAGATCTCATCCAGGGAATGGATCTCGTAATCCGGTTTTATGCCCTCGGGCAGGGGCTTGAACTTGGGATTGAACCAGCAGGTGGCGATCCCGGCGTTGATACCGCCCTGAATGTCGGAGGAAAGACTATCGCCGATGATGATGGCCTTTTTGGGGTCAAAACCCGGAATCTGGGCGCAGCAGGTGTCGAAAAATGCTTTGTCCGGTTTCTGCACGCCCATGAACTCGGAGCTGAAGGCTTTGACAAAATACTGATCCAGGCCGGCGATGGCCATGCGGCTACGCATCACGCGCTCGACGCCGTTGCTGGCGATGAACTGCTGGTAGCGCTGCTGCAGCTTGCCGAGCATCTCGTGGATGCCGGGGAACTCAACAGCCTGCAGCGCCAGCTGCTCCAGGTACAGATTGTTGAAATCGGAGGCGGAGATCTCCCAGCCGAATTCGCGGAAGAAATCCTCAAAACGGGTCAGCTGCACCATGGCGCGGGTGATTTCGCCGCGCTCAAAGAGCTTCCACTTGCTGTCGTTGATGGCGCTGTAGCGGGAAAGAATGGACTCGGTCATTTCAATGCCGTTCAGGCGCAGGGCGGCGCGCAGAGCCTCCTGCTCGCAGGCTTTGAAATCCAGCAGGGTATCGTCCAGATCCCAGAAAACAAATGTGAACATGGTTTACCTCTTATTCTTGGCAATTTCGTTGGCAAGGCGGGTGAAGCCTTCCAGATCCAGGGTCTCGCCGCGCACGGTGGGGGAGAAGCCTGCGGCGATGATAATCTCTTCCAATTCCGGCTTTTTGAATTCGGAGAAGCCGGAGGCCAGAGTGTTGAGCAGCGTCTTGCGACGCTGGGCGAAGGCTGCGCGCACGGTGCGGAAGAACAGGGCCTGATCCTCCACCGGGTAGGCGGGTTCCTTGCGCAGGTTCAGCTGCAGGACGGCCGAGGTCACCTTCGGCTGGGGGATGAAGCAATGGGCGGGTACGTCGAAGAGAAGTTCCGGCTCTGCCCAGAACTGGCAGAACACGGAAAAGGCGCCGTATTCGGCGGTGCCGGCCCTGGCGCAGATGCGCTGGGCGACCTCCTTCTGCACCATGACGGTGACGGAGGAGAAGCAGCCGGCTTCCAGCAGGGTGGCCAGAACGGGTGTGGTGATATAGTAGGGCAGGTTGGCACAGGCCATGGGCTTGAGGCCGTCGAAGCGCTCCTTCACCAGCGCGGCGATGTCCATTTTCATCGCGTCGCCCCAGAGAATTTCCAGATTGTCGTAGCCGGCCATGGTTTCCGCCAGAACGGGGCGAAGGGTCTCATCCACTTCGATGGCCAGCACCTTGCCCGCGCGCAGGCACAGCTGCTCGGTCAGAGGGCCGATACCGGGGCCAATCTCCACCACGCCGCAGTCACGCGCAACACCTGCGGATTCGGCGATCTGCTCCACGACCCAGCTCTGGGTCAGGAAATTCTGGCCTTTGGATTTGGAAAAATGAAACCCGTGCCGGGTAAGAAGCTCCCGGATCTCGGGCAGAGAACATAAATTCATGAAAAAACCGCCTTTCGCCTGCTATTTTAGCAGGAAAAAGGCGGTTTTACAACCATCAATTCAGAATGTAAACGGTGCAGTCCGTTCTGCCCACCAGGGAGCAATCAGCGAAGGTGTTCATGTAAAGGTCAATAATGTTGCCCTTGACCGCGCCGCCGGTGTCCTCGGCCACGCAGTAGCCGTAGATCAGAGAACCGTCAGAGAGGATGATGAACATCTTCGTGCCCAGGGGGATGAACTTCGGATCCACCGCCACTTCACCGACTCTGGCCTTGGTGCCTGTGGCGGTGATGGCGTTGGGGTTGCCCTCGCAGGAGTAGGCCGTGGCCTCACCGATGAAGGAACTGGAGTAGTAGAACACCTCGCCGGAGGGCGTGGTGATGGTCTTATTCACCTCATCGATGGAAACCGACTCCAGGAAGTTGCGAGAGTAGTTGTAGGAAGTCATGGTGCCGCTGGAGTTGTTGTGGGTGGAGACCACCGTGGCAGGGGGCATGACGTAGGTGCCCACGCGGATAACCTCGCTCACCGGCTCACGGATGATTCGGGTACCGGCAACCTGACGGGAGACCTCTACGCCGTCATGCAGAATCACTTCCACCGCGGTGCGGGAAAGGCCCTTCTGCCCACGCGTTTCAGTGACGCTTGTTCCTTTTTTCATGGAAGCGTCTTCAATGTAAACGGTCTCAAAGGGGAGAAATTCGTCCGTATACTCCAGGCGGATCTCTGCCTCGGAGGTTTCGGGAACGGAAAGGGTGAGGGTTTCGGTGATGCCCGGGATGTCACTGGAAGTACCTTCCTCAATGGGGGAGGAGGCGGGCGGAGCGGATTCCGGGAGAACATCATCATTGGAAGCGGCGAGAACCAGCACCGTGATTCCGGTGGCCACAACTGTGAACACGGCAAAGGCAACCAGCAAGTTCTGCAGCAGAGATTTGTGTTTCATAGGAGTCCTCCAATAATTACAAAATAGTAACAAATTGGCGTGAAAGAGTTACACGATGTAAGCATATTAGCAGACGAAAACAAATATGTCAAGGAAGATTGGTTTTGAAAACTTCGAAAATGCAATGCAAAACGATTGAAACTGCGAGGAAAAGTTTGTTTACATAATGCTGTTTCGAAAGGGGATTTGAAAGAAGTGCAAGACAAGGGTGGCGAGAAAGTTACAAAATGTAATGTCTGCTCCAATAGGGCATAATGTGGTGGCAGCACAGGTATCCGAAGGCATATCTTGTGATTGGGAGGAAATGTGTAAGGTCGAATTGTGTCAGAAGATGCCAGGGGGGAGAATTAACATAATCTGATTGTTTCAAAGCAGAGTTTTCCGTCAACTTTTTGCGGAAAAAATTTGACATTCAGCGGAAAACATGCTATATTGAGGCTCGAAAAAGGCATTGACGAAGACATAGCAGGCAGTGCGCGGCTCAGAGAGAAACCCGGTAGCTGGAAAGGGTTTTGCAGATGCGGCGGCTTGCATACCCCTTCTGAGCCGCCGGGCAGAAGATCTGAGTAAGTCCGGACGGGCACTCCCGTTACAGAGTCAACGAGCGGCAGCGCTTTGCGCTGCAAGCAGGGTGGAACCGTGGAATACATTTGTATCCCACCCCTGATTTTTTTCAGGGGTGGGATTTTTTTCTTGCCCCAAGATTAAAGGAGGAACCATCATGGCAGACGACAAGCAGTATACCTTTGAAAACGAAACCTTTAAGAAAACCTACTGGCACACCTGCAGCCACATCATGGCCCAGGCCATCAAGCGCCTGCATCCGGAAGTGAAGCTGGCCATCGGCCCGGCCATCGACAACGGCTTCTACTACGACATCGACGCTCCGTTCACCTTTACGCCCGACATGTTCGCTGAGATTGAAGCGGAGATGAAGAAGATCACCAAGGAGCGCATCCCCCTGGAGCGCTTTGAACTGCCCCGCGCCGAGGCGCTGGAATTCATGAAGGACGAGCCCTACAAGGTTGAGCTGATCAACGACCTGCCCGAGGACGCCGTCATCTCCTTCTACCGCCAGGGCGACTTCACCGACCTGTGCGCCGGCCCCCACCTGAACACCACCGGCTACGTCAAGGGCAATGCCATCAAGCTCACCAGCGTCACCGGCGCCTACTGGCGTGGCGATTCCAGCCGCAAGATGCTGCAGAGAATCTACGGCACCGCTTACCAGACCAAGGAAGAGCTGGAAGCTTATCTGGAGCGCGTGGAAGAGGCGAAGAAGCGTGACCATCGCCGCATCGGTAAGGAGCTGGGTCTGTTCATGCTCCGCGACGAAGGCCCCGGTTTCCCGTTCTTCCTGCCCAACGGCATGGTGCTGCGCAACACCCTGATCGACTACTGGCGTCAGGTCCACAAGAAGTACGGCTACGTGGAAGTTTCCACTCCCATGATGATGAACCGTCAGCTGTGGGAGCGCTCCGGCCACTGGGATCACTACAAAAACAACATGTACACCACCGTCATTGACGATGTGGACTTCGCCATCAAGCCCATGAACTGCCCGGGCGGCATGCTGGTTTACCAGTCTGAGCCCCATTCCTACCGCGACCTGCCCCTGCGCGTGGGCGAACTGGGTCTGGTGCATCGTCATGAGCTCTCCGGCGCCCTGCACGGCCTGTTCCGCGTTCGCTGCTTCACCCAGGACGACGCCCACATCTTCATGACCTGGGATCAGATGAAGGACGAGATCAAGAACGTCGTTCGTCTGTTTGATGAAGTTTACTCCGTCTTTGGCCTGACTTACCAGATCGAGGTTTCCACCATGCCCGAGGATCACATGGGCGACGAGAAGGATTGGGACTTTGCTACCGAGACCCTGAAGGCCGCTGTGGAAGAGCTGGGCAAGGACTATATCATCAACGAGGGCGACGGCGCCTTCTACGGCCCGAAGCTGGACTTCCATCTGGCCGACTCCCTGGGCCGCACCTGGCAGTGCGGCACCATCCAGCTGGATATGCAGCTGCCCGAACGTTTTGAACTGGAGTACGTGGGTGAAGACGGCCAGAAGCACCGCCCGGTGATGATCCACCGCGTGGTTCTGGGCTCCATTGAGCGCTTCATTGGCGTCATCACCGAGCACTACGCCGGTGCCTTCCCCCTGTGGCTGATGCCCACCCAGGTCAAGGTGATGACCATCACCGACCGTACCGCCGATTATGCTCGCGAGGTTGCTGCCAAGCTTGAAGCTGCCGGCATCCGCGTGGAGCTGGATCTGCGCAACGAGAAGATCGGCTACAAGATCCGCGAGGCCCAGAGCAAGAAGACTCCCTACATGCTCATCGTGGGCGACAAGGAAATGGAGAACGGCGGTGTCTCCGTCCGCGACCGCAAGGGCGTGGAGACCAAGATGACACAGGACGAGTTCCTGGCCAAGTGCCTGGAAGAGATCGCCACCAAGGCACAGTAAACAAACCATACGCAAGACCCCGCGGCAGAATCTGCTGCGGGGTCTTTATTAGTTGTCAAATGCAAATTTTTTGTAAACACAGAGAAAAACCGTTTATTTTACCCGAAAGCTGTGTTATCATTAAAGTACCTTACTAATGAAATAAGGAAACATGTGAAATAGTACTGTTATCATGAGAAAGGAGGCCACGTATGGCGAAAGAAAAGAGAAACTATGCGGAAATCACCCCTGAGGTGGAGCGACTTGCAGAACTCTGCGTCGCGGACAGCTGGATCGAACCCCAGATGTATACGGAGTATAAAGTATTCCGTGGCCTCCGTGACCTGAACGGCAACGGCGTGCTGACCGGTTTGACGGAGGTTTCGGAGATCCAATCCAAAAAGACGGTGGATGGGGTGGACCAACCTTGCGAGGGAAAGCTGTTCTATCGTGGATATGAGATCAATGATTTGGTTGGCGGCTTTTTGAAAGACGGACGGTTTGGCTTTGAGGAGACCACCTATCTGCTGCTTTTCGGCGAGCTGCCCACCCAAGAGCAACTGGCGGACTTCAAGGCCCTGCTGGCGGATTACCGCAGCCTGCCCAATTCCTTTGTGCGCGACCTCATTATGAAGGCGCCCAGCGAAAACATGATGAACTCCATGGCCAGAAGTGTGCTGACCATGTACTCCTATGATAAGAATCCGGATGATGTGTCCATTCCCAATGTGCTGCGCCAGTGCCTGCAGCTGATCGCTACCTTCCCCATGATGGCGGTGTACGGCTACCAGGCCTATGACTATTACCTCGACGACAGCCAGAGCTTCTTTATTCATGAGCCGAGGCCGGATCTGTCCACGGCAGAGAACATCCTGCACATGCTTCGAATTGACAGTAAGTACACTGAGCTGGAGGCCAAGATCCTGGATCTGGCCCTGGTGCTGCATGCCGAGCATGGAGGCGGCAACAACTCCACCTTTACCACCCATGTGGTGTCCTCCTCCGGCACGGATACCTATTCCGCCATTGCCGCTGCCCTGGGTAGCCTGAAGGGCCCTAAGCACGGCGGCGCCAACATCAAAGTGGTGGAGATGTTCCGGGATATCAAGGAGCATGTGCGCGATTGGAACGATCGGGACGAAATCGCAGCTTATCTGCAGAAGATCCTGCACAAGGAGGCCTTCGACCAGTCCGGCCTGATCTATGGCATCGGCCACGCGGTCTATTCCCTGTCTGATCCCAGAGCGGACATCCTGCGTTCCTTCGTGGAGCGGCTGAGCGATGAGAAGAAGCTGCACGCGGAGTACAACCTCTACGCTGCGGTGGAAGATTTGGCTCCTAAGCTGATTGCCGGCGAGCGGAAGATGTACAAGGGCGTCAGCGCCAATGTGGACTTCTATTCCGGATTCGTTTATGACATGCTGGGGCTGCCCACGGAGCTGTATACGCCCATCTTTGCCATTGCCCGTATCGCGGGTTGGTCGGCCCATCGCCTGGAAGAGCTGATCAACGCCAGTAAGATCATCCGTCCGGCCTATATGAATGTGCACCCGCGCCGGGATTATAAAGCCTTGACAGAGCGATGAGCGACCGAATGAAAACGGCGCACAGGAACCACAGCACCATTTTGGTTCTTGCCGTGACGATCCTGTGCTGCCTGGTAATGGCTTGGGTGGATGGTGTGCTGCGTCCGGGCTATGCCGTTAAGTCAGCAATCAAGGCCGCCATGTTTCTGCTGATCCCGCTGATCGCATCCAGGGTGGACCGGGACGTGCAGTATCTGTCGTTCCTGCGCCCGAAAAAGAAGGGATTGCTTCCCGCCCTGGCTCTGGGCGCGGGCGTTTATGCCGTGATCCTTGGCGGATACTTTCTGGTGTCGCCGTTCTTTGATTTCTCCCAGATTGCCGGCGCGCTGACCGAGAATGTGGGCGTGACGAGGCAGAACTTCCTGTTTGTCAGTCTGTATATCTCTTTTGCAAACTCGTTTTTGGAGGAGTTCTTCTTCCGGGGCTTTGTTTTCACCAATCTGAAGCAGCACTCCGGCAGAGGCCTGGCATACCTCTTCAGCGCAGCCGCGTTCAGCCTGTACCATGTGGCAATGATGATCGGTTGGTTTTCACCGGTGCTGTTCCTGCTGGTCATGGTGGGACTTTTGGTTGGCGGCATGCTGTTCAACTATCTCAATGAAAAGCTGGACACCATCTACTGCTCCTGGCTGACCCATATGTTTGCAAATTTTGCGATCAATACGATTGGGTTTATGCTTTTGCGGTAAAAGCAAGCAGAACAATTTGACGAAACGGAGTGTGGAGCAATGTTTGAACGGGATACGGGGATTTTTGTGTCGATTCTGGCGGTGGCGTTGCTTGTTTTGGTGATGCAGCTGCTGCTGTGTTTCAAGGCGAAGAAGCCCCTGCTTCAGCGCGCGCCCATTGTAGTGCTGGCGGTTGCAAACCTTGTGCTTTTCCTTCTGATGAGATTCAGCAGAACATGGGCCGCATTCGCTTATGCGATCCTTTATGCAGCTTCCGGCGCGATGCTTCTCTTTGATGGATTTGCCTGGGTTATTTGGGCAATTGACAGGAGCATGAAACAAAAGAAAAAAGCGTAACAAAAACGGCACAACAGCATTCGCTGTTGTGCCGTTTGGCATTTTCAATCAGACGTTGAACAGGAAGTTGACCACATCGCCGTCAGCCATGATGTAATCCTTGCCTTCACTTCTCAGACGACCCTGGCTCTTGGCGTTGACCAGGCTGCCGCAGGCCTTGAAGTCCTCAAAGGCGATGACCTCGGCGCGGATGAAGCCGCGCTCGATGTCGGAGTGGATCTTGCCCGCGGCCTGGGGCGCGCGGGTGCCCTTGCGGATGGTCCAGGCACGGCACTCATCGGTACCGGCGGTGAGGAAGCTCACCAGGCCTAAGAGGGAATAGGAGCACTTGATCAGACGGTCCAGACCCGACTCGGCGATGCCCAGTTCTTCTAAGAACATGGCCTTTTCTTCCGGGTCGTCCAGCTCGGCGATGTCGGCCTCCAGCTTGGCGCAGATGGGAAGCACCTGGCTGCCCTCGGCGTCGGCCAGCGCCTGCACGGCGTTGAAGTGCACGCTGGAAGTGGGATCGCCCACCTCGTCTTCGCCCAGGTTGGCGGCATAGATGGTTTTCTTCAGCGTCAGCAGGTCGGAGGTGGCAATGAGCGCCATGTCGTCCTCATCACCGTCGAAGGTGCGGGCCAGTTTGCCCTCGTTCAGGTGCTCTTTCAGAGCGGTGAAGAGGTCAACCTCGCGCTGGGCCTTCTTGTCGCCGCCCTTGGTGGCCTTCATGGCCTTGTCGATGCGGCGGTCGACCATGTCCAGGTCGGCCATGACCAGCTCTAAGTTGATGATCTCAATGTCACGCAGCGGGTCAGTAGTACCCTCCACGTGGGTGACATTGGCATCCTCAAAGCAGCGCACCACGTGCACGATGGCGTCGGTGGAGCGGATGTTGGACAGGAACTGGTTGCCCAGGCCCTCACCCTTGCTGGCGCCCTTGACGAGGCCGGCGATGTCCACGAATTCGACCACGGCGGGGGTGGTCTTCTTGGGAGAGTAGAGCTCGGAGAGCCAGGTCAGGCGCTCATCGGGCACGGTAACCATGCCCACATTGGGCTCGATGGTGCAGAAGGGGTAGTTGGCGGCTTCGGCGCCGGCATTGGTAATGGCGTTGAACAGGGTGCTCTTGCCCACGTTGGGCAGACCCACGATACCGAGTTTCATATCAAAAAGCTTCCTTTCGCTTTTGTATTCCAGGGAATTATACAATAGATATGCGAAAAACGCAAGCGCTGCACGAAAAACCGTGCAGCGCTGGTTGGTTATTGGCCTAAGCCGTTGATGTTTGCGAAGAAATCATCCCAGATGCCGTTGTCATCCATGTAGTCATAGAGCTGTTTCCAACCGTTGTCGATGAAAGCAAGCTGAGAAGCCAGATCAGCGGCGTCTTCACTATACGTGAAAGACTGCTGCATTTGCGCTACAAGCGGAATCATGAAATTGCGGTAGGTTTCCTGCTGGTGCGCATCCAGGGAGTTGAAACCCCGGGCAATCAGGCGGCATTCCTGAATCAGCTGCACAAGGGTGAGGTTATTGCTGGTGTGATAGCCTCTGGCATAATTTGGGTCGTCGGAAATAAGCTGCGCATACATGCCGCCATGGCGCTGCAGATTGTGGAGCATGATGCTCAATTCATCCGTGTAATACCAGAGCGCAGTTTCATTCAACTCGCCATCGGTGCCGTTTTCGAGGTTCCTGAGGACGAAATCACAGGATAGCAGAAGCTGATCTGTATCGTATTTCAGGTCACTGGAGGCGAGAGATTCCATTTTATCTATTCGCTTGGCCTGGGTAACAGAGAACACAATCAAGGCAAGGCAGATGATAACCAAAACAAGCAACAGAATATGCTTGCGCTGAAAACGTCGTTTATTCATCCAAATCATCCTTTCGTGCGAGCTGTTTGTCGTGTTGTAGTACGGCGTTATTGGGCTAAGTGGGAGAGGTTTTCCTGGAAGTAATCCCAGGTGTCGTTTTCGTCCATGTAGTTTTCCAATTGCCTCCAACCGCCGTTGATGCTAGTGATGTTTTGCGTTAGATCAAAGATGCTGTGTTTCTCTTGCGAGAAGGAGAAGGCGAGTCGGATTTGTTCTGTGAACTGCATGAGGAAGCCGGTGAAGAGTTCTTGCTCTTCTGTGGTCAAAGAGTCGTAACGAGCCATGATTTGGCTGCTCATCCCTAGGATTGGGCTGACATTGTATGTGATGTTTTCCATAGTGGATCTATCCCAGACATCGGAGAAACACTCATACAGAAGGGTGTGATTATCGAGTTGGTTAAACTGGGCCTGCAACTGAATAATAAAATGACGAACATGTCCAGGATCGGCACCAAGATTATTTAAAAGATCATCACAGGCTTGACAAAGAGAGTCTGTTTGGAGTTCCATATCATGGCTCATGCGCTGTTCCATGTTGTTGATGCGATTTGCTTGAATAGAGACGGCTGCAGTTAGGATCAGACAGAGAACAGCGAGGATAGCCAAAACAAGCGGCAGAATATGCTTGCGCTGAAATTGGAATTTACCCATCAAAATGCTCCTTTCTACGCTATTCTAATCTAATTATAACATATGCCTATAAATATGAAAAGCAAAAAAGTTGCATCATTTCACGGATTCTGTTATCATAAAAGAAAAAAACGGAGGAACGATTATGATCGTATTTGAAAAGCCGGGCAAGGATAACACGGCTGAGACTGTGCGCATTGCTGTGCAGGCGGCCAAGGAGCGGGGGATCCGCCATTTGGTCATCGCATCCAGCCAGGGCAACTCTGCCAAGCTGATTACCGATGCCGACGACCTGAATGTGGCCGTAGTGACGCTGCAGGCTGGTTCCAGAGAGCCGAATGTGCAGGTCATGCCGCCTGAGGTGCGTAGTGAGTTGGAGGCCAAAGGCTGGCATGTGGTCTGCGCGGCCCACGCCCTCAGCGGCGCAGAGCGCGCGATATCCAGAAAGTTCGGCGGCGTCTATCCGGTGGAGATTATCGCAGCGAGCCTGCGCATGCTCTCCCAGGGCACGAAGGTCGCTGTGGAAGTGGCCACCATGGCTGCGGATGCCGGTTATATTCCTGTTGGCGAGCCGATCATCGCCATCGGCGGCTCGGGCCGCGGCTCCGATACTGCGCTGATTCTGCACGCTGCCAACAGCAACAACATCCTGGACACCAAGATCCAGGAGATCCTCTGCAAGCCTTACATTTAAATAAGAAACGAGGGAGCCATGGCTCCCTCGTTTTATGTTCAGATGCGGGTGATTTTGCTGTAATCCAGCGGGTGAGGGGCATTCGTCATATTGGGATGACCCACGGACAGACCGCAATGGACCTCATAGCCTTCGGGGATGCAGAAGTACTTCTTCCACTCGTCGGCCTCTTCACCGCGGAACACGGCGGAGGCGCCGCCGATAAAGCAGCTGCCCAGGCCCATAGACTGGGCGGCCAGGGTCATGCTCTCGCCGGCAATGCCGGCGTCCACACCGTTTGCTCCGTTCCTGGTGCAGATCCACACCACCAGCGGAGCGTTGAAGAGGATCTTCCAGTTGCGCGCTTCCTGCAGGGCGATCATGCGCTCGTTGCCGGAGGCCTTGATGGCGGCCACCTGGACATCCTCCAGATGCTGCAGTTTTTCCTTGTCGGTGCAGAAGACAAAGTGCCAGGGTTGGGCGTTGCCGCCGTTGGGAGCGCCCAGAGCGGCGTCGATGAGCACCTGGATCATCTCTTCCGTCAGGGGTTCATCGGTGAAGGCGCGAATAGATGCACGAGAGCGGATCATATCAATAAAAGCGTTCATATCGGTTCCTCCTTGGTAGAATGTACATTATATATAATAGTATACCGCTTGCTTGCCCCGGACGCAAGGTCAACTTTGCCCTGCTCGGTGAAGGGCCTGCAGAGAGAGTTCCGCTGCCAGCTTGAAGAGGGCGTCGGCAAGAACCTGTTCCGTGGGCAGACCTGCGTGTTCCGCCAGGCGGGCGTAGAAGTGAGCAGTTTCCGGCTCTAACTGGATTCTGAACATCATGGCAGGCACACCTCCAGAATACGCACACAGTGATGCCGTTCGTGCAGGTGAATGGTATACAGCTGCTCCGGCGGCAGGGCGCCAAAGCAGAAACGCCCGGCCTCATCCGTGACGGCGTGATCCAGGGGAGTGCTGTTGGGAGAAAACAAAACCGCCAGCACGCCGGAGGCCGGCTCACCGTCTGGGTGGAGCACCTGTCCGCAGATCACGGCGTCCTGGCTGTCCGGGAGCAGGAGGGTGGTTTCCACCCGTTCTCCCGGGGCGGGTTTGATCATCAGATTGCACGCATCTGTCATTGGCATCGCTCCTTCCAAAATCGTAAACCATCCTATGCGCTACTTGACAGATGTGATACAATATTAAAGTTACACCAACCAAATGATCCGAAAGGGTGACGATCCAATGGCAAAAGAGAAAAAGGTACAGCGCATCACCGATATGGAGGTCGACTTTGCCCAGTGGTATACCGACATCTGCCGTCAGGCGGAACTGATTGAGTATGCCAGCGTCAAGGGCTTTACCATCCTGCGTCCTTACGGCTATGCGATCTGGGAAAACATGCAGAACATCATGGACGGCGAGTTCAAGAAGACCGGTCACGTCAATGTGGCCATGCCCGTCCTGATCCCTGAGAGCCTTCTGAAGAAGGAAGGGGAACTGGTCAACGGCTTTGCGCCCGAGTGCGCCTGGGTCACCCATGGCGGCGGCGAGAAGCTGGAGGAGCGTCTGGCATTCCGTCCTACTTCCGAGACTATGTTCTGCGACCATTGGTCCAACATCCTCACTTCTTACCGTGAGCTGCCTATGCTCTACAACCAGTGGTGCTCCGTTATTCGCTGGGAAAAGACCACCCGTCCGTTCCTGCGCTCCCGTGAGTTTTGGTGGCAGGAAGGCCATACCATCCACGAGACCGCCGAAGAGGCCATCGCCGAGACCGAGCAGCAGCTGAACTGCTATGCCGATTTCTATGAGAACGTCCTGGCCATCCCCGTGGTGAAGGGCCGCAAGACCGACAAGGAAAAGTTTGCCGGCGCCGAGGCCACCTACACCGTCGAGTGCATGATGAAGGACCGCAAGGCCCTGCAGGGTGCCACCTCCCATTACTTCGGCGACAAGTTCTCCCGTGCTTATGACGTGACCTTCACCGGCCGCGACAACACCCAGCAGTATCCGTTCCAGACTTCCTGGGGCTCCACCACCCGTATGATCGGTGCGGTCATCATGACCCACGGCGATAACAACGGCCTGGTGCTGCCGCCCAAGGTTGCACCCTACCAGGTGGTCATCGTTCCTGTGGCTGCTCACAAGCCCGGCGTTCTGGACAAGGCAAGAGAGCTCTTCGACACCCTCAAGGCTGCCGGTGTGCGTGTGCACCTGGACGACTCCGATCAGTCTCCCGGCTGGAAATTCGCCCAGTATGAGATGAAGGGCGTGCCTGTCCGTCTGGAGATCGGCCCGAAGGATATTGAGAACGGTCAGTGTGTGCTGGTCCGCCGCCACGATGGCGAGAAGGTCGTCACCGCTCTGGACGGCCTGGCAGAGGCTGTGCAGGAGCAGCTGACTGTCGTGCACAACGGTATGTACGAAAGAGCGCTGAAGAACCTGACTGAGAACACCTTTGAAGCCCATTCCCTGGAAGAAGCCAAGAAGATCCAGGAAGAGAAGGGCGGCTTCATCAAGACCATGTGGTGCGGCGATCTGGAGTGCGAGCTGGCTATGAAAGAACAGGCCGGCATGTCCTCCCGCTGCATGCCGCTGGAGCAGGAGCATCTGGACGATGTGTGCCCCATCTGCGGCAAGAAGGCCAAGGCCATGGTATATTGGGGTGTGGCTTACTAAGAGCCCCAAGATTTTGCGTTTTACGAAGCGGGCGGAAGTCTCCGCCCGCTTCCGTTCCCTTGGAGTGCGACACACATGGCGGGCAGGAGAAAAAGTTTTCGTCATGTTGCACGAAATTTGAGGTAAAAATTTATTCAAAACGTCAAAAAAAGGCTTGACAGTTTTGAATGTATTTTGTATTATATTAGGGCGCGCGATACCGAAAGGGTGTAGTGTGCGTATGCGATGATGCAGGAGATTGCGGCGAAAGCCGGTAACTTCTGCGGAGTATGTCCGAGAATCGGGCGGCTGAGGCTCTGTGCGGCGTATATCGTCGGGGCCTGAAAAGCCGGCATCTGCCGGTTTCTTTCATGTCCGGAAATGATACGCACGGATTAGCGTACAGAGCGATCAGGCCGTACCCAGATCAAACTGAGTATGGAAAATTGGAGGAAAAACAAAAATGGCAAGCAACGAAATGATTCGCATTCGTCTGAAGGCTTACGATCATCAGCAGATCGACGCCGCAGCGGAAAAGATTGTCGAAACTGCAAAGCGCAACGGCGCCGGTGTCTCCGGCCCCATCCCCCTGCCCACTCGCAAGGAAGTTGTCACCATCCTGCGTGCTGTGCACAAGTACAAGGATTCCCGCGAGCAGTTCGAGCGCAGAACCCACAAGAGACTGATCGATATCCTCAACCCCGGTCCCAAGGTTGTTGAAGCTCTGATGAGCCTGGACCTGCCGGCTGGCGTTGAGATTG
>SVLN01000024.1 GCA_015067925.1 Oscillospiraceae bacterium
CTAAACTCCTTTGTAGAAGTATTTTAACTTGTTTGCCGCGCTGCAGACAAAGAAAAAGACCTTCATCCCACCTGGGGACGAAGGACACACCTCCGCGGTACCACCCGCAATTCGCCAAACAGCGCACTTTACGCCTTTAACGGAGCCACCCGGCGCACCCTACCACAACAAAGCTTCAGGCGGCAACTCACGGGGGAAAGCCCTTTGCGCTCCGCAGATGGATCTCAGCATCCCATCCTCTCTTGGGCGGAACAACCGCATTGGACGACCCGGTCACAGTTTTTTTACATCTTCCACACTTTATCATATTATTTCCGGTTTGACAAGAGATTTTCTATGTTCTATAATGAGAAAAAATCGGCAAGGAAGTGTTGCTTTTTGTATAACGACGTTTTTGTGGAACAGCTGGTCAAGCACAAGCTGCGCTTAAAGAACATTCTCATCAAAGTCCTGGCCATTGTGGCCGCGGTGTTTATCACCCTGACCGTCTGGCTGATTACCCCGACGTACAGCTATATCATCTTCACCGCTGCGGTTTTGCTGGCTTATCTTATCTTCCGCAGCCAGGATTATGAATTTGAGTATATCTTCACCAACGGCGATCTGGATGTGGACCGCATTGTTGCCCAGCGCAGAAGAAAGCGCGTCATGAGCACCGACTGCCGCTCCATCAATGTTATGGCCCCCTGCACTGAGGCCTATGAACACCTGACCAAGAAGTACGATATCGTCCGCACGGTGGATTACAGCTCCTCTCCCAAGTCGGAGAACAGATGGTTCTTCATCTTCACCGGCGGTTCCGGCGCCCAGGTCAAGGTCATCTTTGAGCCCGGCAAGCGCCTTCTGGAGGCCATGAAGTTTGAGCTCAAGGACAAGGTGAAGGAGTAAACATGCTGGGAGTGTATTTGCCGGAGGACATGAAGGCCATTGACGAGTTTGCCATTGTGAAGCTCGGCGTGCCTTCCGATGTTCTGATGGAAACTGCAGCCCGGGCGCTCTGTGATGAGGTTCGTCTGGCTGCCAAGACTCGCCCGGGAGAGATCTTTTTCTTCTGTGGAACCGGTAATAACGGCGGCGATGGCATCGCCGCCGCCCGTTTTTTGCGCGCGGACGGCTATGAAGTCCGCTGCCTCCTGCTGGGAGATGAGGAAAAACTCAGCCCGGATGCAAAAGAAATGACCGCGCGTCTTCGCGCCTGTGGAGGAGATCTGGAGCAGTTTGATGGTTCCGGTGCGCCTGCCATCATTGTGGACTGCATGTTTGGTTTCAGCTTCCGCGGCGCGTTGGGCGGGGAATACCTGGATGCGGCGAAGTGGATCAACGCTTCCGGGGCCTACGTCATCGCCTGCGATCTGCCCAGTGGTGTGGATCCAAAAACCGGCGCTGTGGAAACAGATGCCGTGATGGCCGATGTGACGCTCACCATGACAGGCTATAAACAGGGCCTTGTTCTTGCGCCCGGCTCGGAGTATGCTGGCAGGGTACAGGTCGCACCCATCGGGATTCCGGAAGAGGCGATGATTCGCCGTCCGGTGGCAAGCATTACGAACCGTGACCTGGCAAAGGAATGTTTCCCTCGCAGACGGCGCAATTCCCACAAAGGGAACTACGGAAAAGTACTGCTGCTCTGCGGCAGCGTTGGCTATACAGGCGCTGCCGCCATGGCGGCGAAGGCCTGCCTAAGAGCAGGAAGCGGCCTGGTGTTCCTGGGCGTGCCGGAGGCGGTGTATCCGATCCTGGCTGCCAAGCTGGATGAGGCCATCGTATTCCCGCTGCCGGATGAGAACGGCATGATCTCAGAAAAAGCGTTGCCGGGGATTTTTTCCCGTCTGGCCGATATGGACGCCTGCCTGATCGGCCCGGGTCTGGGCCGCAGCATTGCAACGGAGCGGGTGGTACACGGTGTAATTCGCCATGCGACTTGTCCTGTTGTGCTGGATGCCGATGGCATAAATGCCCTTTCCGGGAATATGAATGTATTGCACAGCGTGTCCACGCCGTTGGTCCTCACGCCCCATGACGGGGAAATTGCCCGCCTGGGCTGCCGCCTGAGTGCCGAGGGCCGTTTGGAAGAGGCAAAGTGCTTCGCTGCAGAGCATAAAGTGAATCTTCTGCTCAAAGGTTACCGCACCATCGTGACCGATGGGGAGCAGACCTTTGTCAACACCACCGGCAATCCCGGCATGGCCGTGGGTGGATCCGGGGACGTGCTCTCCGGTATTCTGGTGAGTCTGCTGGGCCGGGGCATCGAGCCAATGAGAGCCGCTGCCTGCGCTGCCTGGCTGCATGGTGCAGCCGGTGATCGGGCGGCAGAAAGATTGGGCGAAGCGTCTATGCTGCCCACAGACCTCTGCGATGCGTTGTGTGAGATCATTCGTGAATTGGAGTGAGGAGTCTTGCGGCGGTGCATCTCTGCCGTACTGACGATAACCCTGCTGCTTGTCTTGTGCGCTTGCAGCAGGCAAAATGCGGACGAAAAAACCGCTCTGTCTCTACGCACGGCCATGACTGAGGCCGTTGGCTGCCGCATGGTTCTGGATGTCAGCGCCGATTGCGACGGACGTCTTTATACCTTCCGCCTGAACTACGAGGACAACGGCGCAGAACGGAAGATCACGGTTCTGCACCCGGATACCATCGCGGGCGTCTGCGCTCGGGTGCAAGAGGAGGCGCTGCAGCTGGAATTTGAGGATGTGGTGCTGGATTTCGGCATGCCGGAGGGCGCGTTGTCTACGCCGCTGGTGACGCCTTATCTGCTCTCGCAGTGCCTGAAAACTGCTTATATTGCATACACATCCGATCACGAGCTGGGCGCGGCGGTGCGCTACTATCACGGCTTTGAAGACGACCGCCTGGAGGTACAGGTGATCATTGACCGGGCCTCCCTGACGCCAAAGACCTGCGAAGTGTTCTGGGATGGCCGGGCGATCGTCAGCGCACAGATTACAGAGTTTGAACTCATTGATACATAAGAGGGGATTATTTTGGAATATCTGAAAAAGACATGGGCAGAGATCGATCTCGATTGCCTGGAACATAATTATAACGCTCTGCGTGCGGCTGTGCCGGAAACCACCCGGTTTGTCGGCGTGGTCAAGGCCGATGCCTATGGCCATGGCGCGGTGCCGGTGAGCCGCCATCTGCAGAGCCTGGGCACGGACTGCTTTGCTGTGTCCAGCCTGGACGAGGCCATTCAGCTGCGCCGCGGCGGCATTGAAAAGCCGATCCTGGTGTTGGGCTATACACCTCCGGAGTATGCCATTGAGCTGACGCTTTTGAATATTCAGCAGGAGGTGCACTCATTGGAGTACGCCGAGCAGTTGAACAAGGCCCTGCCCAGAGGGCAGGTGCTGCAGATCCATCTGAAGCTGGATACAGGTATGTCTCGCCTGGGTTTCCAGGCCTATGATCGCCCCCAGACCATTGAGGAACTGGTGCAGATCGCATCCCTGGAGCATCTGCATATCGCCGGCTGCCTGCAGCATTTTGCTGTGGCGGACAGCGCCGACGAGGCGGACAAGGATTTCACCTGCGAGCAGTACAGACGCTTCGCGGACCTGATTGCGCAGCTGCGCGCGCGCGGCGTGGATCCCGGCATCTGCCATTGCGCCAACTCTGCTGCAATGCTGGAGTCGCCCGGCTATGCCATGGACATGGTTCGCCCGGGAATCCTGACTTACGGGCATCTTCCCAGCGCCGATTGTGCAGGCAAGCTCGATCTCAGACCGGTGCTGTCCTGGCGCACCACCATTGGCCAGATCCGTGAGATGGATGAAGGCCTGGCAGTTAGCTACGGCAGAACTTGGAAAACCTCCCGCAAGAGCCGTATTGCGGTGCTGGCGGTGGGCTACGGTGACGGCCTGTCCCGCGCCCTGTCCGGTCAATTGGAGGTACTGGTGCACGGCGTACGCGTTCCGGTTGTAGGCAGAATCTGTATGGATCTGTGTATGGCGGATGTGACCGACGTGCCCGAGGCCCAGGTGGGCGATACCGTGACCCTCATCGGCCGTGACGGTGACAACGAGATCACGGTGGAAGAGTTGGCCGACAAGCTGGGCACCATCAGCTACGAGGTGCTCTGCTCCATCAGTAAACGGATCCCACGTTTCTATTGCAAGGGCGGGGAAGTCGTGGAAGAACTGCGTTATATCGTATAAAGATGCAAGCCGTGAAGCACCTTCACGGCTTGCTTTTTCGTTCCTGTTAGTGTAAAATATCAACAGATCAAAAATACAAGGAGGTATCCCCATGGCACTTATTAAGTTCAATTTCCTTTCCGACGCACTGGCGATGCAGACCAACGTGACCGTCATTCTGCCCACCCAGACCTTTGCCGATAAAATGGCGGGCAAGGATCCTTATGTTCCCGGCGTGAAGTATCAGGTGCTCTGGCTGCTGCACGGCGCCTTTGGCGATGACAGCGACTATGTCAATTTCTCCAACATTCTGCGCTTTGCGGAAGAGAATAAGCTGGCCGTGGTGATGCCTGCGGGTTACAACTCCGGCTATGCCGATGCCCAGGGCCATTTCCCCACCAAGTATTACAGCTTTATCGTCGATGAACTGCCCAAGGTTCTTGGTGCCTATTTCCCCTTGTCCGATAAGAGAGAAGATAACTTTGTCGGCGGCTTGTCCATGGGCGGCATGGGCGCCTTCAAGTGCGCCATGATGCGTCCCGAGCAGTATTCCGCGGCCCTTCTGATGTCTGGCGCCGGCCGCGATCCCAGCATCCCCAGTCCCTTCGATATGGGCGGCGACGGCCTGAATCCCTGGGCCCAGGCCAAGGCCAACGTGGAAGCCGGCGTAGAGCTGCCAAAGATGTTCCTGAGTGTCGGCCTGGACGACGGCGCCAAGGAAATGGTGATTGGCTGCCGCGACTATCTGCAGGAGCTCGGCTATGATGTCTTCTATGAAGGCGTGCCCGGCCTTGCCCATGAGTGGGACTTCTGGGATCAGTGCCTGCGTAAGGCGCTGTACGAGTGGATGCCCCTGCGCCGCGAGCCCATCCTGCCCGAATAAAGAAAAGCCATAAGAAAGGCTCCCGCATAGAATGATGCGGGAGTCTCCGCCAGGGCAAGCCCTGGCGTGTGCGGTTTTTTGCGCCGATGGCGCTACAAACCTATGGATCATACGCGCAAGGGGCCTTGCCCCTTGCACACATTCCCCGCGGCTCAGTTGCGGAACATATGTTTTCTCTTTGAGTCAGATAAAAGGCTCCCGCATAGAATGATGCGGGAGCCTTTTCGTATGTGAATAAACGCGGCGCCGGCGTGGGAGAATAGGATAGCTGCGCTACATAGATGAAGGATCATTGTGTAGCGGGAGACTATTTTTCGCGGAGTGTGTTGCGAATGGATACCAACGTCAAACGCGGCGACATTTTTTACGCCGACCTGAGCCCGGTCGTCGGCAGCGAACAGGGCGGCACACGACCGGTGTTGATCGTGCAGAACGACACCGGCAACAAACATTCCCCTACGGTGATTGCGGCGGCCATTACCAGTCAGACCGGCAAGGCCCGTCTTCCAACGCATATTACCTTAAACGGCCCCAGTGTGGGGCTGAGCAAGGACTCCGTTGTGCTGCTCGAACAAATCCGAACCATTGATAAACGGCGGCTTCGGGAGCATATGGGCCATTTGGACGAACAGATGATGAACAGGATCGACGGTGCCATCGCCGTAAGTTTTGGCTTGCAAGAACGCGGATAATACAGTATAATGTCGGAAGATGCAATGAACCGACGAAAACTGGAGGTCCGTATGTTCAAAAAACACCTGATTCCCAAACTGATCGCCTGCTGTGTTGCTGTGGTGCTGATCGCGTCCCTCGCGATTCTTGCAGCCGGCACGGGTTCTTCCGCAGGAACCACATCCGATCCGCTGGTCACGATGAGTTATGTCAATGAAACCTTCCGTGCTGAACTGCTTCAGCAGCTGCAGCAGGAAATGAATACGTCCCAGGCCGAGTACTCTCAATCCATCACTGCCATGTTGCAGTCCATCAGCAACAGGTATTCCGGCTATGCACCGGAAACGAGCGTGCAGTCCGATTATGTAAGTATCGCAGTGCCCGCGGGTGAAACGCTTGAGTTGGCACCGGGACAGCAGTTCCTGGTCCTTTCCGGCACGGGAAAGGTGAGCCTGAACATGATGGTGGATACCACCTCCGGTCAATCCCTTTCTTCCGGTCATGCTCTTTCGGAGAACCACTTCTATACCGTTCCCGGCGAGGCAGCCATCACAGCAGAAACCGATTTGAACATTCTGATTCATTAAGAAAAATCGAAGGCCGCGTTGCGAAAGCAACGCGGCCTTTTCATGTTCATTCAAACAGATTCAAAACTTCTTTCAGAACAATGAGCGAATCGGTGTCATCCATGGGAAAATCCTGATGGGGATCATAGATCGCATAGGGCTTGACAGAATAGAGAATTCCGTCTTTCACAAAGTAACCGATATATTCGGTAAAACCGTAACTGCCGTCGGGCTCCAACTCTTCGGAAGTAACAATTGTTGCGACAAGACCATTTTTCATCTGAAAGGTGGAGGTCCGAAATTCATGTGCAGCGGATTCGTACTCGATGAGTTCGGCTTGGGGATTTCCAAATTCATCCAGGATGATTTGCATATCGTAGCGCTTGATGGGTTCGTATGCTTCACCGGGCAAGCCCGCGGCAAGATCTGCCGGGTCGGCGTGTTCTGTGATGATTTTTGCTGTCATGTAGACTTCCGTGTTCCTCACAACGCGATGCCAGGTAACCTGAAGTAGTTCGGGATTCTGATGCACTTCTGTGCCGTCCAAAGTACTGCCGATCAAAATGTAGGGGGCAGAGAAATTGTAAGACAACTCCGGATACAGGTCAAAGCCATATGCAAAGGCCTGCTCCAGATTACCAACCAGTTCTGCCTGCTCCAATGCGGCGCTGTCAACCAGTTGAACGCCGAGATATCGTTCCAGCTGCTTCTGAGAGGCAAAACTGTGGGACAGGGAATCGTTCTGTAAATCGGTACGAAGGGCTTTGCCAAGATCCTGCATCCTGTATTGTCCCAGGGTGACATCAACCTGATAACCGGATGCACCGACACTGCTTTGCACATTGGTAATGCTGACGCGATTTAGATGCGTGGCGGCGACAGTTGCACCCAACAGCAACGCACATACACATGCTGCGATCATGACAGTGCGAAGAACATGTACCGGTCGCTTTTTCTCAACGGGTTGTGTCAGAAGCGCGTCCAATGCTGATTCGGGGAGTGTGAATTGATCCATCATATGCTTATAGTGTTGTTTCATCGTCTTTGAGCTCCTTTCTGAGCAGATCCCTGGCCCTGCTCAGACGAGTCTGAACACAGCTGCGGGAGATTTTCAGGATTGTGGCGATCTCGGATTGATCATATCCCTCGTAGTAATAAAGATGTACCACACCACGGTATCGCGGCGGAAGGCGTTGTACGGCTTCCCATAAATGAGAATCTTCCTGGGAGGAAAACTGTATGGTTTCATCCAATGCGCCGGTATTTCGCCGCCAGAAAGACTTCAATAGGTTTTTGCTCTCGTTGGCTGAGCAGGTCAAAAGCCATGCCTTTTCCTTTCCTGGAATCAAGATGGGATCAGATGATGCCAGCTTGAGAAAAACGGTTTGGCAGACATCTTCTGCATCTGCGCGATTGCCCAGGTAGCTTAGGGCAAGGCGAAAGACGTCGTTGCCATACTCAGAGAATAGTTGGCAGAGCGTGTTGCGATCCAAAATGCCACTTCCTTGTACTTGATTTGAGGCCTCATAGAGAAAACAATCGAGAAGGGGAAAATATCACAAAAAAACATGCCGCGCATCAAAAAAGATGCGCGGCTGTGTATTTCGTTATTCCAGTTCCAGGCCTACGGGGCAGTGGTCGGAGCCCAGGATCTCATCGTAGATGGGCGTAGCGGCAATGCGCTCGCGCAGACGGTCAGAGGTAAGGAAGTAGTCGATGCGCCAGCCGATGCCTTTCTGCCGTGCCTGGAAGCGGTAGCTCCACCAGGTGTAAGCGCCCGCCAGATCGGGATTACGGAAGCGGAAGGTGTCGGTAAAGCCTGCTTCCAAAAGCTCTGTGAATGCACCGCGCTCCTCGTCTGAGAAGCCGGGGTTACCGCGATTGGACTTGGGGTTCTTCAGGTCGATCTCCTGATGAGCCACGTTCAGATCGCCACAGACGATCACAGGCTTGCTTTTATCCAGTTCCGAAAGGTATTCCCGGAAGGCGCGCTCCCAGGAAAGGCGGAAATCAATGCGCTTCAGGCCGTCCTGGGCATTGGGGGTGTAACAGGTGGCCAGATAGAAGTCGTCGTACTCCAGGGTGATCAGGCGGCCTTCGTGATCCAACTCTTCCACGCCCACGCCGTAGCGCACATCATTTGGTTCGTGTTTGGCAAAAATCGCGGTGCCGGAATAACCCTTTTTCTCCGCACTATTCCAGAACTGCAGATATCCGGGCAGCTCCAGAGAAATCTGATCCGGCTGCAGTTTGGTCTCCTGCAGGCAGAAAAAATCAGCGTTTACCGCATCGAAATAGTCCAAAAATCCTTTTTGCAGACAGGCTCTAAGGCCGTTGACATTCCAGGAAATAAATCGCATGGTATCACTCCTTTTCCTTATTTTATCAAGGCATTTGCCGCTTGTAAAGTGGCCTCTTCGGTGGTATAATGTGCCACATGATGAAATTAAGAGTTTTTGTCGCCCTTCTGGCATGTCGTCTGGCTCGATTCGGCCTGCGGCTGCTGGGCCGCGGCGGCACCGATTTCCCGGGTAAAATCGCGTTAAAAATTTGCCCGAAACTGCTGGAGACGCTGGCAAAGAACGTGACGACGATCATCGTCACGGGCACCAACGGCAAGACTACCACCGCCCGCATGATCGAGCAGGCGCTTGCCGATTCCGGAATCTCTTACTTTGCCAACAAATCCGGCGCCAACTTATTAAGTGGCATCACCGCCGAGTACGCCATGCACGCCTCCCTGGGCGGGAAGATGAAGTACACCCACGCTGTCATCGAGTGTGATGAGGGTGCCTTTAAGCTCGTCGGCCCCCGGGTGGATGCCAAAGCTGTGGTGGTGACCAATGTCTTCCGCGATCAGCTGGATCGCTACGGCGAGGTGACCGGTACGCTGAACAGCATTCTCATGGGCATAAAGAAGAGCCCCAACGCCACGCTCTGCCTGAATGCCGATGACTCGCTGACCCGTTCCCTGGCCGATGAAGTGGACAACCCCGTGGTGTTCTACGGCGTCAACACCCCTGTTTATGCCTCGCGTGTACAGGAGGCGTCTGACGCGCCCTACTGCATCCGCTGCAAGCATGAATATGAATACAGCTACGTGACTTACGGACACCTGGGCGGCTATCGCTGCCCGAACTGCGGCTACAGCCGTCCTGAGCCTAAGGTGGCTGTGAGCAAAGTCATCGTTTCTGATGCAGAGCACTCCGAGCTGGAGTTCACCCAGGACGGCAAGGTCTACACCGCCAACGTGAATCTGCCCGGCGGCTACAACATCTATAACGCCTGCTCTGCCATGGCAGTAGGCAAGGCTCTGGGACTGGATGCTGCCACGGTGGCAGCCAGCCTTAGCCGTTTCGAGTGCGGCTTTGGCCGCATGGAGCGCTTTGAGATCGAAGGCCACAAGGTCCGCATGATCCTCATCAAGAATCCCGCCGGCTGCAATCAGGTGCTCAACTTCCTCTCCAATGTGTCGGAGCCGACCCTCTTTGTGGTCTGCCTTTCCGACCACACCCAGGACGGCAAGGACGTTTCCTGGATCTGGGATGTGGACTTTGAAAAACTGCTGGAAATGGGTGACCAGCTCTCCGGCATTTATGTCTCCGGCAACCGTGCCGAGGATATGGCTGTGCGCTTCAAGTACGCGGGCATTCCCATGGACAAGCTGCGCGTCATCAAGGACCATGCGCAGCTCATGCGAGCCTGCCTGGAGCAGCCGAACCCTGTTTATATCATGCCGACCTATACGGCCATGCTGAGCCTGCGCAATTATATCAGCAAGACCTTCGGCTTCAAGCAATTCTGGGAGTGAGGTGCGGAATATGGAACTGAAAATCTGTCATCTTTACCCGGATGTTCTGAATCTTTACGGCGATACCGGCAACGTGGTGTGCCTTGAGCGCCGCATGGCGTGGCGCGGCCTGGAAGTCAGCGTCACGGGCGTTCGCGTCGGCGAAACGCTCAAGGTGAGCGATTTTGACCTGTTCTTCCTGGGCGGCGGACAGGACTTTGAACAAGGCGCCCTGATGGAGGATCTGCGCACCGGAAAGGATGCCGAGATCCGTGCTGCCGTGGCGGACGGAAAGACTTTCCTGGCCATCTGCGGCGGCTATCAGATCCTGGGCAGCAGCTATGCAACCTCCGATGGTCAAACATACGATTTTGTGGGTGCACTGGATGTGCATACCGTTGCGAAAAAGACCCGTATCACCGGCGATTTGGCTTTTTCCTGCGAAGAACTGGGCGACGAGATCGTGGTGGGTTTTGAAAACCATGCCGGGCGCACCTATCTGGGCGCTGGTGTCAAGCCCCTGGGCAAGGTGATCCGCGGTGGCGGCAACAACGCAGAGGACGGCGGCGAGGGCGCACGCTTCAACAACGTGTTTGCCTCGTATTCTCACGGCTGCCTGCTGCCGAAGAATCCCAAATTGGCGGACTATATTCTGAAAACCGCCCTGCAGCAGAAATACGGCACCTGTGAATTGCCGCCCCTGGATGATTCGCTGGAACTGGCTGCCCATGATTATATGGCGGCGAGACTGCAGAAATAAAACAAGAACCGCTGTTCCGGATGGAACAGCGGTTTTCTTATTTGTTAATGGCTTCGATCACAGCTTCTGCGCAGCGGATGCCATCTACCGCGGCAGAGACTATGCCGCCGGCGTAGCCGGCGCCCTCGCCGCAGGGATAAAGTCCCTTTACGCCCAAAGACTGCAGATTCTCTCCGCGCAGAATACGCACAGGAGAAGAGGAGCGGGTCTCCGGCGCCGTCATCACGGCGCCCGGATCGGCGAAGCCACGCAGCCGGCGATCCAGCTCCGGGAGCGCCTTTTCGATGGTGGCGGTGATTTTCTCCGGCAGGACTTCATGCAGATCCGTGAAGGTAACGCCGGGGCGGTAAGTGGGCGCGACAAGGGCGGCGTTCTTGGTGCCCGTGCCCAGAAAATCACCCACGTACTGGCAGGGCGCGTGGTAATTCCCGCCGCCAACGCGGAAAGCTGCCTGCTCGATTTCCCGCTGGAAATACATGCCACGCAGGGGAGACGTTCCTTCCGGGAAATCCTCCGGAGTCAGAGTGACCAGTAGGGCGGAGTTGGCGTTTTCGCCGCTGCGGCCGGAGTAGCTCATGCCGTTGGTGACCACACCGCCCTCTTCCGAGGCTGCGGCCACCACATAGCCGCCGGGGCACATGCAGAAGGTGTAGGCGCTGCCGCCATCGGGCAGGTGCACGGAGAGCTTATAGTCGGCGGCAGGCAGAGGAAGCTGATCCGTTCCGTATTGGGCGCGGTCGATGGTCTTCTGGGCGTGTTCAATGCGCACGCCCATGGAAAAGGCCTTCGGCTCCATGGGAATGTTCTTTTGATGGAGCATTTCAAAGGTATCCCGGGCGCTGTGGCCCAGGGCCAGAATAGCATGGCGGCAGTCGATGCGGCCGGAATCTGTCAACAGGGCAGAAAGGCTGCCGTTTTCTTCTTCCAGCCCGGTGACCTGGGTGAGGAAGCGTACTTCACCGCCCAGGGAGATGATTTCATTTCGAATGGCTTTCACCACGCCAATGAGGACGTCTGTGCCCACATGGGGTTTTGCGTCGATGAGAATGTCATCCCCGGCGCCGAAACGGGCCAGTTGAGAGAGCACATAGCCAATACGGCGGTCCGAGGTGCCGGTGTTGAGTTTGCCGTCGGAGAATGTGCCTGCACCGCCTTCGCCGAATTGGACGTTACTCTTGATGTCAAGTTCGCCGCCGGAGAAAAAGGCATCCACCTTCTCCTTGCGGGTGTCGGCGTCCGCTCCGCGCTCCAGGACAATGGGCTTCAGACCAGCCTGGGCCAGAATGAGGCCTGCGAACATACCCGCCGGGCCGAAGCCTACGACAACGGGCCGATGTTCCGGGCTGTGATCACAGACGGGCGGCAGATAGGGATCATATTTGGCAAGTTCTGCATTGCGGCTCTTTGCCTTGCGCAGAACGGCAGCCTCGTCGCCCTTGACCTGGACATCCACGGTGTAGATCACGCGAACATCCGGCTTCTTGCGGGCGTCGATGCTGCGCCTCTGCAGCTGCAGATTGGAGATCACGCTGCGGGAGATTTTCAACTCTTTTGCGGCCAGTGCAAGGAGGGAAGACTCCGACTCGCCGGGGTGTAGCACCAGATTGCGGATTCGGATCATGCCTCGTCCTCCTCGTGCAGCAATTGTCCTGCCAGATGGCCCGAGGACCAGGCCCATTGCAGATTGTAGCCGCCGCAGGGTCCGTCCACATCCAGCACTTCGCCGCAGGCGTACAGACCGGGAACAATGCGACTCTCTAAAGTTCTGGGATTGAACTGGCTTAAATTGGCGCCGCCAATGGTCACCTGGGCGTTCTCCATGCCGTAGGTGTCCGTAATAGTAAGGCGGAATGCTTTTATGGTTTTGGCAGTTCGGTCAAGGTCATCCTCCGACAGGGTGCTAAGCGGCGTAGCAGGGGCCAGGCCTGCCTTTTTGGTGCAGACCCTGCCCAGACGGTTGTGCAGAATACCGGTGAGCAGATCGCCTGTCGTCAGTTCCGGCTGAGAGGCACGCCGATTCTGCAGCAGAGCCAAAAGGGATTCTTTGTCCTTTTGGGGCAGCAGATCCAGGGTGAGCGTGCATGGCAGGTTCATGCTGGCCTCTCTGGAGAGTTCGAACACCGCCGGGCCACTGACGCCGTTTTCCGTAAACTGCACTTCGCCTGCCGAGTGGGTGAGGGGAGTGCCATGCTGCTCCAACTGCAGCGAGGCAGGGGCACGCACACCCTTTAACGAGCGCAGCAGCGGCTCGTCGGCAATGAGCTGCACCAGACCCGGCAGCAAAGGTGTGACACTATGGCCAAGCATGCGAACAAAGCGCGCACCGTCGGCGGTGGCGCCCAGTTTTTCGCACGCCGGGCCGCCGGTGGCCAGAATCAAACGGTCCGCAGCAAATTCGCCGGTGGAGGTTTTGACGTGAAAACGGCCTTTTTTGCAGCTGATGTTCTGCACTTCGCAGCCCAGTTCCAATTGGGCGCCGCAGCGGGAGAGGGCAAAGCGCAGCACATCCACCACGCTGGTGGCCTGGTCGGAATGGGGATAGCAGCGGCCATCCGCTTCGTTGACGCAGACCAGACCAAGCTGCTCGAAAAACTGCAGAGTTTCCTGGACGCCGAAAGCATTCAGGGCATGAAAATCCTCGCCGGAGCCGGAGTGGTAGTCAGCTGCTACAGCGTTTAAGTTGGTCAGATTGCACCGGCCGTTGCCGGTGGCGGAGAGCTTGCGGCCCACCCGGGCCTGTCGCTCCAGCACTCGAACGCGATTGCCGGGGATAGCGGCTGCCGTCAGGGCAGCAATCATGCCGGAGGCTCCGGCGCCGATCACAAGAGTCTGCATCATGATTCTCCGTTTCTTCAGAGTTATTTCCATCTTATCGCAATTTGTGTGGTTTATCAATGGAAAAAACGATGAAAGCGAATTTGTTCAACGCGGTAGTTGACGGTGTTTCCAAATATCGGGTATAATATGAAAAACCTTCTTTGAGAAAGGAGTATTTCCATGGATGAAATTTTTCGTGTGATCCTGAATCAGCACCAGAGCGATCCTTCCGAGCCGCGTGAGGTAAAGCCTCAGAAACCGCCCAAGAGCATGCCTGTACGAATCCTCATTTCACTGGCGGTGACGCTGGTCTTTGCGGCAGTGTATTTCTATATTTCCTTGCCTGCCCTCAACATCCACGCCCCGGAGTTTTATTGGTTCTTTTTCCTGATCCTGGCTGTATTCTCCGTGTGCATGATGATCCTTGGCGGCTTCCGGGCGGCCTCGCCGGGCGAATACATTGGATATCTGCGCAAGAATCTGAAGATCCCGTTCTTCCTCATTTGCCTGCTGATCGCGGTTGTGGTGATCGGCAGCGTATCCGGTATGGTCATCTTCCGCACTAAGGCCTACTCTTCGCTTTTGCAGCTGGAAACCGGCAACTTTACCGAGGAAGTGGCGGAGATCAATTACAACCAGATCCCCATGCTGGACTCCCAGTCCGCCAACAACCTGTCCAACCGCAAGTTGGGCGAGCTGTCGGACCTGGTCAGCCAGTTCACAGTGAATCCTGAGTCTGCCCAGATCAACTATAACGATGTGCCCGTGCGCGTAAGCTATTTGGACTATGATAACCTTTTCAAGTGGCTCTCCAACCGCTCCGAGGGCATCCCGGCCTACCTCTATGTGAATATGGTCACCCAGGAGGTTACCGTGCAGCGTCTGGAGGAGGGCATCAAGATCTCTCCGTCCGAGTACTTTAACCGGGATCTTCAGCGCTACCTGCGCTTCCGCTATCCCACGAAGATGTTCACCGATGTGAACTTTGAAATCGATGAAGAGGGCACACCCTACTGGATCGGCTCCGTCACCACCCGCACCATCGGCCTGTTCGGCGGCCGGGACGTCATCGGCGCGGTGCTTCTGAATGCGGTCACCGGTGAGTCTACCTATTATGATATCGACGATGTGCCTCAGTGGGTGGATAGAGTCTTCCTGGCGGAGCTCGTCATTGAGCAGTACGATTACCGCGGTCGTTACCACAACGGCTTCTTCAACGCCATCTTCGGTCAGGAGAATTGCACCGAGACCACCGACGGCTACAACTATATCGCCCTGGATGACGACGTGTGGGTCTACACCGGCGTGACCTCCGTCAGCGGTGACTTGGGCAACATCGGCTTCATTCTGGTCAATCAGCGTACCAAGGAGGGCAGCTACTATTCCTGCGCCGGTGCGGAAGAGTACTCCGCCATGTCCTCGGCCCAGGGCGCGGTGCAGCAGTATGACTACCAGGCGACTTTCCCGCTGCTTCTGAACATCTCCGATCAGCCCACCTATTTCATGGCACTCAAGGACGCTGCTGGCCTTGTTAAGATGTACGCCATGGTCAATGTACAGCAGTATCAGATCGTGGCCACAGGCACTTCTGTTGCCACCTGTGAAGAGAGTTACCGCAGACTGCTGGCTGAGTCTAACCTCATTGATGACTCCGATGTTTCCATTGACTCGAACCTCAACTATCAGCAGGTCGATGGCGCGATTGCTGAGATCCGCGAGGCCACCATGAACGGCAACACCCAATACTTCATCCGTCTGATAGGCGAGAGCGTCTACTACCAGATCAGCGCCGCTTCCGCACCGCTGACGGTCATCCTCAACGTGGGCGATGAGGTCACCATTGAATTCCTGTCCGCCGACGGCGAGATCATTGCCGCCAACGCGGTGACGAGAAAGTAAGGTGCTGCATGGTGCACTTTACGCTTGATGAAATGTTGAACCTGCAGAACGCCCTGCAGGAAAAATACAAGGATCAGTGGGAGCCCATCTGTCCGGAAATCGGGCAGAATAAGCTCCTGTGGATGATCGGCGAGATCGGCGAAGTGATCGATATTGTGAAAAAGCACGGCGGCGAAAAAGCCTGCCGGGATCCCGAGCTTCGCAAAGATCTGGTGGAAGAGATGGCGGATGTTCTGATGTATTATTGTGATGTCTTAAACTGCTACGGCATCACGGAAGAGGAACTGAAGACGGCTTACACCGAAAAATTCGAACGGAACATGAAGCGTTGGTAATGAAAAAAGCGCCGGTCATACGACCGGCGCTTATATTATTGATACTGATTGCTCTCAAACCAAGAGAGATTACCAAAATCATTGTAGATTAATGTGCCGCCGCTGATGGCGCGACCATCTTTGAAAATAGCATAGCGAATCAGGTGTCGTTCATTTGTGACGGTTCCGCCAAAGACGGCAATCTCCAGAGGTTGTGTGGTGTACGGTGTGTGATACCATGCGTCAGAACTTTCCAGGTAGACCCATGTAAAAGATTCAAAAATCTCCGGAGCCGCACCGAATTTCTCCTGTAAATAAGCAGAAAGCTCAGCATTGCTGATTTTTAGCAGGTGATCAACGGTCTGTCCGGTTTGGTCGGCATAAGCAGAACGTTCCTCTGCGGTAACATCGTCAGTAGGGAGATTGGTGAGAATCAGCACCTCATCGAGGTCGATATTCGGAAATGTCTCGTACTCTGAGCGAAGTAAGCCATTGTTTTCGGGGTCATTCAGCATTTCTGTGAATACAAGTATTTGTTCCTGTGTAAGCGGTGTACCCGTTGTGTTAGGAATTGTGCTGTTGGTGGAATACATACTTGATTGTTCAGATAATTCTTGCTGTGCCATTGTGCGGAAAGCAGAGAGCGTTTGATAGTTTTCTACGTTCTCAAGGAACGGCCAAATTTCAAGCGTGTCATCATCATTGAGTTTGATGATTTGCCACTCCGGCGTGGTGCAAACGTAAGCGTAAGAATTGTCATAGTGTGCACAAATAAGAGCGCGCGTCATTGTTTCGTCAGAGAGATAACGACTGATCCATTTTCCTGCATCGACTTTATACATGCGTTCTCCAACGGTAATAGTTGTTCCAACCAAGGAAGTGTTCCCTTTTATGACTTCCAGTACGGTTGCCTGTGTTTCTGCGGCACAAGTGCGGAGGTCTGCTTCGATTCTTTGATCTCCTCGATAATCTACGAAGATGTTTCCCTCGACAATGGTTTCGTATTCACCAGGAGTGAGGAACTCAACGACAATAACAGTATCAAACCAATCCACGGTAACCAAGTCTGTGACATCATTGCAGTCAAAAATATAGGAGGCGGCGGAATTTGCACGTGCTTCTGCAATAACATCATGATCAGGGAAAACACCAGGGCCGATTTCCGACGGGGTTTCCGCTACATTGTGTGAAGTTGAGGGGTTAGGTGTTGTAGAGCAACCGACAAGAATTAATAGGATTAACAAATAAATTGGGAACTTAGGTTTTCTATTATTCATTTTTTACCCTCCTCTGCCTATGGGGTGTATTGATAATTATATGCAGCGCATACAGACTGAACATCTGCAGGCCGTGCAGAAACTGTGTAGTCGTTAGTAGCACTATAAACATCTGTTGCGAAAGCATACATGAGGCTTAAGACGCTTCCCCAGTATAATGTTTGATTTGGGTGTTGAAGACTGAGAACATGTCCTTCTTCATGAGCAAGAACTCCTCTTAAAATACCTAAGGAGCTTTCAAAGCCTAAGGTGTTGAAGTTTACATCTATACAAACAAAACCATAATTTGAGGATGGTAGAGGATAAAGCTCAAAGTCGGTTTCTGGAGTAAGAAGATATCCAGTGGATGAGTAGAATCTGCATCCTGCGTAAGTATTATTATATCTTTGATCTTGAGAAGCGATTATAAATTTGATGTCAAAGCTTGAATTTGGCTGCACATACGTAAAGGTACTTTGAGTGTTGGAAGCTAGCGCACTTGCCCAGGAGTTGCTTGCACTACACATATTTGTAAAAAAATCAATTTCATAAATATTTGAGAGGTTGTCTTCGTTGAAATAAGTGTAGTAAATATTTGAAATACCACCATCTAGCCTTGCACTCGAAAATATGGGAACATAAAGAAAGTCTGTTGCATTTGCAGGAGAACCGAGAGCAAAAAGAATTGTTAGGAAAAGCGGGATTAATCTAATACGCTTAATAAAACATGACACAAAAATTCTCCTCCTTTAAAAGTAAACATATCGATTCTGACGAAAGTGGAATAATTTATGTGAAGATTTGGATCCTTTCTTCATAATAAGAATAGCATATATTTCTGAAATATCAATTAAAAATAATAAAAACGTCAAAACATACAAATATTGCTGTCTTTTTTTGTGCAAGATAACGAATGCACGAGCATGAGTAAAGCGCCGGTCGTAAGACCGGCGCTTTTGTTATGAGAAATTACTTGCTGATCAGTTCAGCGGTGTCCTTGGCGATCATGAGCTCTTCGTTGGTGGGGATCAGCAGGACGGTGACCTTGGAGTCGGCAGCGGAGATGACGGCTTCCTGACCACGGATCTTGTTCTTCTCCGGATCCAGCTTGACGCCCAGATACTCCAGACCGTTGCAGATGCGCTCGCGCATCTCACCGGAGTTCTCGCCGACGCCGGCGGTGAAGACCAGCACGTCGCAGCCGCCCAGGGCAGCAGCGTAGGAGCCGATATACTTGCGAACTTCGTAGGCGAACTTCTCCAGAGCCAGAGCGGCGCGCTCGTTGCCCTCGTCAGCGGCGTTCTCCAGATCGCGGAAGTCGGAGGAGACACCGGACATGCCGGCGACGCCGGACTTCTTGTTGAGGATGTTGAGCATCTCGTCAACGTTGTAACCGTAGCGGTTCATCAGGTACTGAACAACACAGGCGTCGATGTCGCCGGTGCGGGTGCCCATGGGCACGCCGGCCAGGGGAGACAGACCCATGGAGGTGTCCTGGCACTTGCCGTCGTAAACGGCGGACAGGCTGGAGCCGTTGCCCAGGTGGCAGTTGATCAGCTTGATGTCCTTGCGGCCCATCAGTTCGCAGGCACGCAGGGTGACATAGCGATGGCTGGTGCCGTGGAAGCCGTAGCGGCGGACGTTGTCCTTCTCATAGTACTCCCAGGGCAGAGCATACATATAAGCCTTGGCGGGCATGGTCATGTGGAACGCGGTATCGAATACGGCGACCTGCGGGGTGTTCGGCATGATGGCCTGGCAGGCGCGGATGCCCATCAGGTTGGCGGGGTTGTGCAGGGGGCCCAGGGGGATGCAGCGCTCAACAGCGGCGATGACGTCGTCGTCGATGATGCAGCTTTCGCTGAATTCCATGCCGCCGTGCAGGACGCGATGGCCGACAGCGTCGATCTCATCGGTGGTGGCCAGGACGCCATACTGAGCGTCGACCAGGATGTCCAGAACGGACTGGATGGCCTCGGAATGGGAGGGCATGGCAATCTCTGCAACATAGTTATCACGGCCGGGGACCTTGTGGGTCAGCTTGCCGTCCAGACCAATGCGCTCGCACTGGCCCTTGGCGAACACGTCGCCGGTGTTGGGATCCATCAGCTGGTATTTCAGCGAGGAACTGCCCGCGTTGATGACCAGAATCTTCAAAGTAAACATCTCCTAATTCTCTGCAATTTGTGCTTTACACACGACTAGCGTATATTCTATAATAAATCCAAACATAAGACAAGGGTATTTTTTGTTTTTTTACGTTTGGAGGCAGAAATTTTGAAAGTTGCGGCGATTATTTGTGAATATAATCCCTTCCACAACGGCCATGCGAGACAGTTTGAGCTGACCCGCCGGGCCCTGGGGGAGGATACGATCATTGTCTGCCTGATGAGCGGTAATTATGTGCAGCGGGGCGCACCGGCGATATTCGATAAAATGTGCCGGGCGGAGGCTGCCTTGGCATGCGGCGCTGATCTGGTGCTGGAGAATCCTGTGACCAATGTGCTGCGCTCCGCCGAAGGCTATGCTGCCGGCGGCGTGCAGGTACTCACCCAACTGGGCGGCATCGACTACTTGAGCTTCGGCACGGAAACCGGCACGGCGGAGCAACTGCTGCAGATGGCGGCGTTCTTGGATTCCGAGGCCTTTTCCGCCGCGCTGCGGCCCCATCTGGATGCCGGTGAGAGCTTTGCGGCCGCCCGGGAAAAGGCGGCGGAAGATCTGGGTGCAGACGTTTCTTTGCTGCGAACGCCCAATGCCATTCTGGGCATTGAGTACTGTAAGGCGATCCTGCGGCAGAGCAGTGCGTTGGAACCTCTGACAATTGAAAGAAAAGGGGACTACCACGCCACGGAAGTGGAGCATCAAAACCCCTCTGCCACGTCCATTCGCCTGAAGATGACCAGGCAGGAGGCGTGGCTTGCGGCGGTTCCGGAAGCGGCAGGCCTGTGCTACGAAGGCCGGAGCATACACACCCTGCAGCAGGCAGAGCAGGCCGTGCTGGCGGTTCTGCGTTCGATGCCGCGCGAGGCTTACGAGCGACTGCCCCACGGCTCAGAAGGCCTCTGGAGCAGGTTTTTCAGAGCCAGCAGGGAAGAACCCTCCCTGGAAAAACTGGCCGAAGCGGTCAAGTCCAAGCGCTATGCCAGAACCCGCATCGATCGCATGATCCTGTGTGCCTATCTGGGTATTACCCGGGAAATGCTGGAAGAAAGCGCGCCCTATGTGCGCGTGTTGGGGTTCCGACCCACGGCCCAGAAGCTGCTGCGCGCCATGCACGATGATGGGGCCATTCCTCTGATCCACGCAGGAGAGCGCGCCCCTGATCGGGCGTATGAAGAATTGGAAATCCGCTGCGCGGATCTTTTTACGTTTTTTGCGGGCCGGCCAGAATACGGAATTCTGCAAAAAGAACGGCCCGTTATTTTTCCTCAAAAATAAATGAAATTTCCTCTTGCAAAATGAAAACGGTTGTGCTACAATACTCAGGCAATTGAGAACAGTAAGGGCATTGCGCCCTTTTGACTGAAACCAGGAAGAGGTGAACATGATGAAGGAAGGTATCCATCCGAAGTACGAACAGACCACTGTTAAGTGCGCCTGCGGTGAGGTATTTGAGACTGGTTCGACCAAGAAGGACATCAAGGTCGAAATCTGCTCCAAGTGTCACCCCTTCTATACCGGCAAGCAGAAGCTGGTTGACACCGGCGGACGAGTCGATCGCTTCAACAAGAAGTACGGACTCAAATAAGTACTCAAAAACCCGCACCATACAGGTGCGGGTTTTTTTCTTAAT
>SVLN01000003.1 GCA_015067925.1 Oscillospiraceae bacterium
ATGCCGACCCGCCAGCCGCCGTACTGATTCCAGCCTGCAGCCTCCACGATGCCTCCCTCCACCGCCACAATCGGCGTTCCCAGGGCGCCCATCATGTCGTGTCCGAGATGCTTTCGCTGGAAACCGTAGCTCCGTGAGGCTCCAAAATCATCGTAATGAGCGTATCCGTATCCAGCCGCGATGGGCGAAAAAGCCTTTAAACCGTAGCTTGTTTTCCAGGTTTCTTTTCCATTCTCGTCCTCGGTGCAGATGGCATAACATCCCACCAGGCCACCCAGCGCCGCGCCGTATGCCTGACGATAGTATGTGTAGTACTTGTACCGCTCCCCCAACTGTTCCTGAATCGATTGATCGCTCAAAAGCTCGGCCTTTGCCTTATCGACCTCTTTGGGACTCAGATTCTTGCCGCCGCAATGGGTTGCCGCCAGCGCCAGAAGGTCGATCCAGCTCAAGGGGCGTTCTGTATCGCGGGATTGCACATCAATGGACAAAGCGTGCTCCATTGCTTCCAGACTCACATCAAAATCCACCCATTTGATATAATCGCCGGCCTGTGCATCGGAGCACAGAAGCATCATTACCAGAACAAAAGAAAACAGCCGTTTCCGCAAAGCACTCACCTCCAGGGTGTAGTCTTTGGGGAAACGGCCATAAATATTTTGTTAAATTAAAGCATCAATCTAGGTATCCTTCTCTACCCTTGACGCCGAAATGTGCTTCCAGCTGGTGAAGCTGCTCATCAGAGATGGTATTCACCAAGGGAAGATGGGCAATCTTCATGTAGATCTCGGCAGCTTTTTCTGCAGTTTCGATCAGGCCGAAGGTCTCGTCCAGATCCTTGCCGGCACCGTAGATGCCATGCTGGCTCCAGACAACCAGACGTGCCGTTTGCATTTTCTCAGCTGTTGCTACACCAATCTCGTTGGTACCACAGAGCATCCAGGGCAGCACATTCACGCCGTCCGGGAACACCACGATGCACTCGGTGCACATCTGCCACAGGGTACGGGTAAACGCCCGCTCGTCCAGAGTATGCACATAGCTCATTGCCAACAGATTGGCAGGATGACAATGCATTACAACACGGTTGGATGCATCCACCTTCAGCCGCGCCACATGGCTCATCATATGTGCCGGGAATTCCGAGGTAAACTTGCCTCCGTCCTCATAGCCCCACAGCAGCTCCGCGGTTCTGCCATCATCGGTCAGACGGACGATACCCAGGTTGACCTGGGGTGCGTACTGCACATTTTTGAAATACTTACCGGTGCCGGTAACCAGGAAATAACGGCCGTTGAGCTCAGGCGCGGTAAAACCCGTGGGAAAGGAGCGAAGCGTACCGGAAAGATCCAGATAGTCTTTCAATTCAGCCTCATCCAGCAACAGAGAGATATTGCCTCCATTGCGCTCATCCCAACCGTGCTCATACATATTGGTGGTCGTTCTAACCATTTCGATCAGAAACGGTGCAGTCAGAATGTCTTTCATGCTCTGTCCTCCAGAACCTTTTTCTCGTATTGCTGAATGGCATCAAACCACTCACCGTCTGCGGGTTTACTGCAGCTGCGGCAGTATTCATCCCAAACATCGCCGAAAGGCAGCGTCTTGAGTTCTTCCTGCAGCACCATCAGTTCCGTAAACTCCCCTTTGTCCTGCAATTCACACAGCTGTGCATCCGGCTGCAAAAGGGCAAACAGAAGCGCTTTCTGCACATTCCGATAGCCGGTTACCCAAGCTGCAATGCGATTGATGGACGCATCAAAATAGTCCAGCGCGATGTGTACGCGTCCGTCCAGACCGCCGCATCGCACAATCTCACGGGCGATCTCTTTCGTTTCATCATCGAAGAGCACCACATGGTCAGAGTCCCAGCGAATACCACGAGTGACATGCAGGGCGATCTCGTGAAAGAACGTCAGCAGTGCGGGAATCTTATCCGACACCACCTCTGTGGGATGGTAGTGCCCATTATCCAGCAGCGGAATGCACTTGTCTCGGTTAAACGCTGCATAACTCAGCGTAAATTCAGCGGAACCGGCCGTGTAAGCTTCCACGCCAATGCCGAACACCTTGGATTCCACACAGGGCTTGACCTTCTCAAAGTCAAAGGGCTCAGAGAGGATCTCATCAATGGCCTGTCGGTAGCGAATCCGCGGGCCCAGGCGATCACCCGGGATATCCTTGAATCCGTCGCCGGTCCAGATGTTCATAATCACCGGCTCCCCAAGCTGCTCCGCCAGATAATTGGAAATGCGGATACTGGCCTTACCGTGCTCGATCCAAAAACGTCGGGTTTCTTCATTTGCGCTGCTGAGTGTCAGAGGATCGCACTTCTCATGGGAAAAGAACGTTGGGTTGAAGTCACAGCCCAGGCCGTGCTCTTTGCAGAAATCCACCCACTTCTGAAAGTGCTTAGGTTCCAGCTTGTCGCGGTCTGCGTACTCGCCCTCTTCAAAAACGGCATAGCTGGCGTGCAGGTTCATTTTCGGCTTGCCGGGGATCAGGCTAAGCGCCAGATCAAGATCCGCCATCAATTGTTCCGGAGTCGCAGCGCGACCGGGATAATTGCCGGTGGTCTGGATTCCACCGGTCAGCGGCTTCGAAGGATCCGTGTCAAAACCGCGCACATCGTCACCCTGCCAGCAGTGCAGAGAAACAGGTACGCTCTTTAATTTTTCAATGGCAGCATCGGTATCAATGCCATAACGGGCATATTTACTCTTGGCATTCTGGTAACTCATACAGTTCCCTCCCAAGTCATTTGCGATTTCAGGTTTCCGATCGCGGTGGCTTCCATCGGCAGGGCAACGACCTGCTTGCCGGAGAACTCCTGCGTCAGGGCGTTAAGGAGCTCATTCTTAGCGCCACCGCCGACGATATAAACTTTATCATATTTGCAGGCGGTATTATACTGTAATTCATCCAATGCATTGGCATAGCACAATGCCAGGCTGCGGTAAGCACAGCGGAAATAATCCCCGGGCGTCTGCGGCTTTCGAAGCAGCCTCTCATCAAAGGCAGCCTTCATAGACTCCGGTGCCATGAAAAGAGAATCATTCACATCAACAGTTTCCTCATAGCCGCTGCTTCGTGCGTTGGATACAATCTCGTTAAAGTCCGTTTCAGGACAGAGCTCATCCCGCAGTCGGTTGACAAGCCACATGCCCATGATGTTTTTCTGATAGCGATTATACCCCACACCGCCCTCATTGGACCAGTTCTGTGCTTTACTGTTTTCATCAGTAATGGGTTTCGGCGTCTTGACGCCAAGCAGGCTCCATGTTCCGGAGGAAATATAAGGCTGGTTCCCTTCCATGGGAATTCCTTCCACGGCAGATCCCGTGTCATGCGTAGCACAGAGCATCACACGGATACCCTCATAGGTGCCGATCTGCACGCCCGGTTGCTGCAGCTTATAAAACAGGCGCTTCGGCAAACCGAGTGCCTGAATGATTTCTTCGTCAAATTGCCCGTTCTGCGCACTGACCATACCGCCTGTGGTGGCATTGGTATACTCATGGGCTTTCGTGCCGCAGAGTCGGTAGAGCAGATACTCGGGGATCATCAAAAAATCGGTAGCCTGCTCCAGGCGCCCTGTCTTCAGATCCGCATAGAGCTGGTAGACCGTATTAAAGGGCTGGAATTGAATTCCCGTTTTCTGATACAACTCAGAAAAAGAGATTCTTTCATGAACTTCCGGGATGATTGCTTCTGTTCGTCCGTCCCGATACGCATAGCACGGGCCGATGATTTCATCACCGTTCATCAGAACATAGTCCACGCCCCAGGTATCAATGCTCAGGCTCTCAATCCTGCCAAATTCCTCCGTCGCGTTCCGGATACCTGTTGTTACATGGTGAAATAAAGCATCCACATCCCAGGTTAAATGGCCGTCTTGCATAACGACGCCGTTGGGAAATCGGTAGACCTCTTTGGTTTTCAGTTCATTGTTCTGCATCCAGCCGACAATATGCCGCCCCGAGGATGCACCGATATCAATCGCGAGATAGTACTTCACCAAAGTTCACCCTTTCCCTGTTTTTCATCAAAGCGTTCTGTAATTACCGAGTTGGTAAAAACCTCCTATTGCAGGCACTGCAATAGGAGGTTTTCTATTGCCTATTCGTTGGTTTGGTTCTGTGACAGAAGCAGCAGAATTACTTCGCTGCCAGCCAAGCAGTCAGCTGCTGCTGAACCTTTTCAATGTACTCGTCGACCTGAGCAGTCTCGAGCTTACTCATATACTCGTTGTACAGATCGTCGGTGTACAGACCGCCATTCATGGAGCTAACGTACTGATCGTTCACAGCAGTCAGCTGGCTGATATAGTTATCCAGATCGGCGTTGTTCACGGTGAAGCCCAGATACTTGCTTTCTTCCATCTTGGTCATCATCTCAGCAACGACTTCGTTGAAGTCAGCGCCCTGGCCCATACCGGGGATCAGCAGCATGTTGTTGCCGAACACGAAGTTGCCGGAAGAGTATGCATTCTCCTTACGGGAAACCTGGCCGTCAACCACATCATAGTCAACACCTTCTTCGCCGTTGACCAGCAGGTTCATCAGTTCCTTGCTAGTATACAGCATGTTCAGGAACTTACAGGCAGCCTCAGGCTCTTCTGCGGTGATGGGAACTGCCATGCCCCAGGTAGCCAGGTTGGAGGTTCTCAGCAGAGGCTGGGAAATCTGACGGGCAACAGCGGGGAACTTGTAGTTGCCGGAATTCTCAACGCCGAACTCAGAAGCGCAAATCAGAGAGAAAGTCAGGCCCTGGTTGAACAGATCGTTGCCGGACAGGGTGGTGTTAATAATGGAGTCAGCGTAGATGTAGCCCTTCTCGTTCCAGGAAGCGACCATCTTGGCATTGTCAACCCAGACGTCTTCCTTGAACTTCAAGGACACATTGCCGTCCTGATCGGTGTAGACAACACTGGCGGATTCGCTCAGCGTATCGTAAGTAACACCGTCCAGAGAGTCATTATAGAAGAAAGCATCGCCGGCCAGAACGGAGCCGGAGTTGGAGATGATGGGGTACATACCCTCGGGAACCTTGGCATCCTTAACAACAGCCAGGATCTCTTCAAACTCAGACCAGGTGGTCATCTTGTCGGCCTTCTCAGCCAGACCCAGCTCATTCAGAACATCCTTGTTCATGATGATGAAGCGGCTGGTGGTCAGGTTTCTGTGGGTGGGCAGGCCATAAACGCCACCGTCAAAGGTGTAAGCGTTTACACCGCCGCCAACCGTGGCCAGAGCCTCCGGCGCATAGTTTTTCAGATGCTCGCCGATTTCCATGACCATGCCCTGACGATGTAGGGTGCTGACGCTGTTCATGATGCTGGCAGTAACCACGTCAATCTGCTCGCCGCCGGCAATGGCAGGAGTCAGCTTGCTGGCAAAGTCACCCATGTTCATGAAGGTGAACTCGACCTTCACATTGATGTTGGCCTCGGTCAGAGCGTTGACAGCCTTGCTGATGCGTTCGCCATGATCGCCCGCCTTGCTGTTGAAGTCAAACCAGTAAGCCTTAATGGTTACAGTCTCTTCAGGGTCATTGCTCGTGTTGGTGTTCGTGTTGGTATTGGTATTGGTGTTCGTGTTGTCCTTTGCGCAGGCGGCAAACAGAGTAACGAACAGGCAAGCAACCAAAACCAATGCCAGAATTGCCTTGAACTTCTTCATTGTTGTTTCTCCTTTTTTGATAGAATTTGGATTTATGCTTTCTACGGCCAAAGCTTAATCCTTTTTTCACACAAAAACAACAACTTATCTTGCTGAACTTATATCCTTTTTTGCGAAGAAGTCACTCCGGCGCAAACTATACAACGCTGTTCTGCTGCCGGTACTGTTTCGGCGTACAGCCATAATATTTATGGAAGTGGCGATAGAAAAACGAAGCATTTTCATACCCGATCGCCGTCGTTATTTCCGCAACAGAAAGCTTCGTTTCTCTCAACAGGTACGCTGCGCGTTGGAAGCGAACCGTGTGCAAAAGGTCTGTAAAGCAGACGCCCGTTTCATTCTGAATCAGGCGCGAAAGCGCGGAATCGGAAATGCCTTCCGCTTCTGCCAGGGCAGAGAGGGTACAAGTACGATAGTTCTCCTCAATTTCATGCAGCACGCGCATCACCATGGCATGTTGGCGCGCATCCTCACTGATCACGCCCAGAGAATCGGTACACGACGCCAGATGCTGCAGCAGCAAATTTACCGTCTGGCGCTCAATCTCATTATTCGCGGTTCCTCCCATGCTGAGCGTATAGGCCAGGTTCTCCAAAAGATTCTGCACGGGCAGAACATTCTCAACAAAAAATGCAAGATATGCCGGAGTGCTGCCCTGGCTCAGAGAGGATACAAGAAACAGCCAGAGAGGATTTTCGCGATGCAAAGTCGGCAGCGCCGCATCGAAGAATTGCGGCAGAATAATGAAATTCAACGCAATGTCGTGTTCACCGGCAGGCAGAATCTCATGGCTCTCATTCTGATTCAAAAGAAGCAAGGAACCCTCCGTCAGAACGATCTTATCCTTTCCACCAATGATGTGTGTGGTCGTGCCCTTGCACATATAAATTAGTTCGAAGTAATTATGCTTATGAGGCGGAAAATGGATAAACCGGGTGTGAGGACGCAGACCGATCTGATGTCCCACGGGAAGCAGCTTGTTTCGGTCCATGAATTCATTTGAGTGCGTGGAATAAATCGAATAGTCCACCCGCGTATCACCGGCCAGGATTCTCTTTTCTTCCTCTGTGATCTTTGAAAATTTTTCCAGCAGTTCTTTCACCATTTTTTATCACCGATTCTATCATAAATGAATTTTCTGCACATCGTCAAGAGCTGCAAAAAATGAATACACTTCCAACAAAATCGGACATTGTTTTGACAGCAGACAGCCATTACGATTATACTGTATTTATATGTCTGTGGCCTATAAAACCGGATTTGATTCCGCACATAACGGAAAGAGGTGCAATCAGTATGATCAAACGACTCAATGATGTGCTGGCCAACCGGGGCGAAAACTATATTCTCCCGTTCTTCTGGCAGCACGGCGAAACCGAAGAAGTTCTGCGCGAATACATGGGTGCAATCCAGGCCTGCGGCATCGGCGCAGTGTGCGTGGAGTGCCGTCCCCACCCGGATTTTTGCGGCGAGCAGTGGTGGCATGATATGGACATCATCCTCGATGAAGCCAGAACGCGCGGCATGAAGGTCTGGATTCTGGACGATGCCCACTTCCCCACCGGTCAGGCCAATGGTGCCATGGCAGATGCTCCGGCAGAGCTGTGCAAACAGTATCTGTTCTATAACGTCTGCGACGTTGCAGGTCCCACTCCCGCGGTTCAGCTGGATGCGTTCGGCCTGTCTCATCGCATCAAGTCCTTCTTCAATGCAGCGCCCGCTGGTTTCCACGCAGGGCCTGTCCGTGAATTCGACGATGACAAGTTTATGGCTGTTGTCGCAGCCAAAGCGGATGACAAGGGCATTGATGCGTCCACCCTTACGAACCTGACTGACCTGGTGGACGAAAACGGACAGCTCTTCTGGGATGTCCCCGATGGATTCTGGAGAATTTTTGTTCTTTATCTGACTCGCAACGGCATGGGTGCCACCCATTACATCAACATGGTCAGCAAGGAATCCTGCTACCAGCAAATCAAAGCCGTCTACGAACCTCACTGGGAGCACTATGCTGATGATTTCGGCAAAACCATCGCCGGTTTCTTCAGCGATGAGCCTCCTCTGGGCAATATCAACGGCGGCTTTGAAAACTGGATCGGCAACCCTGTCCCCATCAGCTGGTCCGATGAAGTGGAAGCTGCACTTGTTGAACGACTTGGTGCAGACTACCTGACCAAGATGCCCGCCATCTGGTATCCATCCGAGGATGATGGCGAAACGGCCCGCCTGCGTTACATCTATATGGATATTATTACCCGTCTGGTTGAGAAGGACTTCTCTCTGCAGATCGGTGATTGGTGTGCCGAGCACGGCGTGCGCTACATCGGCCACACCATCGAGGACAACAACCAGCATGCCCGCATGGGTCAGAGTTTTGGTCACCAGTTCCGCGGTGTCGCCGGCCAGCACATGGGCGGCATCGACTGCATCGGTAACCAGGTTCTTTTGGGTGGCGAGCACGATTTCCGCTGCGGCAGCTTTGTCCGTGGCTCCGCGACCCCTGAGCAGGACGGCGAGTTCTACCACTTCCTGCTGGGCAAGCTGGGTTCTTCCCACGGCCATCTGGATCCGCGCAAGAACGGCACCAGCATGTGCGAACTCTACGGTGCTTACGGTTGGGGTGCCGGCACCCGTCTGCAGAAGTATGTGACCGATCATCTACTGGTACGCGGCATCAACCACTTCGTTCCCCACGCCTTCTCTCCCAAGCAGTTCCCCGACGGCGACTGTCCGCCTCACTTCTATGCCCACGGCTACAATCCGCTGTATGAAGGTTTCGGCAATCTGATGCGCTACATGAACCGCATCTCCCACCTGTTCAACGGTGGTACCGCGGTTGCTCCGGTTGGCCTTCTGTATCATGCCGAGGCAGAGTGGGCCGGCCGCGAGGAAGGTTATATGCTGACACAGAAGCCCGCCCGCGTGCTGCACGAAAACCAGATTGACTTTGAGATCATCTGGGCGGATCTGTTTACCGAAACGGAACGTTTTGGCACTGTTTTTGACGGAAAGGCCCTGACCATTAACGGTCAAAGCTTTGGCGCTGTCGTTGTTCCCTATACCCGCTATGTCACCCGAGACTTCGCAGCCTTTGTTGAAAAAGCGAACGAGTCCGGCTTCCCTGTTCTGTTTGTCGACGGCCTGCCTGTCAAATACTGCGGCGAAAACACTTCTGTTGAGCTCTCTGGCTGCCGGGTGGTTTCTCTGACAGAACTGCCTGCTGTGCTGCGCGAGCTGGGCGTCTGTGATGTAACTGCCTGCCATGCATTTGATGGCCTGCGTTACTACCACTACCGTCATGAGAACGATATTTACATGTTCTCCAACGAGACCACCGGCGATACCTTTACCGGTTGGGTACAGCTCAGCGCCAAGGGTACGCCCGTGTTCTACAACGCCATGGACAACTGCATCCAGGCTGCTGAGTTTGAAGCGAACGACCAGGGTACCCGCGTGAAACTGACGCTTGCTCCGTATGAAAGCACGCTCATCTGCTTCAATACGGATCTTGAAGCTGTTTGTTCTCCTACTTTGACCAACGAGACCACACTGACCGGCCCGTGGGACATCTGCTATTCCGACGCCATGGAACGCAACTTCACCAAGTTCAATGAAGCCCACTCCATTGGCGAGATCGAAAACTTTGAGTCTCCGGCAAAACGCCATCCCAAGTTCTCCGGTGTGGTACGCTATTCCTGCCGTTTTGACAGCAAGGCTGCACCTGCTGCGCTGGAACTGGAGAACGCTTATGAGGCTGCTCAGGTTACTTTGAACGGAAAGAAGTCAGTGATACGTATCTGTCCGCCCTATCGCTTCGATCTGACGGAAATGCTCCGCGATGGCGAAAATGAACTGACCATCGACGTATTCACCACCCTTGAGCGTGCTGTGAAGCACATTCCGCCCCGCGCCGGTGATCGTCCGCCTCTGCCCACCGTTGGTGTGCTGCAACCCTACGGACTGATTGGAAAAGTAAAGCTCTTCACCAAATAACACAAAAAGCCGTTTCCCAGATGGGAAACGGCTTTTTCTTATTCTTGAATCAAAATGATCGCTTCTGCCATTGCTGCATAAGCCTGCTGATAGATTTCATAATGGCTTGCGTTGGGGCAAGTCTCATAGATTTCTTCTGCCAGAGCAATAGAAACCTCGCATTGCAGACCCCATTCTCCATATGAAAACGGCAATTCAAGGAAATAGTCGCCCAGCAAGTCTGAACTGTCATAAATCAACACAACAGCATAGTCCGAAAGAGCCCGGACCACTGCCTCACCCTTATCGGCATCGAACTGTTCCGCTTCATCCACCACCACATCATCTGCCCAACCATCGGCATATTCCGAAGGCTCGGCAAAATCCGCTTCAGCAGCATCACTGGCTGCCATCGGTGCTTCTGTGCCTGTTGCTGTATCAGACGTAGAATAGTCGCTCACACGCTCCAACATGGCGTTGTCACTCATGGCTGTGGAGCCATTCATCAGCGCTTCGGATTTCATCTTGGGTACCAGGAAGCTGCCAACATCGGTAAAGCCGATTACCAGCGCCAGTGCTGCAGCACACGCAGCGGTGCCGATGATTCTGAACGGGACCTTGCGCGATTTCTTTTTCTGCTGCTCGGCCATCACCCGGAACATCACCTGACCGGCAAAATTCTCCGGCGGCTCTTCCTCCAGCGTCAGTAGATCCTGCTGAATGAGGCTGTAGGACTCATAGACGCTGCGGCATTCGTCGCACGCGGAGAGGTGCGAGCGCAGCACAGCATCATTCTCCTGGGAAATGCACTGATCGATTTTTTCGTTGATCAGTTCTAGGGCACGATCACATGTGCACATGCTCAATCCCCTCCTTTCGTATCGTTGGACGAAACTGAGCCGAATTTGTTCCCGGTTTGTAATAATTTTTTCCTGATTTTTTCCCGTGCTCTGGAAATGCGCGATTTTACCGTTCCTTCCTTCACCCCAAGGATCTCGGCGATCTGCGCATAGCTTTGTCCTGCAAAAACACTCATGCTTAAAGCTTCACGATACTCCGGTTCCAGAGAATCCAGCGCTTCGCGGATGAGTGCGTGTTCTTCCTGCTTAAGAAGCCGTTCCTCTGGCTGCGGTGCGGGATCCGGGAAGGAGAATTCCTGTTCCTCGTTTTCATCATCCAGATACACGGCAGAGACCGTGCTGCGGCGCTTGCGCTGCCGCAGGAAACTGATGCAGGCATTGCTGGTGAGCCGATAAATCCAGGTAGAAAAGGAAGAATCGAACTTGAAATTTGGAAGTCCACGCCAGGCATTCAGGAAGGCTTCCTGCGCCAGATCGCCCGCATCCTCAGCATTTCCTGTCATGCGAAGCGCCAGGTTGTACACCGGCTTTTGATATGTAAGCACCAGCTGTTCAAAGGCGCTATGATCCCCTTTTGCTGCCTGCAGCACCAGGGTCATCTCATCCATTTTCTCACCTCAAATCGCGCTGTATTCCTTTCACGATTGCATATACATCCTCCGGCTTTTCAATCCGGGAGATTCTCTCTTTATAGTAACCGGAGTATGCAACTCCCCGCAGATACCAATTAAAATACTTTCTGGCTTCCAGGCAGGCAATGTGCTCGCCCTTGTCCTCCAGATTGATCTCAAACTGCCGCAGAGCAACTTCGATCCGATCCTTGAGCGCCGGGCGATCAGGCACTTCTTCCCCGTTCAGGGCGGCCTTGATCTGGCTGAACACCCAGGGATCTCCAAAGGCCGCTCTACCCACCATGAGCATCTCACAGCCGGTCCATTTACGGCACTTGATTGCTTCCTGAGGGCCAATAATATCACCGTTGGCGATAACCGGAATGGAAACCGCCTGACGAACCTTGGCGATGGTATCCCAGTCGGCAACGCCGGAATACTGCATGACTTTGGTTCTGCCGTGCACTGCAATGGCGGCTGCGCCGGCCTGTTCCAGACGCTTGGCAAACTCCACTACATTGATGCTGCCCTTATCCCAGCCGATGCGGGTCTTGACCGTTACGGGAACGGAGACCGCCTTACAGCAAGCCTCAACAATTCTAGCCGCCAGGTCCGGGTCCTTCATCAAAGCGCTGCCGTCGCCGTTGCCGGCGATCTTTCCCACGGGGCAGCCCATGTTGATATCCAAAATCTCGCATCCGGAGTGACCGATGGCCAGTTCTGCGCCCTGGGCCATGATCTCGGGATCATTGCCGAAGATCTGGGCAGCACAGACTCCGGTGGGCGTCTTGCGTAGAAGGCCCTTCGACTTTTTGTCCTGATACACCAGCGCCCGGGACGAAACCATCTCCGTCACCGTCAGGGCTGCACCGTACTCGGCACAGATCGTGCGGTAAGCATAGTCCGTCACGCCGGCCATGGGTGCAAGCACCAGAGAGCCATCAATTGTTACTGATCCAATGCGCAAAATGCCACCTCCAGACAGGCTCTATCTTATCACATTCTCTGCTCTTCGGCAATCCTTACCTTTTTTTCATTCTTCCCTCAAAAAAAGACTTCTATTCTATGGTTGCAGATTCCGCATTTTTCATGCTATAATGGAGTAAGAGAGAAATGAGGAGAATGCACATGAGAGACATTGAACTGATCGCCCACGCAAGAGAAATGACCCGCAGATCCTATGCGCCCTATTCCGGCTACCGTGTCGGCGCCGCTCTGCTGGGTGTCAACGGCAAGGTGTACACCGGCTGCAACATTGAAAGCGCTTCCTATGGCGCCACGATCTGTGCAGAGCGAGCTGCCATTGCCAACGCCTTCCGGGACGGCTGCCAGAAGTTTATCCGTGCCGCCGTGATTTCGGACAAAAATGAAATCTGCACTCCCTGCGGTATCTGCCGACAGATGCTCTATGAGTTCTCTGAGCACCTGATGATCCTCTGCTGCAGCGCAGACGGCAAGGTTGTGGAGTACTCCATTGAAGAGCTGCTGCCCCACGGTTTCGGCAACGACAACATGAAATAAGCAAAAACGGACGGGATCCCGTCCGTTTTTTCATCTGCCTCTAGCAAAGCAAGGGAAAGTATGCTACAATCTTTCTATCTTTTCTTCCAGAAAGTGAGGACAAAGTATGGATTACTCCAATTTCCGCTCCGCCATCGGCGGCTTCCGCCGTTCGGACGTATTCGCCTATATTGAGCGCACCTCCCAGGAGCATCGTCAGGCGCTGCGTGAGCTTGAGAAAAAAAATGCTGCGCTGCAGGCCGAAAATGATGCGCTGAAAGCGCAGCTGGCCTCCATGCAGCCCCAGCCCGCGCCCACCGTTGAGCCCACTCCGGTTGATCTGGATGCCCAGGAGCTGGCCGCTTACCGCCGCGCGGAAGCTGCAGAGCGCAATGCCCGCCGCCGTATCGCCAAGCTCAACGAGCAGGTTGCTGCTCTTTCCGCGCAGACCGATGCCTCTCTGACCGAGCTGGACGAAAAGGCTCAGGCCCTGGCGGCGCAGGCCACCGCACTTCTTACAGAACTGAAGGAAAGCGTTGCAGCATTCGGCAGCACCTTCGAAGCAGATGACGACAATGCGTGAGTTCTCTTTTTGTACAGCACAGCTACATGAGCATATCCCAGTGCTGCATGCCGGCGATCGTGTAAAGCTGTCCGGAACCATCTACACCGCCCGGGATGCTGCCCACAAGCGGCTGTTTGCCCTTCTGGATGCAGGAGAAACTCTTCCGTTTCCGCTGAAAGGTGCACTGATCTATTATGCAGGCCCCACGCCTGCCCAGGCAGGTATGGCTGTCGGCTCTTGCGGCCCTACCACAGCAAGCCGTATGGACGGCTTCGCGCCGCGCCTTTTGGATCTTGGCCTGGGCGGCATGATCGGCAAAGGCGAGAGAAACGAAGCAGTCTGCGAAGCCATTGTTCGCAACGGGGCAATCTACTTCTGTGCCGTTGGCGGCGCGGGCGCGCTGATTGCCAATGCAATCGTCTCCGCAGAGGAGATCGCTTTCCCCGAACTGGGCTGCGAATCCATCAAACGGATGGAAATTAAGGACCTTCCCCTCACCGTTGCAATCGACGCCCACGGCGGCAATATCTTCCGCGAAGGGCGTGCGTCCTATCAACGCGACTGATCTTTGAAAGGAGCTTTCCATATGTTCAAGACCAAGGCAATCAAAGTATCCGATACCCTCTATGCCCTGGAACAGTCCATGGGCAGCGGTTTGGTTCGCTGCTTCCTGATTCTGGGCAGCGAGAAGGCACTTCTGCTGGACTGCGGCGTCATCCCCGACGATTTGCTGGGACTCGTGCGCACGATTACCGATCTGCCCCTGATGGTTGCGCTGACCCATGCCGACGGCGATCACATTGTCAATGCCGAGCAATTCCCGGAGCTTTATGCCCACGAAGACGACGCACACATGGTGGTGCATCGCTTCGCTTCACTGGAAGGCCATGTCCTTCCCCTCAAGGACGGTGAGTGCATTGATCTGGGCGGCACTGTTCTGGATATCACGCATATCCCCGGCCATACCCACGGCTCTCTGGCGTATCGGAACCTAAAAGAAGGCTATCTGATTGCCGGCGACAGCGTGGACTATGCGCCTGTTTATATGTTTGGAAACCACCGCAACTTTGAGCACTACGTTGCATCCCTCAAGCGGCTTCAGGTCATGGGCGGCTATCATCGCATCTACACCTGCCACGGCGAGCTTTGCATTCCCGCCAATGCAGTTGCGCAGCAGCTTCTGGTCTGCGACGGCATTCGGGACGGCAGCATCACACCGAAAGATCCGGATGCTCCCCACGTGAAGGACAGCGGTGCCAAGCTTTATGAGCGAGGCCCCTGCGCAATTTACTACGCAAAAGCAAATACCTAAACCAAAACAGCAGCACTCAGACGAGTGCTGCTGTTTTCTTATTCTTCCGGACCGGAGATTTTGCTCTCATCCGTTATATATTTGACCACACGGGCCGGATTGCCGGCCACAACAGCGCCAGCGGGAACATCCCTTGTTACGACACTCCCGGCCGCCACCACCGCATTGTTGCCAATCGTAACGCCGGGCAGAATGGTACAGTTGCCGCCAATCCAGACGGTGTTGCCGATATGGACCTCAGCGCCCTTGGCAATGCCGGTCTTTCGCTGCTCGGGATTGAGGGGATGGTTGATGGCAAAAATGCAGGTATGCGGACCAATCAGGCAATCATCGCCAATGACAATTCGGGCAGCGTCCAGGAAGGTGCAGTCAAAATTGGCGAAGAAGTTGTTGCCGACTTCAATGGAAAAACCGTAGTCGCAATGGAACGGCGGCTTGATGAACGGCTTCTCGCCGCAGGCACCGAAGAGCTCCTTCAGAATCCGCACACGATTCTCCGGCTCGTGTTCGCCCGTTGCATTGTATTCAGCAGCCAATTCTCTGGCGTGGGCCTTGCAGGCCATGAGTTCACTATCGCCGGTGAGGAACCACTCACAGGCTCTCATTTTTTCGCGTTCTGTCATAACAGCACCTTACAGCACGTAGCTTTCGTCCAGGATGGAGTCATCATCATCGATCCATTCCTTCTGCACATCCACCACGCGATATTCGGTGGCCGTATCACGGATGACCACCTTCTCAATACCGGCGTTGATGATAAGGCGTCTGCACATGGAACAGGACGTGGAATCGGGAATCAGATCGCCCGTTTCGGGATTGCGGCAGGCCATGTACAGCGTCGCGCCCAGAGTCTCGCCGCGGGCGGCGGAAATAATGCAGTTGGCCTCGGCATGCACGCTGCGGCAGAGCTCATAACGCTCGCCACTGGGGATGCCCAGCTTCTTTCGGATGCAGTAGCCCATATCCACGCAGTTGGCGCGGCCGCGGGGTGCGCCGTTATAGCCGGTGGAAACGATTTCATCGTTGCGCACAATGATGGCGCCATACATCCGGCGCAGGCAGGTAGAGCGCTCCAGAACAGTCTGGGCAATATCCAGATAGTAGTTATTCTTGTCGATTCTCTGCATGGGTCAGTTCCCTCTCTTCAAATTCATCATATTTTGAAAAAAGAGCGGGCAATTTGCCCGCTCTTTGCAGTTTATTCCACAATGACAGTCCAGCCGAAGGTGTCTTCGCAACGCCCCCACTGGATGCCGGTCAGCTGGTCGTAGAGCTTCTGGGTCACCTCACCGATCTGGCCTTCGCCGATGACATAGTTCTTGCCGGCGTAGTTCAGCTCACCAATGGGAGAAACGACCGCGGCGGTGCCGCTGCCGAAGGCTTCAATCAGGCGGCCATCCGCAGCACAGCCGACCAGCTCGTCCACGCTGATGCGGCGCTCTGTGACCTTCATGCCCCAGCTGCGCAGCAACTCCAGGCAGGACTTGCGGGTGATGCCGGGCAGGATGCTGCCCACCAGAGCGGGGGTAACGATCTCGTCGCCAATCTTGAACAGCACGTTCATGGCGCCAACTTCTTCAATATACTTCTGTTCCACGCCGTCCAGCCACAGAACCTGGGAGAAGCCCTTCTGGGCAGCGCGTTCACCGGCGCGCAGGGAGGCAGCGTAGTTGCCGCCGCACTTGGTATAGCCGGTGCCGCCGCGCACAGCGCGCACATCGTCCTGCTCAATCATGATGCGAACAGGATTGATGCCGGTGGCATAATAAGGGCCAACAGGGCTGAGCACGATGCAGAACTGATAGCTGTGGGAAGCATGCACGCCGATGTGAATATCGGTAGCAAAGATGAACGGGCGGATATACAGACTGGTGTTGGGGGCGGTGGGGATCCAATCGCGGTCGACCTTGACCAGTTCCTTGACAGCCTGGACGCAGAAGTCCACATCCACCTCGGGAATGCACAGACGTTCGCAGGAGGTGTTCATGCGCTTGAAGTTTTCCTCCGGGCGGAACAAGCGGATCTTACCGTCCACGCCATAGTAGGCCTTCATACCCTCAAAGATCTCCTGGGCATAGTGCAGCACCATGCAGGCAGGATCCATCTGGAACGGAGCATAGGGCACAATACGAGGATCATGCCAGCCCTGTCCCTCATCATAGTTCATCAGGAACATATGATCGGAAGTATACACACCAAAGGGCAGATTGTCGCCTTCGGGCTTTTTCTTAGGGTTCTGAGTCAGTTCAATTCTGATTTTTTCCATTGAGAATCACTCCGTTTTCCGTAGAATTGATGCTGAAACCATTATAACTTGCAGGGGGCTTTCGCGCAATTGGAAACTTCGACAGATTTTCTTTCCGCTTCCCGGTAATTTCTGTATTTCTGCCGCTGTATTTACGAAAAGATTGCAATTCTCCCAAAGAAAATGCTATAATGCCAGTAGCTCGTCCAGAAAGGAGGACTCTGATGAAACGACGTTTGTTTGCCGTTATCCTGACACTTTGCTTACTCATGACGATGCTTCCCCTCAGTGTTCTGAGTTCAGCGGACATCATTATCGTTGCAATCAATGATACCGTCCCCTTCTCCATCAGTGAGGCGGCAATGCCGTTCTACTCATCGGATCGGCTGTACCTGCCCTATTCCGTGTTCAACAACAGCACTCTGGGCGTTGTGCCTTCCTATGATTCCTCCAACCGGACCCTGACCCTTTCCAATCAGACCCATAAGCTGGTTTTCTCGCTGGATGACGGTGTTGTAAAAAAGCCCGACGGAACAGAGGATCAGATCTCTGCCATTGTCCGATTCGGCATCATGTTTGTTCCTGCAGAATACTGCACCACCTATTTTGGCATCAGCCTGAGCTATCTCACCAGCCAGGGCGGTTATCCCGTTGTGCGATTGAAGACGGGCGATGAAGTCTACAGTGATTCCCTCTTCATTGAAAAAGCAGAGAATCTGATTGCGTATCGTCTTTCCCAGTATATCCCCTCCGACGGTGGACCCGTTACGCCTCCGGTCATTGACCCCAACACAGGTCATCCGCCTGCAGATGATCCCACGCTGCCGCCGGATAACCCCATTGACGAGAACCCTCCCGTGGAGGAAAATCCCGGGCTTCCTCCGTCGATCATTCCTCAGTACGTGTACGCCATCTGCGGAACCTCGGAAGTTTTCCTTGACCGCATGGACAACACCAGCTTCCCCGCCTGTTTTCTTCTGACGCCGGAGCAGCTTTCGGAATCTTATGATCTGGTGCGTCACATCGTGGGCAGTGGCTATACCTTGGGAATTGACCTGCGTGGCTACGAGGATGCCATGGACGCCTATCGCAAAGCCAATGATGCTCTGGATGAAGCATGTTTCTTCCGTACCGCTCTTGTGCTTTGTGATGAGACGCAGCGCATATCACTGCGGGAAGAGGGTCTGATTGCTTTCTCACCTGTGGAAAATGCACCTGAGGTTGGCGCTTCTCTGCTGCTTCTGGATCCCGGCAACGCCATCGGAGAACTGTTTGCACTCTCCAAGAAGGATGTTGAAATTACGTATTTGAGAGAGACCAGCATGATTCCATATCCGGAAGAGGCTCCTGACAATGTACAGCCTGACGAAATATAAGAAAAAGCGCCGCGGCATTAAGCCGCGGCGCAGTTTTTTATTCTGTTTCGATTTTTAGTCTCTTGGTCATCCACTTGCCGGAGCGGTAACGAACCACGCCAACGATACAGGCAGTGATCCAGGCAAGGGGCGTGCCCAGGAACACGCCGATATATCCCAAGGGAATGGACAGGAAGTAAGAGCAGATGAAACGGGAAATCAGCTCGAACATGCCCATTACAAAGGGGATCATGGCATCACCAGCGCCGTGCATGGTATTACGGGTGGTGATCAGAATGACAACAAACGGATAGCTGACCGCAATCATGGAGCAGTACTGATAGGCAATGCGAATTACTTCCGCATCATCCGGCACAAACAGGCCGAGAATCGCTTTGCCGAAAATCAGCAGGCAGGGACCTGCAACGGCTACGTAGCACAGGGCCAGCTTCAATCCGGCACGGAAGCCTTCCTTGACGCGCTTGTAGTCCCCTGCACCCACGTTCTGGGCAGCAAAAATCTGCAATGCACCCGACAGAGAGAAGCTGACACAGTTGAACATGCTCTCCATCTTCAGGCCAAGGGTGTAGGCTGCCATGACAGTGGAGCCAAAGGAATTGACCAGGGCCTGGATCATAATCATACCGATGTTGACCGTAGAGCTCATCAGGCTGGAAGGAACACCGATCTTTGCGATCATCAGCGTCAGCTGAAGATCCAGCTTCATGTCTTTCAGGCCGAAACGCAGCATGGGCATTTTGTGCCAGCCGTAGATCATGCACAAAACGGCGCTGATCGCAGTGGCAATCACCGTTGCAATGGCTACACCGGCAACAGCCAGGCCAAGCTTTGCCACAAACAGCAGGTTCAGAAGAACGTTCAGGACGCTGGAGATAATCAAGAACACCAGCGGCGTCACAGAGTCACCCATGGCGCGCAGCAGCGACGAGGACATATTGTAAAGGCCGGAAGCCAGAGCGCCCGCCAGAACAATGCGCATATACAGAGCAGCATTAGGAATGACCGTTTCCGGTACATTAATAAGCCGGAGCAGCGGCTTGGTCAGGCAGATGCCAAGACCACCCAACACCACCGCCAGAATACTGACCAGAATGAAGGACGTTGCCACTGATTGACGCATACGGCCCGTATTGCCGGAACCGTAGATCTGCGCCACAACGACGCTGACACCGGAAGTGGCACCACCCATGAGCATCAGAAGCAGGTTTGTGATATTACCTGTCGTACCGACCGCTGCAAGCGCGTCAGCACCGACATACCGGCCGACGATCATAGTATCGGCAACATTGTAAAACTGCTGGAAAATGGTGGAGATCAGCATAGGGGCAATAAACCGCAGCAGCAGCTTGGTGGGGTTGCCCTTGGTTAAATTCAATGCCATGTGACGACCTCCCTACATCAGACGGGACTTTTCCGCCGCGGCCATCACAGCATGCATCACGCTGGCACGGAAGCCTTCCTCCTCCAGTACGCGTACCGCCTCAATGGTAGTGCCACCGGGAGAACAAACCGCGTCCTTCAATGCTCCGGGATGCTTGCCGGTATCCAGTACCATTCTGGCACTGCCCAGAACCGTCTGGGCTGCAAAGGTATAGGCCTGATCTCTTGGAATTCCTTCCAGTACCGCCGCATCCGCCATAGCCTCAATGAACATGTAAACGTAAGCAGGACTGCTTCCGCACAGACCTACAAAGGCATCAAACTGCTTTTCCGGCAGAGAGTGGGCCTCGCCACAGGCAGCGAGCAGTTTCAGAACCTGTGCATAAGTCTCGTCGCTGACCAGTTCGTTGCGGCAGACTGCCGTGCAGCCCTCACCCACCAGTGCAGGGGTGTTGGGCATGCAGCGCACAATGGCCACATCCTTGCCGAACTGTTCTTTCACCCAGGCCAGGGTCTTGCCCGGAGCGACCGTCAGAATCGTCTGGCCCTCTGCCACCGTGTCGGCAATCTCGGCGATCACTTCCGCATAATACTGGGGCTTGATGGTCAGAACAATCAGCTCTGAATTTTTAGCCAAGTCATAATTGCTGCCGCAGGCGTGGATACCCAGCTTTTGTGCAGTACGATTTGTCATCTCATCCGTTGCATCCCGGCAGGCAACTTCCTCGCGGCACACAAGTTCACTGTGCAGCATGCCACTGAGCAGCGCAGAACCCATGTTGCCCATACCGATAAAGCCAATTCTGTACATGAATCCACCTTCAATCAAAATACTTGATAAATACATCTTATCACATACCATGCCATAAAGCAATAAAAAAGGCTGCCGGTTCCGGCAGCCTTTTCTCAGTCGTTTTACTCGCCCAACAGCTTGCGCAGAAGCACATGATGACGGCGAACCTGTTCCACTTCGTCCTCTTCGTAAGGGCACTCAATTCCGTGGTAAGCTCTCTGTCCTTCAAATTCGGTGGCAATGCAGCCGCTCCAATCCATTTCCTTCATGACGCGAATGGGATTGGCAAAGTCAATGGTCATTTCCTCGCAATCTTCATTAAAGCGATTGCACTTACCATGGAAGTGAACGATTTCATTCTTCACTTCCCGCAGAAGTTCGGGATCGCAATAGCGATGACGGCGGGTCATTGGATTGTCGAAGAGCTGGATCTCGCGCTCACCGGCACCGGCAGCACGCAGAATCTCGGCAACCTCGTCCACGCTTTTGCCCTCGCGGCAGGCTGCGGCACCCAGGTCGATCATCTCGGCATCTGCACCCATGACCTTGGCATAGTGCAGCGAGGAACCGGAAGGGCCACGCATAAAGATTCCAAAGTCCGGAATCAGAGAAACTGCCTTGGTGTTATACTTCCGGGCCAGCTCCACGGTATCCTGGATCCACGGATCATGCAGATGCAGCGGTGCATGCACCTCGCGGCCCATGGACACGCCGTAATACTCAGCGATGGGAATGGCCTGTTCAAATACCTGCAGCGGAACAACTGCCAGAACACGGATGCAGTAGAAGCCAAGACGAGACGCCAGCTTCAGATCCTGCTCCATCATCTGCACTTGCTCCTGGATGGTAGATTCACGGCCCCTGTAGAGCTTGGAATCAATAAAGGAGTCCATGCAGGTGGGGGTCAGCTCATATTTCGCAAGAAGCTCCTTGAATTTGGAAACCTCCCAATCATACGGATCGGGGTAACGACCGGCAGGCATCTGCTCATAAATCAGCTCCAGACCGGGAGCCTGCGCACTGGTGTGCACCTTTTCCATGCACTGCTCCAGGGTCAACTCACCCTTGAAGTAGGCCTGCTGATAGCTGTAAAGGGAAACGCCTCTCATAATTGCCATAATGCTGCACTCCTTTCCTTAGTCTCCGGCAATGGAAACCATCTGACGAACGGTCGCCGCATGGGGTACGCGGCCGCCATAGCTCATGCGGATGGCACAGCCCACTTCGATCATATGGCTTCCCACATCAAAGCCACCCTCCAGGGGAACAAACACCGTTGCCGCTTCAGCATACTCCCAACGGAAGGTCGTAATCGTTTCGATCATCGGCCAGGTATAGCTATGACCGCCGACGGTGAAAATCAGCTTCTCCTTGGGGAACTCCAGATTGTCATACTTGACCCAAAGATCATCCACCATGCTTAAGGCCACGCCGCGATAATACGGAATGCGCAGGCCGAAGGTAAAGCCGGGCATATTACCGTCTTCCAGCACCACATTGCGGAACGAGCCCGGAACCAGCATGTACTTTTGATTGATTTCCATAACAAAAACTCCTTTCAATGAAACATCACAAAAATATTATAGCACGCTATGTATCTGATTGCAAGCCCATTTATTACCACGTTCGCACTTGTTGAGAATTTTGGATTTCGGTACACACTAACACAAAAAAGAAAGGATCCAACCATGCAGTTACGCCGTCGACAAAGCTTTGTTTTTACCTCTGCTCCCTCCATCCGCAGCTGGGCCTGCGCGGTGGGCAAAAAAGAGGGCAAAGGCCCTTTAAAAAATGATTTTGATCTTGTATTGAGTGATGACCAAGCCGGAGAGCCCTCCTGGGAAAAGGCTGAGAGCGCTTTGCAAAAAATGGCGCTGGAGCGCGCGCTCTCAAAGGGTGGCCTGACCGCAGACGACCTGAATCTAATCTGCGGCGGCGATCTTCTGAATCAATGCATCGGCACGTCCTATGCCATGCGAGATATGAGAATCCCTTTTCTCGGCCTCTACGGCGCCTGCTCCACCATGGCAGAGAGTCTGATCGTTTCCGGAATGGCCATTTCCGGCGGCGCAGTGAAAAAAGCGGCAGGTATCACCTCCTCCCACTTTGCCTCCGCAGAACGACAGTACCGCTTCCCTCTTGTCTATGGCGGTCAACGGACCCCCACCGCCCAATGGACCGCCACAGCCTCCGGCTGCGTCATTCTGGAGCAGGATGGTCCGGGGCCCTATCTGCGCGCCGCCACGGTCGGCTGTATCACCGATTGGGGCATCACGGATGCCAACAACATGGGCGCTGCCATGGCACCCGCCGCTTATCAGACCATCCGTACCCATCTGGAGGAGTTCAATCTCACACCGGAGGATTATGATCTGATCGTCACAGGCGACTTGGGCTATCTGGGCCGCAGCGTAGTGCAGGATCTTTTTGCCAAAGACGGGCTGAACCTCGATGACCGTTATGACGATTGCGGCACGCTGCTCTTCGACGCCGCACGGCAGGATGTGCACGCCGGTGCTTCCGGCTGCGGGTGCAGTGCAGCGGTCCTGTGCGCAAAGCTTCTGCCGATGATGAAAGAAGGAAAACTGCGCAGACTGCTCTTCTGCGGAACGGGAGCGTTGCTCTCTCCTCTGACCACACAACAGGGAGAAAGCGTACCTGCCATCTGCCACGCTGTGAGCATCTGCACAAACAAGGAGGACACATGGATTACCTGAAAGCTTTTTTGGTGGGCGGCTTCTTTTGTCTGATCGGTCAGATCCTGATTGATAAAACCAAGCTGACGCCTGCGCGTATTCTGACCAGCTATGTGGTGGCTGGCGTCTTTCTCTCCGCAGTCGGTATTTATGAACCTCTGGCCCAGTGGGCCGGAGCAGGCGCCACGGTTCCCCTAACCGGCTTTGGGCATAATCTCGCCAAGGGTGTTCGGGAAGCCATTGCATCCGATGGCGCGCTGGGAATCCTGACAGGTGGATTAAAATCTGCCGCCGGCGGCATTACTGCTGCGGTTTTCTTCGGTGTTTTGGCTGCACTTGTGTTCAAGCCCAAGAATAAGAGCGAAACGTGAATAAAACCACAAACCGGTGAGAAACTAGCTCTGCGGATGACCGCAATACAACATTTGGAGGAACCAATCATGGAAAACAATAAGCAGAACAACCAGAATCAGAATAATCAGAACAACAACCAGAATCAGAACAACCAGAACAACCAGAACAATCAGCAGAACCGCAAGTAAGATAATCCCCCTTCGATCAACGAAGGGGGATTCTACTTATACTTCCACAGGAGTTCCTGTTGCAAAGAAATAGACAATACGCCGTTTGACCGGCTTTTCAAAAATCCGTTCCAGGGCATCGGCGTAGGCTCTGAGCTGTCCGCGGTAGTACTCTCCGCGGGATAGCTCCCCACCCGGCTGCACCCGATCGGTTTTGAAATCCAGCACGATCAGGCCATCAGGCTCGTCCAGGCAGCAGTCCACAACGCCCTGCAGCAGCACTTCATCGCCTGCTGTATCGGGGTAATACTTCTGCGCACGTTCCAGCACAGAGAATTTAAATTCCCGAATCAGATGGCTCGATGAAAGCACCTGCTGTCCAAGCTCGGACGCAAAGAAAGCCCAGATTTTTCCCCGGTCCACCGCTTCACATTGCTGCTCTGTCAGGAACTGCTGGGATAACAGTCGGCTGCATTCCTCTTCCACGCCTGCCGGATCGGCGCAGCGGCTATAATCAGCAAACTGCATGAACAGATGCATTGCCGTGCCGCGCTCGGCTGCAGATAGCTCCCCTGCCTGGGAGAAATCCGGCAGTGGGAATTTGATCCGTTTGTGCTCCGGCAAAAGCTCTGGCGCATCGGTCAGCTCCTCGTCCAGGTCTCTTCCCTTCAGCTGCGTCGCTGTCAGCTTCATGGGCACAACTGTGCTGCCGTCAAAAGCGTAATGGGAGTCAAGAACGTTTATGAGCGTATCCGAATCCGGCCAGGCAGGGGCGACAGCAGTGATTTCGTCTTCCGTCTGCACAGCCTCCGTCGGGGCTGCAGTATGATACTCGATTCTCCAGGGAGAAAGAGGGATTCTCAATTCTGCAGGTCGGCTTTGCAGATGCAGTGCGCCTGCATCCATACGGGTCAACGCGGCCATCAACACCCAATCACCTGCACAGCTTGCTTCAATCGCCTGCTCCGGCGGCACGGGATACATCGCGTCCTGACTCAGGCGTTCCAGGATGCTGTCCAGTTTTGCTGCGCAATAGGTCATAATCAGGCGCTCACGCGCGCGAGTCATGGCAACGTACAGCACGCGCAGCTCCTCTGACTTGGCCTCATCCTCCTTGCACTTCGCCATCGCCAGCTTTGCGATGGTGGGATAGCGCACGCGGCGAACGGAATCCACCGCCACGGAAGCCACACCATGTTTCGGATGGGTCAGCACCTGCTGCTTCATATCCTCCAGGTTAAAGCGTTTGGACAGATCGCAGAGGAATACCACCGGGAATTCCAGGCCCTTGGAACTGTGGATGCTCATGATTTTAACGCCACCGGCAGGATCCTGCCCGGGCGCTGCAATGGCTTCCCCCATCTGCTCCATTCGGTTGATCGCCTGGGAAAGGCTTTCTGCCGAGCCCTGCAAATACTGCAAAAACGCATAAAGGTTGCTCAGGCGACGGGCACCGTCCGGCATGGCCCGCAGCAGATTCTCCAGCTGCATGCGGCGCAGAACTTCCCAGCAGAAATCTGCCAGCGGAAGAGACGGACGAAGTTCGCGCAGCGCATTGAGTTGGCTGATAAAGAGCTGGGCCTTCTCCATCTCATCGCAGCGAAGCAGCGCATCATAAAGGCGCATCATTTTTCCATGCCGACGAACCATCGCCAGATCGGATGCAGAGAACCCATACACAGGGCTTAAAAGCACCGCAGCCAACGGAATATCCTGACGCGGATTATCGATCACCTGCAGCATGCAATAAAGCAGCTGCACTTCCAGCGTATCCATAAGATCGCCGGACTGCTCATAACTGACCGGAATTCCCGCACTCCACAGGGCCGAAAGATACACCGGTGCCGTGCTGCGAACTGAGCGCAGCAGAATGACAATATCCTCCGCCCGAATGGGACGGATCTCGCCGCCGTCCTCCACGCATTCGCCTTGGTTGAGCATCTGCGCAATGCGCGATGCCACAAAGGCGGCCTCCGCCTCAGCCTTGACGGGCGCTTGCTCATCGCCGTTGTCTGTAGAAATGCAGTGCAGCTCCACTTCCGGCCCCTGTAGCGGCAGGACCTGACGTCCGGGCTGCAGCTGCTCATCTTCTGTATAATCGATCTCGCCCACCTGCTCAGACATCACCCCGCAGAACACGTCGTTCACCGCCTGCAGAATCTGGGGCCTTGAACGGAAGTTGCGGGAAAGCAGAAGCTTGGATCCGCTGGGTACCGACACTTCCTCCTTGGTGGGAAAATCATGATATTTTTGCAGGAAAATACCGGGATCCGCCAGGCGGAAGCGATAGATAGACTGCTTTACATCGCCTACAAAGAAACAATTCTCGCCGTTTTTGGAAATGGCACGAAAAATGGCATCCTGCACCTCATTGGAGTCCTGATACTCATCCACCATGATCTCCCGGAATCGCAGCGAAACCTGCTGGGCCTCTGGGGTGGGACTGCCGTCCACCCGCCGCAGGAGCTTCAGAGAATAATGCTCCAAATCGGAAAAGTCCATGGTATGCTGACGCTGTTTTTCCAAGTCGTAATTGTGCATGAACTCCCGCAGGACCACAAACAACTCCGTCAGGGATGCGGCAGACAGCTGCAAATCCTCCAGCACATCGCACGACGGCGAGGCAAAGGGCTTCAGCGCCTTTTCCAGACGCGCAAAGGCATTCTTGCGGCGCTGTTGGATGCGCACCAAAAAGGCTTTGTCCTCGTACTTGCGCACACTTTTCAAACGGCCCTTGTCGGGTACGCCATACTCAAAAATTTCATCCCAGGTACTGAGGGACAGCATCGAAGAAACCGATTCGATATTCTCAAGGTATGTGGGCAGATATGCCTCCGTCAGCACATCGTCGCCCATCATCTCGTCACAGGCCTGACGCAGTTCCCGACAGGAACGCTCCACAGCCTTTTTGTATTCAGCAAGCAAAAAAGTGCCCCAATAGGTCTGCGCTGCATCCTCAACCTCTTCCACCTGAAGATTCTGAACGCTTTTCTGCATCCACGCTTCCGGATCCGGGTGACACCTGACCTGCTCATACAAGGTCAAAAGAAGCGCAGAGAGGCTGCGATCATCACGACCGGCGCCAAGCGTGTCAAACAGCTCCTCCCGTGCCGGATTCTCATCCACATTGTTGTAGGCCAGTTCCAGCGTCTGCTCCAACACCTGCTGCTTGAGCGCTTCGGCCTGGTTCTGTTCCAGCACGCGGAAATCCGCAGCCAGACCCAGGCAGTGGGCATACTCACGCAACAATTGCGTACAGAACGCGTGCACGGTGGAGATCTGCGCGGCATGCAGTCGAATCAGCTGCCGCTGCAGATGTCGGTTTTCGGGTTCCTCTGCCAGACGAGCCGATAACGCTGCGGCAATTTTTCCGCGCATTTCCGCTGCGGCGGCTTTGGTGTAAGTAATCAGAAGGAAGGAATCGATGTTCGCAGGATCCGTCTCATCGCACAGATATCCCATCAGGCGATCCACCAGAACTTTGGTCTTGCCGGAACCGGCAGCCGCGGAAACAAGCAGCGTTCCGCCACGGTGATCCACAATCCGCTGCTGCTGCGGTGTCAGCTTGAATTCAGCCATGTGCATCTTCCTCCTTCCGCAGCTGCGCCCAGAACTCGGACGCTTTGATTTCTTCATAGTTTCTCATGCATCCGCCGCCAGATTCAAAGCGGCAAATCGGCGCATAAGCACACCAGTTGCACGAGGAATAGGTACCGCGCTGATAGGGATTCGGCGTCACATCGCCTTCTGCGATCTGCTCCACCAGGCCCTTCAGGCTGTTTTGCACATGATGCTCCAGAAGGTGCCACTGCTCCCTGGTAGCCAGATCGCCGGTGGGACCGTTTTTGCCGACCTTATAAGGCATGAACTCCGGCTTGCCATCGTTCTCTTCCATGGCCTGCAAAAGCATTTCATCGTCCGAAATCAAACCCTTGCGCTTGTTTTCCGTTCTGCGTTTGGCAGCCAGTTCCTCATCGTCCGGGCGATGGGGCATGGACAAGAACGGCTCTCTTGCCGGCAGATACAGTACACCTGCAGGCTGCAGCTTTTCCGAATCGTTCGGCAGGCCCGTTTTCTGCATGGAGAACAGATAGATCAGCATCTGTAGGCCCACGCCGATGGACAGATCCGTATAATCCAGGCTCTTTCGGCCTGTTTTGTAATCGACAATGCGCAGATAACTGCCAAAATCGGTCTTGTAAAGGTCCGCACGGTCCACCACTCCCACGATCTGCGCCGGAATAGGCGTTTCGGGAATCTGTACCGGAGGTAAATCGCCATCTGCGGCAAAACGCAGCTCAAAGGCCACCGGTTGGAAAGAGGATCGGCGCATCTCTCTGGCAAGCCCCGATAGGATTGCCATAATTTCTTCCCGATTTCGGTGGTACAAATAGATAAACCGGTCATCCTTGCCCTCAAGGCCGTTCATCTCCTCCCGCGTGAAGCGGGCGATGTTTTCTTCAGCCAGAGTGCGGAGTTTCTCATCGCTGAGTTCCCGGAATCCGCCCAACTCCGCAGCCTGCTGCACCGTGTGCTCCAGCACATAGTGCACAAAGGTGCCGAAAACCGGCGCATCAAACTTATATTCCCTCCGCTCCTGCAGCCGCAAGCCATATTCCAGATAATAGCCGCACCGGCAGGAGGCCAATCGGTCAATTCGTGAGGGAGACAACCCCAGTACCTCGCCGTAGAGCGTCTTGATCGCCTGCGCATCTAAAGTGCCGGGAGTATAAGAAACCTGCTCGCGCAGCACCTGCATAGCATCTTTCAGATGCGCACGAAGCGGCTCCGGCAGTTCTACGCCATCGGCCAAGGCCTTGGCCGCGCCTGCTCCTATCGAGGCAAAATCCGAAAGATAGTATTCGGGTGCCGGCAGGACCGCATCCGGGAACTGCCCGACAAAGCGCCGGAACAGATACGACGGCTCGGAATCTGCAGAACAGCTGATGAAAAGACTTTTCTGCGCACAGCTGAGCACGTTGTAAATATTCAGAATCTGGCGATCCAGGTTTTGCTGCAGCATGGGTAGCTCAATGCCGCTACGCTGCAAAAGCTCGCGCTCTTCTTCCGTAATCAAAGATTGATTCGGTGCATAGGCCGGGAATGTGCCATCCTTTGCGCCCAAAATCAGAAGATGTCGGACCTCCCGTCCGCGCAGATCTTCCAACGAGCCGATGGTCACGCTGTCCAGCACCGCCGGGATGGAAGAGACGTCATACTGTTCCAGCAGCAGCTTCACCAGGCGATAAAAATCCTCCGAAGAACGGGCAGAGGAACTACCAAGGGTATAAAGCTGCTGCAAAGCATTCACAAAAATTGTGTACACCTGTGTCTCTTCCTCTGCAGCCTGGCGGTGACCGGATTCCTGCAGCCTTGCAACCATGTGCTCAAGCTGCTTGGTCACATCTACTTCCCGGACAAACTCAAACAGCGCCTGGGTCTGCTGCTGCAGCGTGCGCGCCTTACGCAGCGCCTGCTCTAATCTGCGCAGCGGATCAATTGCCTTGCTGCGCAAGTGATTAAGAGTGTCCAGGCGTTTTCTTGCATTCTCGTCCATCTTGGCATCGTAACCGTCCGGATGGTCGATCCAGACCCGATGCCACTTTCCGCCCTGAATATTCCAAGCGATGGCATAGTTTTCCAGCTTGTCAATCTCGTCGTCCCATAGCGCACTCAGGCCGGAACGAAGATAATCTGTCACGCTCTGCCTGCGATAGCCGAAACTCACCGCCTCCAAAGCAGAAAGTACCAGCATCGGCAGAGGGCGCTGAGTAAGTGCAGTTCTGCCCGTGCAGAAATACGGGATCTGCAACTGCGAGAATGTTCTGCGCAGCGCCTGGGTCAGTTCTCCTTCCCCGCAGATCGCCACGCCAAAATCACGATAGCGTGCGCCGTCACGAACCAGGTTAAAAATACGTTCTGCCGCCATACGGCACTCTTCCTGGGGCGTGGACGCTGTGTACAGGGCCAGCTGCTCTGCGCTCGCCTCCCAACGCCAAAGCGCTCCGCCGTAAAGATGCTCCAAAAGATGTGCCTGCTCCGGGAAAAAGTCGGGTTCCACTCGTTCTGTGTGCACGTCCACTGCGCAACGTGCGGCAATGGCCTGCAGTTGGCGCGCCGTTCTGCGGGACGCAGAGAAGCAGACCTGGCTCTCCTCGCGCATATCATCGCAAAGCAGCACCGTCACATCGGCCTTGCGGCGCAGCAGCGCTTCAATCACCCGCAGCTGCTGCGCCGTAAAATCCTGAAAGCCGCCCAGAAGGAAGCTGCGTGCATCGGCATAGTCCACCAAGGCCAGACGATCGGCCAGATGGGTCAGCTGATCCCGGGGATCATAGGCCGTCGCGGCGCAGACCGCGGCATAGCTTTCCAGAATCAGCCCCAATTCCTCAAACTTCTGTGCGCTGCGGCCGGTCACTTCCTTGGCAAAAGCCGTCAGCTGTGCAGGCTCCACACAGCAGGACTTCAATTCGTCCACCACCTGCACCAGTTCCTGCAAAAACTCAGTGCGGGAAAGAGCAGCAGCAAAATACTTCAGCTTCGGGCGCAGTTCTTCCACTGCCATGCGCATGGCAAGAATCCGCCCTGCACCATCCAGTCTCTTACGGGCAGCGCCGCCATAGAGAGAGGCGACTCTCTGGGCCAGACGGGTAAAGCTCAGCACTTCCGCACGCTGGCAGATGGGCGCGCCACCAACCTGACTGAGGGTACGCTCCGCCTCGTGGGAAAGCTGTTCCGGCACGATCAGGACCGTATCGGTTGTATTCTCCGTCGCCATGCGCGCCATAACGCGCACAGGCTGCTGCCGCACGCTGAACAGTTTGAGCATTCTCTTCGCCTCTTTTCAACTTCTTTTTTCTTATCATATCACAAATGCCGTATAAAAAACAGGACGCAATGCGTCCTGTTAAAAGAAGTTTTTGATTTTCTGCAGAAGTTCCAGCAGTTTGAAGCGGAACTGTACCGGTTTGTTATCCAGCGTCATCAGACGAATCTGCCCATCAGAGAAGCCCGCCGCTTCTGCGGCTTCTTCAAATAAGCCCTCATCACAGGCATGGCACAACCCCGGATATACCACACACCACCAGTTCTTCCCTTCCGCTTCGCCCAATTGTATCTGCAGGGAAACATATTCCCCTGCAGGAAGGGAAAACGTTCCGTAATGACGAACAGGATACTGTTCTGTGCACAGTCTGACCTCCACCTTGTCCCGGATTCCCTCCTGCTGCAGAGCCTGCTGCGCCGTTCGTGCCAGTTCATCCAACGACGCACCAAGACGCTGCACCGCGTCCTCCGTGCTGCCGAAAGACATGGCGTTGACCCGTTTCAGAATTGCATCACGCACGATGAGTTTCAATCGCTGATCTTCTGCAGAATCCGAGGCAGCAATCACATGCAGCCGCACTACTTGTTCTGTCAATTTCGCATCCCGGGAAAGCTGCACGCTGCCTACCAGTATAGAAAGGCTCACTGCCAACGCCAGAGCCAGGCTCAAGATTCTTCCCTTCATAAAAAACACCGTCCATATGTAAGATTTCTTACAGTATGGACGGGAATTTCTTTCTTTATACAGGTTTTTCCAAAAAAACCGCTACATTCAACTGCTGCAAAGCCAGCAGAGCCGCTTCTGCCCGCTCCCGCTCGGCAAACAGGCCAAAGCAGGCTGAACCCGTGCCGGTCATGATGGCACCCAGGGCGTAAGAGCGCAGAATATGCAGAATCTCGGCAATCTCCGGATGCTGCTCCTGCGCCAGCGGCTCAAAGACATTGAAGAGTTCGTTCGCCGTTTCCCTCAGATCGCCAAAGGCCAGCGCAGCACAAATGGCGTCCAGGTTCGGATGTTTGGTAATTTCATGGGAATCAATAGCGCGGAACAGCTGCGGCGTAGAAATGCTCACATCCGGCTTGGCAATTACCACGAAGCAGTCCGGCAGCTTAAAGATCTCTGTCAGGATTTCTCCCCTGCCTTCGGCCACCATGCAGCCACCCACAAGGCAATACGGAACGTCGGACCCTACCTGCAATGCGCGCTGAGCCAGCTGCGCGTCGTCATACAGCGCGAAGTGCCGATTCAGCGCCCGCAGTACTGCCGCGGCATCGGAACTGCCGCCGGCCATGCCCGCCCCCGAGGGAATCCGCTTTTCAATGAAGATTTCTACCCCAGGAGTAAGGTTGGTGCCTTCAAAGTAGGCTTTCGCCGCCTTCCAGGCCAGATTCTTATCGTCGCACGGCATGGCAGAATCGGAGCCGTGTACGCGCCAGGGCCCTTGCTCTGTGATGCGAACGCTCACATCATCACACAAAGACACGCTATGCATGATCATCTGCAGATCATGATAGCCGTCAGGGCGCTGGCCCAGAACATCCAGCGTCAGATTCAGTTTCGCATATGCCTTTTCGAACAGTTCAGTCAACGATTTTTCTTCCTTCCAGATAGAAGCGCTTCTCCTGAGCATGCCCCATGGAGAAAGTCTTACGAGGCAGCACACCGTCGGCAATGACGCCGCGGAACAGCTGGCTCTTTTCCATGCTCGGAAGCAGGAAACCAACCGCACTCGGCTGCACGCCCAGACGGCGGGTCACATCCTCACCGTGAATGTAGTCAATTTCACCCGGATGGTTCTGCAGATAGGCATCCAGGAAGTTCTGCAAAATGCCAACAGCCAGTTCTCCCTTGGAAGGATCCAGGTACAAGGTCTTTTCGCCTTCCGCACTCACGCACACCAGGCCCATGCCGGTTTCTGCACAGCAGTACGCCTCCAGTTCAGAAAGCAAGGAAGAAGCTTCAACGCCGGTGAGCACACGGTGAATGGGTTCAAACTCCAGAGCCTCATCGTGGATATTCTCCAGCTCCACCAGCGCCCAGCGGGCGGGATGATTGGACAGATCCGTATCCGGATTCCTCTGTTTCAGTTCTTCATAGTATGCCTTCGCAGTGGCCAGGGAATGGTTTCCGTCGCCCACAGCAAAGAGCATGCTCTTTCCGGGAAGATCCGCATAGCGGGAAGGCAGGCTCTGGGCAAAGGCGTCCAGCCTGGCATCAAAGGCCTTTGCATCTTCCTCACTGACCAGCCAACCGGAGATATGGCCGCCGCCCTGCATCAGATCAAAGTCATAGAGCTTTGGGAATCTCTCTTTCTTCGCCTCAATGGCAGACAACAGCACATCCTGCACATCGTCTGCAAGCATCAGCACATGGGGAAGCTCCACCGGCGCATTGCGTCGCACACGAAGGCGCGGCGGAATACGCTCCAGTACGGTACCTTCCGTGGCGCGGATGGCGCTTTCGGAACCCACGGAATAGTCATACTGCTCCAGATCCACGCAGCCCACCAGGCCACGACGGATCTTGCCGGAGGAAATGGTACGCTCCACATAGACATAGCTTTCAGGATATGCAGCAAACACGCCTTGCACCAGATAATCATCCATTGTTTTGTGGATGCTGTCGATCTTCTCCTGCACATCGGCAGCATTCAATTCCGCTTCCGGCAGAATCATATGGCGGGTTGAGGGTTTGCCTTCCGTAAGGTCATCCACGGCCTTCCAATACTCCGGCTCGGAGGTATATTGATCGCAGGCAACCACGCTCCAGGCGTGCATATCACAGTTCTTCGGAAGCAGAATCTCAGCACTACGGAATACGCGCATTAGTTTTCCTCCCCAAACAGGATGCCCATCAGACGGGTACCGGGATCTACAAAGGGACCGGCTTCGCCATTCTTTTCCGTATAGGTCAGGCCGGTGCCCATATCCTTTGTGGAATCATAGACCATAAAGGGTACAGGATCGCCATCGTGACCGCGGGTGGACATGAGGGTCTTATGGTCGGAGATGAGAAGGATTCGGTAATCTTCGCCCTTCTCGGTAAGCTTGCGGCACAGTGGTTCCACCACACGACTGTCTAAAAGCTCAATGGCTTCCATCTTCATGGGCAGATTGCCGTTGTGAGTGGCCTCATCGGGAGCTTCGATATGGATAGCAGCAAAGTCATCGCCGGCGCACAGAGCGTCCACGGCAGCCTGGACCTTGCCTTCAAAGTTGGTGTCGTTTTCACCGGTGGCGCCTTCGACAAAAACACGCTTCAGTCCCACCAGGGCGCCGATGCCGTGCACCAGCGGAACTGCACTGACCACGCTGCCGCCGTGACCGTAACGCTCGACAAAGTTCGGCAGCTTCACAGCTGTTCCCTCTGCCCAGAACCAAACGCCGTTGGCGGGCAGCTTCCCTGCTGCGCGGCGCTGCTCATTCATGGGATGATGGTTGAGCTTTTCGTGAGCAAGACGCATCAGATCCCACAGATCTTCCGCATTCTTATTGCCATGCAGGCAGATGGTGCCGATCACTTCGCCCAGATGGTCGTGGGGCGGCGGCGCCACAAAGCCATCAGTGTCGCCGTTCTTCTGCACCGCAATGTGGCGGAAGGACGGGCTTGGTTCCACATGCATACCGACCTTATCGGCAGCGGCTTTAAACTCCGGTTCGTTGAACAGCCATGTCACCAGGGCGATGGAGGTTTCACCGTCGATGGAACCGGCAGAATGGGAGATGATCTTGCGCTCAGCAAACGGCTTGTCGCAGTCCTCCAGGGCAATCATATTGCAGCGGTAGCTCACGTCACCCGGATTCAGGCTCACGCCTGCGCCGGCAGCCTCCAAGGGAGAGCGGCCGGTGTAGTACAGATCAGGATCGCAGCCGAAAATCGAAAGAATCGCCGTGTCGCTGCCCGGCACCTGGGTCTTGGGTACGGTCAGGGCGCTGCCCAACAGGGCGCGCTTTGCCAGCGAGTCGATAAAGGGCTTGTTGACCGCCTCCAGGGGCGTTCTGTTCTGCAGTTCCGGCACGGGATTGTCTGCCATGCCGTCGCCAATGACGAGAATATATTTCATGGGATTCAACCTTTCAAGAAAAACAGGGATTACAAAGATTTGAGGAACTTATACATCCGCTCCAGGGCGGTTTCCAGATTCTGCATGCTGGCAGCATAGCACATACGCACGAAACCTTCGCCGGAATCACCAAAGGCATTGCCGGCAATGACGGCTACCTGCTGTTCCAGCAGGAGTCGTTCGCAAAATTCTTCGGAAGCAAGGCCGGTTTTCTGAATGGACGGGAACACATAGAATGCGCCCAGCGGTTCAAAGCAATCAAAACCGATTTCTCTCAGGCCCTGGACCAAGTAGCGTCTGCGGCCATCGTATTCTTCCTTCATGCGCTCAATGTCCTCATCGCCATGACGCAGGGCCTCAATACCCGCGTACTGACTGGTGGTAGGTGCACACATAATAGCAAATTGATGGATCTTGTTGATCACTTCCATAATGGGAGCGGGTGCACAGGCATAACCCAGGCGCCAGCCGGTCATGGAATAAGCCTTACTGAAGCCGTTGACCAACACGGTACGCTCCCACATGCCGGGCAGGTTGGCAATGGAGGTATGATGGGCACCGTAGGTCAGCTCCGCATAAATTTCGTCGGAGATGACAAACAGATTGTGCTTCTCAATGATGGGCACCAGGGCCATCAGGTCCTCCCGGGACATGATGCCGCCCGTGGGGTTGGAAGGATACGGCAGCACCAGCACCTTGGACTTCGGCGTGATGGCGGCTTCCAGCTGCTGGGGCGAAATGCGGAATTCATTGTCTGCAGTCAGAGGGATGACAACAGGCACACCGCTGGCCAGCTGGGCAATGGGGCTGTAGCAAACAAAACTGGGCTCCGGGATGAGCACCTCATCGCCAGGATTCACCAGGGCGCGGATGGCCAGGTCAATGGCCTCGCTGCCGCCGACGGTGACCACAGTTTCATGGATCGGGTCATATTTCAGGCTGAATCTGCGCTCTAAGTAATTGCAGATCTCGTTACGCAGTTCCACAAGGCCTGCGTTGGAGGAGTATTTGGTGTGGCCCTTCTCCAGACTGGTGATGCCGGCTTCACGGATATGCCAGGGTGTAACAAAATCCGGCTCACCGACGCCCAGGGTCACCACATCCTTCATTTCGATCAGAAGATCAAAGAATTTGCGGATGCCCGAGGGCTTCAGCGAAGCGGCACGCTGGGAAAGGACGGAAGAATAGTCAATCATACGAACAACGGTCTCTCTTTCTGCTTCTCTTCCGGAGAGAATACGGTGTGCTTTTCTTTATACTTTTTCAGGATAAAGTGGGTGGTGGTGCTGGTGACGCCTTCGATGGTGCTCAGGCGGCGCGCCACGAACATGGCAACTTCCTTCAGGGTGCGGCCGGTGATGATGACGGTAAAGTCAAAGCCGCCGGAGGTGAGGAACATGCTCTCCACTTCGTCATACTGATAAATGCGCTGGGCAATGCGATCAAAGCCGCGCTCACTCTGGGGCGTAACGGAAACCTCGATCAGAGCCGTGACGGTCTCATCGATGGTGTCATCCCAGTTGACGATGGCCTTGTAGCCCAGAATTACGTGATCTTCCTCCAGCTTCTTGATTTCTTTTTTCACGTCCTCCGGCTCCATGCCGCAGAGCGATGCAAGCTGTTCTGCCGAAAGTGTGCAGTCCTGCTCAATATATTTCAGTAATTTCAGTTCTGTCTGCTGATTTGCCATGATTTATCCCTCCACAAATTGGATGTGCCTATTATAACACAGTAGTGTAAGAAAAGAAAATAACGAATTGCACGAAACTTTCGTCAATTTTGCGTGAAATTCCTATACGACCGGCATATTTGACTCCGGACAAGGGAATACTCATCGCGACACCATTCTGAAACGGAGGACTCGAAAATGGATACCACTGCTCTGATCCTTGCCATTGTTGGCTGTCTCAACTGGGGCCTGGTCGGCATTTTTAAATTTGACCTGGTTGCCTGGATCTTCGGCGGCCAGACTGCCGGTTTCAGCCGTGTGATCTACACATTGGTCGCCCTGGCCGGTCTGTGGTGCATCACGCTGCTGTTTCGCAGAAACGACCGCACGGAACACTCCGGCACCTGAGAAAATGGGAATCGGCCACGCCGGTTCCCATTTTTACTTTCAATCATAAAAATACAGGATTGTTTTCTCATAAAAGGCATGATATAATAGTTGCAACTTTCAAAGAAATGAAGGGAGTTTCACTACTTATGATTTATCGCGATTTTAAAGACGGCCTGAAGACCAGTCTTCTGGGCATGGGCTGCATGCGTCTGGCCACCCTGCCCGGTCAGCAGAATGTTGTTGACTATGAACTGGCCGAAAAAATTATTGACAAGGCCTATGCTGCCGGCATCAACTACTATGACACCGCTTATGTTTACATCGGCGGCGAGTCCGAGCGCACCATCGGCAAGATCCTGAGCAAGTATCCCCGTGAGAGCTACTTCATCGCCGACAAGATGCCCGGCATGATCAAAACCAAGGAAGATGTGGAGCGCATCTTCAACGAGCAGCTTGAGCGCTGCGGCGTTGATTACTTCGACTTCTATCTCTGTCACAATGTCTCCGAAGGCTCCATCGACACCTTCATCAACCTGGAAGTTCCCCAGTTTATGGAAAAAATGCGCGCCGAAGGTAAGATCCGCTACCTGGGCTTCTCCAGCCACGGTAAGCCTGAAACCCTGCGTCGTTTTGCCACCCTGCGCGATTGGGACTTTGCTCAGATTCAGCTGAACTACTTTGACTACGATCAGAAGACCGCCAAGGCAGAGTATGAGGTTCTTAGAGAACTGGGTATCCCCATCGTTGTCATGGAGCCCGTCCGCGGCGGCCGTCTTGCCAGCCTGTCTGAGAGCGCCGATAAGCTGCTCAAGGACGCCGAACCCGACCGCAGCGTTCCCTCCTGGGCCTTCCGCTTCCTGCAGGGTCTGGACGGCATCCAGGTCATCCTCAGCGGCATGAATGATATGGCCCAGATGGAAGATAACCTGGCCACCTTCTCCGAGATCGCTCCTCTGACCGAAGAGAATGAAGTCGTGCTGAAGCAGGCGGTCGATGCCCTGGTAAAGGAATTCACCGTTCCCTGCACCGCCTGCCGTTACTGCTCTGATTGCCCGGTTGAACTCGACATCCCCTCCATCATGAGCAGCTACAACAACTACAAGCTGGCCCCCAGCCCCTGGAGCCTTGGCTTTATCAACGGCCTGCCCGAGGGAAAGAAGCCCATGGACTGCCTGTCCTGCGGCCTGTGCGCCGAGCGCTGCCCGCAGAACATCCAGATCCCCGAGATCATGAAGGAACTCTCCGACGCCTTCACCAAGAAGTAAGATACATACGAAAAGAGCCGCCCAACGGGCGGCTCTTTCTATTTGAGAAGCAGTTCTTTCTTCAATTCAATATGCTCTAAAATGTGACCGATATTTCCCTCGCCGGCGTACTGTTTGGAATCGAAAAAGTTATGGTTGAAGTCAGACCAGTATAGGTCATTTTCATCGCCGGCAACTTCCACCTTTTCTTGCAGCCTGCCGACGTAGACTTCCACCCAGCAGTCGTCCAGCGGATAGGAAAAATCCATCAGATGCCGGATGGTAATTTGCTCCCGGGTGATGCCCGTTTCTTCGTAAAGCTCCCGATAAGCGGCGTCAAAGCCGTCTTCGTTTTCCTCAATTTTTCCGCCCACCAGATTGGAAAGCCCCAGGTAGGGTTCTTTCCTCCTACGGCACATCAGCCAGCTTTGGCAATCCGGAGCAAACACAGCGATCAGATTATACCCTTGCATTGCCGCCTCCCTGCTGCGCTTTCGAGCCTCCGCTGCGGCGGCGACGGCGGCGGCGCTTGGGTCTTGGTTTCTCCTGCAGGTGACGGAAGGCTTCGCCGGTTTCCGACTCCGCAGTATAGACCATACGGGTCACCCGCAAAGTCTGTTCCTCCTCTTCGGGCGTGAGCTTTAGACGCAGCACATGCTCGCCGTGCTCCGGACATTCACACATCGCGCTCAGGCGATGTCCCGGCTGGGTATACCATTTGCTCTTCATCTTCATCTGCTTCCCGCAGGTAGGGCAAAGGTTTTCATCATATTCCATTTTCTTCAAGGCCTCGCGCTTGTCCGCAATACCATGATACACTTTTCGCTCCAGGCAGCCGGGCAGCAATGCACCGTTCAGGCCGTCCTCATGCTCCCGCAGGGCATCGCGATAGCCATCCATACCGGCCTGCAGGTTCAGCTTGGCACAGACCAGCGCCGTATGGTATGCATCACCCAACGCGTCATGGGCAGGTCGGGTGGCCTCAATTTCGAAGATCTCCATGGCCGTCTTCAGCGCCTTCTGGTTGCTGGAGCCGTCGGTCTGGGCGTTGAACATCATCTGGGCGTTGTACCAACGCTCTGTCCATTCCTGGGTAAGGCCGTGAAGGGCCAGATTCTCTCTGAGAATCATAATATCGTCAAATCCCCAGGTCAGGAATACCGCTTCTTCACCGCACCAGGCTGCAAAACGCTCCACAGCCTCGGGAAAGCTCACACCCTCTTCTTTGAGTCTGGCTTCTTTGATGCCCGTCAGACTACTGACGCGACGGTTGAGCCTTCGATAATACTTTGGCATGACCAGCTGGGTAAATTCATCCAGGACTTTTTGTTCTGCGGAAAGGCGCACCGCACCGATCTGAATGATCTCACCGCGAATGGGACTCGGCAGAACTTTTTTTGCAGACGGAGACCCCGGCCAAGGCTGATTCCATTCCAGATCCAGGACAATATACTGCACACTGACGCCTCTTTTCTCGTTCATTTCATCTAACAATGAATATATCATATCCCTCCTGAAATGGCAATTGCTTTCCACCGCGCATAGAATGACAAAAACAGGAGGGTTATTATGCCTGAATTATTTTTAAGTCCATCCACTCAATCCTGGAACCCATATATCAATGTGGGCAATGAACAGTTCTGGATGAACCGCATTGCAGACGCCATGGAGCCATATCTGCATGCAGCCGGCATCAACGTCACCCGGAACAATCCCCAGGGAACAGTGCAGACTTCCATCCGGCAGTCCAACATGGGAAACTACGACTTCCACCTGGCGCTCCACTCCAATGCCGCTCCCGGCGAAAATGCAGGACAGGTTCGTTACAGCATTGTATTCTATTATCCCACCAGTGCCCAGGGCCTGCGCATGGCAAACATCCTTGTGGATAACTTCAAGGAGATCTACCCGCTCCCGGATGAAGTGCGGGCCGAGGCGTCCACAACCATTTCCGAGCTGCGGCGCACCCGGGCACCGGTGGCTTTCTTTGAGATTGCCTTCCACGACAACCAAGAAGATGCCGCCTGGATCACCGGCAATGTGGAAGAGATCGCAGCAAACATTTCCGAATCCGTCACAGAATACTTCGGTCTTCCTTTCCTGCAGCCGCAGCCGGAGCGCACAGGCATTGTTACTCTGGATTCCGGAACCCTCAATCTGCGCGAAGGACCTGAAGTGACGTTCCCCATTGTCCGCACCATTCCAAACCGGGCAAGAATTAACGTACTGGGGCAATTCGGAGATTGGTATTCCGCCGAGTACCGGAACCGTTACGGCTGGGTCAAATCGGATTATATCCGGTTCTAGACGATCTGCAATTTACTCCGTTTGGTCTTGCATTTTAAAGCGAATCCTGCTATGATGGGTACAAATTTTTATCCAGGAGGCTTCGTTTTATGATCCAAGTGAAAAACGACGGCGTTTTCTATAAAAACGGGCAGTTTCTCGCCCGTGAGGCCGGCATTTCCGCAGGTCTGAACCCTGAAACGGGCAAAGCAGGCACCATGGCCTATTCCATTCTCAAAGCCCATAACACAACCGACAATATGGACTTTCTGAAACTGCGTTTTGATGCCATGGCTTCCCATGACATCACATACGTCGGCATCATTCAGACGGCTCGTGCCTCTGGCCTGACCGAGTTCCCCCTGCCCTATGTTCTGACCAACTGCCACAATTCCCTGTGCGCCGTAGGCGGCACCATCAATGAAGACGACCATGTCTTCGGCCTATCCGCTGCCAAGAAATACGGCGGCGAGTTTGTTCCCGCCCATCAGAGTGTTATCCACAGCTACATGCGTGAGATGTACGCCGGTGGCGGCAAGATGATCCTGGGATCCGACTCCCACACCCGCTACGGCGCCTTCGGCACCATGGCCATCGGTGAGGGCGGCCCGGAGCTGGTCAAACAGCTTCTGAAGAAGACCTACGACATCGCCTACCCCAGAGTCATCGCCATTTACCTCACCGGTGCGCCCCGTCCGGGCGTCGGCCCCCAGGACGTGGCCCTGGCCCTGATTGGCGAGACCTTTAAGAAGGGAACTGTCAAGAATTCCGTTATGGAGTTCTTTGGCCCCGGTGTTGCCAACCTGTCCATCGATTACCGCTCCGGCATCGACGTGATGACCACCGAAACCAGCTGTCTGAGTTCCATTTGGTCCACGGACGAGACCGTGAAGAAGGCCCTGACCATCCACGGCCGCGGCGAAGAATTCAAGCAGCTCGATCCCCTGGACGGCGCTTACTACGACGATCTGATCGAAGTGGATCTATCCAAGGTCGAATGTATGATCGCCCTGCCTTTCCATCCCAGCAACGCCTACTCCATCCACACCTTCAACGAGAATATGGAAGATATTCTCCACGAAGTAGATCTCTCCACCCCCGGCGCTCTGGGCCTGACTTCTCAGCCCGAGAGCCTGACCAAGAAGATCAGAAACGGCCGCTTCTATGCCGACCAGGGTGTCATTGCCGGCTGCTCCGGCGGTACGTTCCAAAACATGATGCTCACCGCATCCATTCTGAACGGCGCCCCCATCGGCACCGATCACTTCTGGCTATCGGTATATCCCACCAGCCAGCCCGTTATGATGGAACTGGCCAAGAATGGTGCCCTGGGTAAGCTCATGGCTTCCGGCTGCAGCGTGCGCAGCGCCTTCTGCGGCCCGTGCTTCGGTGCAGGCGATGTGCCCGCCAACGGTGCTTTCTCCATCCGCCACTCCACCCGCAACTTCCCCAACCGCGAAGGCAGCAAGCCTTCCGGCGGTCAGGCGGCCTACGTTGCACTGATGGACGCCCGCTCCATCGCAGCCTCCGCTCTGAACGGCGGTGCCATTGTGGCGGCCTCCGATGTGGAAGGCATCCCGGCAGATCCCGCCTGGATGGATTACACCTTTGACCGCAGCGCCTACGACGCCAGAGTATACTTCGGCGTGGGCAAGGCCAAGACAGATGAAGAACTGGTCTTTGGTCCGAACATCGCAGACTGGCCCGAGCAGATCCCTCTGCCGGAGAACCTGCTGCTGGATGTGGCCAGCGCCATCTATGATCCCGTTACCACCACCGATGAACTCATCCCCTCCGGCGAAACCTCTTCTTACCGCTCCAATCCTCTGAAGCTGGCTGAGTTCGCCCTGAGCCGCAAGGATCCGGACTACGTCCCCCGTGCAAAGCAGGTTCTGGCTCTGGAGCAAAAGCGCCGCACCAATCCTGCTGATGCCGAGGTTGTCTCGGCCATGATGGGCTACGACCCCGTTACCACTGGTCTGGGCAGCGCCGTGATGGCGATCCGTCCCGGCGACGGCTCGGCTCGAGAGCAGGCCGCTTCCTGCCAGAGAGTGCTGGGCGGCTGCGCCAACCTGTGTGAGGACTTCGCCACCAAGCGCTATCGCAGCAATGTGATCAATTGGGGCATGCTCCCCTTCACCGTGGATCACATCACCAGTTACAATATCGCCCCCGGCGATCGCGTGTATATCCCCGGTGTGCGCACTGCGCTGGAATCCGGCGCCGATCACGTGGATGCCAAGCTGATTCAGGACGGCAAGGAAACCGCAATTCGCCTGAAGCTGGAAAACCTGGTCAAGGAAGATCGCGACATCATCCTCAAGGGCTGTCTGATCAACTACTACGCATAAGAAAAACAAGAACCGCCGCCTGGGTCCAGGCGGCGGTTTTATATGTTTTAGTCGATATCAGGTTTGACTTCCGGCTTTTCGTCGAGCTGTTCCGGGCGCAGCATAATATGGCGCAGGCGCTTGAGGGCTGCGGCATAATAGAAGCCGTCGCAGATGCGCTCGTCGGTAACATAACAGAAGTCCATGTACTTCTTGGGAACGATAGTGCCGTCGAGCTTGATCTCATTTTCACGGTACTTGGCGCCGAAGGCGATAAAGACCGGCAGGTTGCCGAAATCATACAGGTGATGGAAGATCGGCGGAATGCCGAGCGAGCCCATGGAGGTGATAATCATACTGCCATGGAACGGAGAGAGCTTCAGAAGCCATGCAGGCAGAAGGCCGAAATAATCCAGCGTCTTGAGCAGCCACACGACGAACTTCAGAAGAAGGCCCGGAATCAGATTGATGGCCGCGGCCAGATTGTCAAAGCCGGAATCCAGGTCCGAGGTATCCTTGACCGCGTCAATCTCCTTCTGGAATTTGCGGTAAACATCCTCCGCGGTGTCGCCGGCATCCAGATAGACAGAGATCATGGTATCAGGGGCATCGGTAGACATTTCCTTTTTGACGGCCATGATGACCTCAACGGTGCGGTCGCGGGAATAGACCTTCTGTCCGGAAAGGAACCGGTTCAGGGCGGGATACTCCGCCACGGTACGCACATAAGAAGCAATGATGGCGTGCATGGGACCGAAGTCCTTCAGACCCTGCTTGCGCTTCTCCTTGACGTACTGTTCAATGGGCGTAATGTCAATAGTGTCATTTATTAAGTTGGAAGAGCCGTTGCGGTTGACCATGATATAAGGAGCAACCTTTGCCATGGGCGGCAGAGAGCGCACCAATCGGCCATCGGGACGATCGCCCCAGCGCTTGACGTAAGCGCCCTCTTCCACAGGCAGCTTATGCATGGCACAGCACACCAGCAGCACAGAGAGCATCATGAACAGCTCCGAAGTGCTGGGCAGGGCGTCGGAAGCACTGCCGGCGGCGTAGTTGCCGCGCACGGATGCGATCTGCAGAACCACCAGAACCAGGCACAGAGGCACCAGCCACCAGCGGATTCGCTTGCCGCTCTTACCGGAAACGGTGGAGAAATAAGCGGTAGCAGCGGCAATGTAAACAAGCCAGGTGAGCAAATAATACCAGCCGGAAGGAGAACTGGCACCCAAGGCACAGAACAACAGAATCAGCACCGCCGGGATCGCGGAACGATACAGCCGTTCCGGGCCGCTGAACACCACGCTTCCCGCGAACCAGAGGTTTGCAATGAGCGGGAAGATGACCATATACAGCATCGAAGTACCGGAGATTTCTGCACGATGCATCGCGCAGAAGTACACGACACGGATCACCGCCGCACAAACCAGAAGACCGCAGGCCAACCAGGTCAGCACATTTTTACGGGATACGAAATAATTGTTTTTTTGTCTATTCATGTCTCAATTCTATCACATTTTCTTCCTCCGTGCAAGTTCATTTCACACTTTGTTCATGATTCGAACAGCATGGCGTTTCCCACAGATTGGTGCCAATTTTACAGTCGTCTGTTCTTTTTTATCAGAAAGAATCCCTTACTTTATGGACAATTTAAAAATTTTGTGTCTTATCCTTAAATGTGAATTTTAGTCGAATCGCGTTGTAAGGCAAGCCCAATGAGCTCGTCTCTGACCGGTTCAAGGGCTATTCCGAAGTCGTCAACGTGATTTCCAAGCTGGGCGCCAGCTGCGCCCACCGCCCTGCTGACAGCTTATGCTGTCCGCGGTCTTGATATCAACTCTTCTTATACGATTTAAGATCAACCAGCAGAAGGCCAAGCGCGTCACTTTCATTTATGTCGGGCAAGGAAACAAATAAGAGGTCAGATGCAGTGCATCTGGCCTCATTTATGGACTAAATGATTCTTCTTTACCCAACAAATGATATCCTCTTCCATTTTCTTGATTAATCTGTTACAATAAAATTGAAAGAGGGTGCAAACGATACAACAAGAATAACGATAGAAAGTGGAACGGCTCTTTCCCTTTTGAAAAAGTTGTAAAACACCTTCCTCAGGAAAAAACGCAATCCAGATTCCAATTCATGCGATTGGTATCGATATCTGATTCACCATCCATCATTTCAAACGCTCGATCGTTCCTTAACACGCCGGAAGGGACTCTGAATCAAGGTGTTGTTTCGTCAAGCCGAAACAACCAACAGCCCGCCGGGCTGTTGGGATTTTAGTTCGAGTCCCTTCTAAACAAAAAAAGATTCATTATCCCAGACGGGATAATGAATCTTTGGCACGCCGGAAGGGACTCGAACCCCCAACCCTCAGAACCGGAATCTGATGCTCTATCCATTGAGCCACCGGCGCAAATCAGCGTGATTGATTATACCAAAATCCGCCGGTAATATCAAGACCAAATCCGCAAAAGCCCCCAACAAAGATACGCCTGCATTCGAGGAAAACTGACATTCCATGCATGCTAATATAATCATAACAACACAAAGGAGAATTCCCATGACTTATCAGAAGCGCTTTTCTCTGACCGAGAAGAGATTCACCACCGCACAGGCAAATCCCCCTGCCGAGCATTTTGCCGTGCAGATCACCCTCACCGGCGAAGAGGCCGGCATCTTCTACATTGCCAACACCCAGCGCGGCTTTGAGGTCGCTCCCTATGACTATCACGATCACACCGCTCACCTCACCATCAGCGGCGATGACCTGGTGAAGTTCCTGGGCGGCAGACTGAATCTTGAGCGCGCCCTGGAATCTGGCAAGGTTTCCATCTCCGGCAATCCCGACCACATCCGCCTGCTGGCGCAGATCGTGGACGCCCCCGCTTCCCGCAGCAAGAAGTAAACAGAACGGACCACCTGATGGTGGTCCGTTTTTTATTCAATGAGGCCCTTTTGCATTGCCTGAGACAGAACCGATGCCAGTTCTGCACGACTCGCCGCCTGGGCAGGCCTGATATTCCGGTCCGTACGGCGCAGCAGATAATTGTCCGTCATCCAGGCAAAAGCGGTCTTTGCATAGGTCGGAATCTCGGAAGCATCCGCGTAGATGCCCAGGTAGGCTGACGAATTGGGCTCGCCGGCATACCGCCAGATGATGGTCGCCATTTCCTGCCGGCTCAGAATCGCATGCGGGGCAAAGAGCGTTTGCGACACACCGTAAACCAATCCCTCTGACGAGGCCCAGGCAACTGCCTCACTATACCAATCATCCGGCTTCACATCCTCAAACGCCGTTCCTGTTTTGACCGCAGGTCTGCCTGCCAGGTTATAAAGCACCTGCACGATCATAGCACGGGAAACGGCGACTTCAGGTGAGAATTGACGCTCTGCCGTACCGGTGAAAAGCTTCTTTGATACCGCATAGCGCACATGGGGATAATACCATGCCCCAGGAACCAAATCATCATAGGGCAGCAGTTCACCCGTCACCGACACAACACAGCTGGCGCTCTTGCCATGGATTCCCTTGGCAGTAATCAGTGCAGAGCCTTCGGAAAGCGCAGTGATATTGCCGGACTGGTCCACAACAGCGACCTCCTCGTTGTTGCTGTACCAGAACACCATCGCATCGCTGGGCGAGCGGAAAGCAATCACTTTTGCAGTATCTCCCGCTGTAAGGGAAACAACACCCTTACCCAACCGCAGCGACTGAATCTCCGCCAGATTCCAGGGGTTCCCTTCCGCCGGATCCGTCGGATCCCAGCCGTTGTACATCTGCAACGTGATCTCGTCCACAACCTTGTCCGGTTTGCCCAGGGGACCGGGATCGTCCGGATCATCATAGATCGTCACAGGCGTTCCGGCGGGACAGTTGTCAAAGATCCATTTGGCGTCCATCGTCTGCAGACGCACACAGCCCATGGAGGCCGCGTTGCCCAGGTTATTGTAGGCCTCGCGGACCATGGCATCGTGGGAATCATCGGCATAACAGACGGAGTGAAACAGAAAGTTTCCGTAAAAACAGGTAGCGTATTGTCCGTATGTACCGTCCAGCATCAGCCGCCATTCCGAGCGGTAGTCAATCAGGTAGAAGGTACCCAACGGCGTTTCGCAGCCTTCTCTGCCTGTGGAGCAGATCATCGCTTTGATCGGCTTGGTATACTGTCCGTTCTCGTCCGATTCATAAATCGTAACGGTATTGCATGCGCGATTGACTTTAATGGCATAAGGCTGCCGGGTATTCTTGGCAGCGGAAACCATACCGGTCAGCATGGCAAGAATCAACAAGAAAGAGAACAGGCGTCGTTTTTTCATGGCCCTTCCTCCAGAATAGTCATGCAATCATTATACACCAGCACGCCGCATAGTGCAAGATACCAGGTTTTTCCATGATTTTGCAAAAAAAGCGCTGCAGAGTGATCTGCAGCGCTTTTTTCTTATTATTTGTTTTCTTTGAACAGCGCGTGGAGAATCACAGCAACCGCTTCCCGGGTAATGGGTGCCTGCCACCCATAATTTCCCTGACCATCGCCATTGAAGATTCCGTTCTTCTTCGCCCATTCTGTAGCTTCTTTTGCCCAGGACGAGGGCGAATCGCCGGTGCCTTCTACACGCATCAATTCTTCTTTGGTCATCTCCAACTCATCTCCCATTGGCGTCAGATACAGCTTTCGTTCCTCCATCCGTCTGCGCAGCAAACCTTCGCGGTAGGCTTCCGAGGATGAAGCGGTGTAGGCTGTGATGTGCTCCGGAATCTGTTCGGCCGTTCTTCCGGAAACTAGCTGCTGCAGGCTTCCCGGCCCGCAATTGTAGGTAAAGCATACCAGAGCATCGAATTGATTCTGGTTCAGAGAAAAAGGCGTATACTGCGTAACCCAGGCTTCAAACTGTGTTAAATCCTTTCGGAGCAGCTGCTCTGCCTCATCCCGGGAGATCCTCATATCCGGTGCGACATCCTGCCCGTAGTGGCCATATCCGATGGTGTAGAATGCCTCTGACGGCAGTCGATATGCCTGCAGCAGGAGCCCTTCAAACCGTTTGATCAGTGCAATACCCTTTTCACTGGTTTTCATTCTCCTTCTCCTTTTCCTGTTTGAGAAGAGCCTGCAGCTTCTCGTTGCGTGCACAGATATCGATTTTTCCCTCTGTTACAATGTATGTAACAAGGCTCACCAAAGTCACAACCGCACCACAGGCTGTGTTTGCAGTTTCTTCGTCCAGCCCAAAAATCAATGCCAGGCCTGTGATTGTTCCAAGGATTGCGGCCCAGAGCTTTCTGCTGGCCAGCTTATTGAGAATTCTTTTCATCATACGTTTCCTTTCACGTTCCAAGCAAACCGGACAGCATCGCTGTCAGCACCGCCCCCAGGCCCGTTGCAGCCACGCCGAAGGCCACACGCTCAATCATCTTATCCCAGTTTTTTCCGGGACGCGCCTTGAGTTCTGCAATGCTTGCTTCAATCTGATGGATGGTCTGCGTCTGCATCTGCTGCTCGTGGGCCATGACAGCCACCGCTTCTGTGAGCTTATGCAGCAGCTGCATCGAGTCCTCCAGCTTATCGATTCGATGGCCGTTGGATTTGCTGCGGCTTTCCACCTCCGTCAGCTTGATTACCATTTCATCCGTTGTCATTTGCTTCTGCTTCCATCCGGGTCATCCCTTTGACTGCCATTATTTCACGCCCCAGACAGTGACCTGCACACCGGCCGGAACATAGTTCACACAGTACAGATCCAGGGTGTTGACCTGAGCCAAGGTGATATTGGAGTTCCAGCCATGGTAGCTGCGGCCGCCGATCTGCGAGCGGCACTCCACAGAAACGCAGCCGGTCTCATGGCAGTCAGAAAAGAACGTGACTCTGCCGCGGAATCCAAGGATATCGCCCAGGCCGTTGCAGTAGGTTGTCATTACCGTCGGGTTCGTGGGCGGAACCATGTGGCTTCCGTAGTTTTCATCCGGCATGGATCGATCCTGATTGATGTACACCGTGGCAGGACTCTGACTCAGGCTGTCGTACCAAAACTCTACCACAACTTCGTGATAATCCTTCCAGGGAACATTGGACAAATCGATGCTGACCATCGCTGCCTGCTGGGAAGTGACGAAGGTGGAAAGAGGCTTGTACACCAGATTCTGGTGCAGATGTTCCTCCAAAACTGAGAAATTGTGATTCATTTCCTCTCGGCTGACGGGGTCTGTTCCTTCCCATTGATACAGACCGTAGTGGGGTGATCTGGTTGACATGTTTTGTTCCTCCTAAACAATGATAACAAACAGAAGTTCGTTTCATAAATAGGCGTAAAACGGCCGATTGTTGCCTATAAAAAGGCAACAAGGTGCAATTATTTGATTATTTGAATCGAAGACTCCTGCTGCCTCTCCATAGTCGATTTGCACAATTCCCAGCATCTGTTTTTGTACATTATCACCAGTTGCATTTGGTTGACATCATTAACAAGTCATAGTAAAATATATATGCAAACTATTTGTGAGTTTTTTATTCAACGCACTTACAAGAATGGAGGTCATACAATTGGCTAAAACCCAGAAACCCGGTATCCATCGTGGTGTATCCACCTACTGCTGGTACCCGCTGTACAACGTAAACATGGACCTGGAAGACAGCTTCCAGATCATGCAGGACATGGGCGCCACCGGCCTGGAAATCCTGGCTGACGGCATCATCGACGGCTATCCGTACCCCTCCAACGAGTGGCTGAACAAGTGGTTCGCCCTTGTTGACAAGTACGATATCGTTCCCGTCGAGTACGGTCATTGGGTTGAGTCCCGTCTGTACAGAGGCCGCGAGTGCACGCTGGAAGAGTCCCTGGAGCAGCTGATCCACGACATCAAGCTGGCTTCCTTCCTGGGCTTCACCTGCATGCGCACCAAGCTCGGCGTTATCGACGAGACCCTGTCCCCCGTCAAGAACTGGCGTGAGATCATCAAGGCTGCTCTTCCCTATGCTGAAAAGTATAATGTTATCATGCAGCCCGAGATCCACTCTCCCACCAAGCTGAAGAGCCCGATGATGGACGACTACTGCGAGTTCATCGACAAGGAGCAGACCAAGCACTTCGGCTTCAACATCGACTTCGGCGTCTTCCAGACCAAGGGTGTCGACGGCATGCCCAGCTTCCGTAAGTTCGATCCTTCCGCTCCGGAAGACATCGTTCCCCTGCTGCCCTATGTGTACTGCTGCCATGCCAAGTACTACAACATGTCCGAGGACTTCGAGGAGACCACCATCCCCTATCGTGAAGTCATTCAGCTCATGAAGGACAACAACTGGAACGGCTATCTGCTCTCTGAGTACGAAGGCCCCCACAAGGAAAACATCTATCACTGCATGACTCAGGTGCATCGTCACCATGTCATGCTCAAGAACATTCTTGGCGAATAAGGAGGGTAACGAACATGTTGGAAATGGAAGCCCTGCAGTACAAGGGATTTCGTAATCTGTATAATGACGCCGGCGAAGCCATCGGTTTCCAGGTTGGCATCCGTTTTGTTGCCTACCGCGGTCCCTGGCTGAGCCAGTTCCGCTTCGACAACGTCACCGTCGACGGTGAGCGTTTCGGCGCTGACAAGTGCACCTTCGTCATCTCCGGTGTTGAGTACACCTACGATGAGATGCTGAAGCTCGGCCGCGTGAAGTGGCCCCTGAAGGAAGCCATCATGATCCGTGTGCAGAAGCCCGGCGGCCTGGCCCAGGGCAATCACACCGTTTCTGCCCTGTATAAGGAAGTCGCTTCCTACGTCCCCGCCCGTATGGACGAGATCGATCCCGACCGCCCTGCGTTCGGTCACTCCGAAGCCACTGGCTTTACCCGCGATTTCATCATCGTCTGATTTTCATAAAAACAAACGTGCGGCACTGAGTCTCTCAGTGCCGCACAATAAGAATGGAGGTTATCCAATTGGCTAAAACCCAGAAACCCGGTATCCATCGTGGTGTATCCACCTACTGCTGGTACCCGCTGTACAACGTAAACATGGACCTGGAAGACAGCTTCCAGATCATGCAGGACATGGGCGCCACCGGCCTGGAAATCCTGGCTGACGGCATCATCGACGGCTATCCGTATCCCTCTAACGAGTGGCTGGACAAGTGGTTTGCTCTGATCGATCGTTACGACATCGTCCCCGTCGAGTACGGTCATTGGGTTGAGTCCCGTCTGTACAGAGGCCGTGAGTGCACGCTGGAAGAGTCCCTGGAGCAGCTGATTCACGACATCAAGCTGGCCGGCTACCTCGGCTTCACCTGCATGCGTACCAAGCTCGGCGTTATCGATGAGACCCTGTCTCCCGTCAAGAACTGGCGCGAGATCATCAAGGCTGCCCTGCCTTATGCCGAGAAGTACAACGTCGTAATGCAGCCCGAGATTCACTCTCCCACCAAGCTGAAGAGCCCGATGATGGACGACTACTGCGAGTTCATCGACAAGGAGCAGACCAAGCACTTCGGCTTCAACATCGACTTCGGCGTGTTCCAGAACAAGAGCCTGGACGGCACTCCTCGTACCGGCCTGTTTGGTCCCTCCGCTCCGGAAGACATCGTTCCCCTGCTGCCCTACGTGCACTGCTGCCATGCCAAGTACTACAACATGTCTGAAGACTTCGACGAGACCACCATCCCCTACCGTGAAGTCATCAAGCTGATGCAGGACAACGGCTGGAACGGCTATCTGCTCTCTGAGTACGAAGGCCCCCACAAGGAAAACATCTATCACTGCATGACTCAGGTGCATCGTCACCATGTTATGCTCAAGAACATTCTTGGCGAATAAGGAGGGTAACAAACATGTTGGAAATGGAAGCCCTGCAGTACAAGGGATTTCGTAATCTGTATAATGACGCCGGCGAAGCCATCGGTTTCCAGGTTGGCATCCGTTTTGTTGCCTACCGTGGTCCCTGGCTGAGCCAGTTCCGCTTCGACAACGTCACCGTCGACGGTGAGCGTTTCGGCGCTGACAAGTGCACCTTCGTCATCTCCGGTGTTGAGTACACCTATGATGAGATGCTGAAGCTCGGCCGCGTGAAGTGGCCCCTGAAGGAAGCCATCATGATCCGTGTGCAGAAGCCCGGCGGCCTGGCCCAGGGTAATCACACCGTTTCTGCCCTGTATAAGGAAGTTGCTTCCTACGTCCCCGCCCGTATGGATGAGATCGATCCCGATCGTCCTCCCATGGGCCATTCCGAAGCCACCGGCTTCACTCGCGATTTCATCATCGTCTGATATCTTAAAAGCGGTGCAGTCAAACGACTGCACCGCTTCTTTTTTAGGCAAAAAGCGCCCCAATTGGGGCGCTTTTCATATTGGATCAGATCTTTTCAAAATCCGCAACACCATGCTTGCACAGCGGGCACACATAGTCATCCGGCAGGGTCTCGCCTTCATAGACGTAGCCACAGATCTTGCAAACGTAGCCGGTCTTGCCCTCGGTCTCGGGCTTGGGCTTGACGTTCTCCTGATAGTAGGTGTAGGTCATGGACGGTCTCTCAGAAAGCACTCTGGCCTCCGTCACCGTGCAGATGAACAGACCGTGGGTGTCCAGATCCACATAGCTCTCCACTTGCAGAGACAGCATCGCATTGATGTATCTCGGCAGAACCACAAGGCCGTTGTCAGAGCGCATGGGAGTGCAGTCTGCGAACTTGTCCACGTTGCGGCCGCTGACAAAGCCAAAAGCTTCAAAAACTTTAAACGGAGCATCCTCCGTCAGGCAGTTGATGTTCATCTTTCCGGTCTGCTTAATCACGTGGTGGGAGTAGTTCTCCTTGTTGATGGCCACAGCAACGCGATTGGGTGTATTGGTAACCTGCGTCACCGTGTTGACGATCAAGCCATTATCCTTCTTGCCGTCGTTGGAGGTGACCACATACAAACCATAGCCGATGTTGAACAGAGCGGACATATCGTTCTTGTTGGCGGTGGAATCCTGGCGGGCCAGATACTCCATGCAGAGCTCAGAAGCCAGGGCATCAAGCTGTGCCGCGCTCTGCTCGTTGAGAGAAGAAAGAATCTTGACAGTATTCTCTGCAAAGGTGAGGTTCTTGCTCTTTTCGAACATGCCCTTCATGATCTTTGCTGCCATAGGCGCCCAGCTGCCGTTCTCAATCAGACCGACCGTACGGTTGGAGAAGTTGCGCTCGGTCAGATGATCGATGAACTCCCGCATAAAGGGGAAAATATCGGCGTTGTAGGTGGTGGTTGCCAACACGAGCTTGCTGTAGCGGAACGCATCGGCAACAGCGGCAGCAACGTCGCATCTGGCCAGATCATAAACAACAACCTTCGGGCAGCCGTTGGCCTTGAGCTTCTCTTCCAGCATCACAACTGCCTTCTTGGTGTTTCCATAGATGGAGGTGTAGGCAATCACAATACCCTCTTCCTCCGGCTGATAGCCGGACCAGGTGTTGTACAGGCCCAGATAGTAACCCAGATTCTCCTTCAGCACAGGACCGTGCAGCGGGCAGATCATGGAGATATCGAGGGTGGAGGCCTTCTTCAGAAGGTTCTGCACCTGCACGCCGTACTTGCCGACAATACCGATATAGTAGCGTCTTGCCTCATCAGCCCAGGGCTCATCCACATCCAGGGCGCCAAACTTGCCGAAGCCATCAGCGGAGAAGAGCACCTTATCCGTGGCATCATAGGTCACAATAACCTCCGGCCAGTGCACCATGGGAGCGGTAACAAAAACCAGATTGTGTTTACCCAGCGACAGCGTGTCACCTTCACCAACCACGACTTGCTTCTCGGGGAAATCGGTACCAAAGAAGTTCTTCATCATGGCAAAGGCCTTGGCGGACGAGACGATCTGAGCCTCGGGATAAGCCTTGATGAAATTCACAATGTTGGCAGAATGGTCAGGCTCCATGTGCTGCACCACCAGGTAATCCGGCTTGCGGCCATTGAGGGTGTTCTGGATGTTATCCAGCCACTCGTGGGTGAAGCCGGCATCTACCGTATCCATAATGGCAATCTTTTCATCCATGATTGCATAGGAATTATAGCTCATGCCGTTGGGCACCACATACTGTCCCTCAAACAGGTCCACCTTATGGTCATTGACGCCAATGTAGCGAATATCGTTAGTAATGGTCATTTCATGCACCTCTTATTTGCAAGTTGGATTGATTTTAACATGTTGAAAATTGAAAAGCAATGTGTCAATTGGAATTATTCTAAAATTCTTCCGTCAGTGGAAATGGTAACCACCTGCCAGGGAATGAACTTGCCGCTGGCCTGAATGGCACGCTTGACGGCATTTTCCAGACCACCGCAGCAGGGCACTTCCATGCGCACAATCTTAACGCTTTTAATGTTGTTGCCCGCAATGATACGGGTCAGTTTCTCAGCATAATCGCCTTCATCCAGCTTCGGGCAGCCAATCAGCGTGATATGATTGCGAATAAAATCGTTGTGGAAGTTTCCATACGCAAAAGCCGTGCAATCTGCGGCGATCAACAGATTGGCATTCTCAAAATACGGTGCGTTCACCGGAACCAATTTGATCTGGCAGGGCCACTGGGCCAGCTGGCTGGGCATCACACCAGGCATCTGCGCTGCGGGAGCTTCCGGCTTGATCTGCCGGGCCCGGGTTCCGGGACAGCTGAAAACCTGCTTTGCCGCTTGCTTGGCCTTCAGAACTGCCTTCTCATCGTAGGCGGGAGCCTCACGCTCCACAAAGGTGATGGCATCGGTGGGGCATGCAGGCAGGCAGTCGCCCAGACCGTCGCAGTAATCCTCGCGGGTCAATTTCGCTTTGCCATTGACCATCTCAATGGCACCTTCATGGCAGGCCGCTGCGCAAGCGCCGCACCCGTTACACTTATCTTCATCAATCTGAATGATCTTTCTAACCATTTTGATTCTCCGTTTCTTCTTCATTTGCCGTTGAGCGGCTTGTCTTTGTGGCATCATTATAGTATAATGACCGCAGCAAGTCTGTTGAATTTTCAACAAAGGAGAAAGAAATGGAGAAATTTTTTTCTGTTTTGCAGCACTGTCCCCTCTTTGAAAAAATCGGCGCTGATGACCTGAAGCTTCTACTTCCGTGTCTTGGCGCAAATATCATTGCCTTTGACAAAAAATACACGATCTTTGCCGAGGGCTCACCTGCCAAATATATCGGCATTCTGCTCTCAGGTTCTGCGCAGATTATCCAGGTCGATTATTATGGCAACCGAAGTATTGTCACCGAGGTGGTCCCCTCCGAGATGTTCGGTGAATCCTTTGCCTGTGCGGACCTGGAAGTTTACCCCGTTTCTGTGATCGCCAATGAGCCTTGCGAAGTGATGTTGATTGATTGCAGCCGGATCATGCACGCCTGTTCCTGCGCCTGTGGCTTCCATCAGCAAATGATTTTCAATTTGATGAAAAACATGGCACAGAAAAACATACATTTTCACCAGAAAGTAGATATCCTTTCCCGCCACTCCACGCGGGAAAAGCTTCTGGCCTATCTGAATCTCTGTGCAAAGAGATTTAGCAGCAATCGTTTCGAAATTCCTTTTGATCGTCAGGAGCTGGCAGATTATCTGAAAGTGGATCGCAGCGGTTTGTCTGCCGAAATCGGCAAACTACGCAAAGAAGGAGTTCTTCAAAGCAACCGGAAACAGTTTGAACTCCTTTAGTTTTCGTCTTTTTGCACAGTTTTGATCCCATCTTTTTGTGAACTATGCCCATTTGATTTTTGTTGACATAGATAACAATCAGTCTGTAAAATAAATACATCATTCATACAAACACAGCAAAAAACGAATGGAGGTTTTTCAATTGGATAAGTCTAAAGCTCGTAAACCTGGCATTCACCGCGGCGTATCCACTTACTGCTGGTACCCCGAACTGAACTGGACCATGGACATGGAAGACATGTTCATGCATATGCAGGACATCGGTGCCAACGGTATTGAGATTCTGGCCGACGGTACCATTCAGGGTTATCCCAACCCCTCGAACGAGTGGCTCGACAAGTGGTTCGGCCTGACCGAAAAGTATGACATCGTTCCGGTGGAATACGGTCACTGGGTTGAATCCCGCATGTATCGTGACCGCGACTACACCTCTGAAGAAGCGCTGGAGATGCTCATCCACGACATCAAGCTGGCCTCTTTCATGGGCTTCACCTGCATGCGCACCAAGCTGGGCGTCTGCACCGAGACTCTGGATCCCGTTCCCAACTGGAGAGAATTCATCAAGGCCGCTCTGCCTTATGCCGAGAAGTATGACATCGTCATGCAGCCCGAGGTTCACTCCCCCACCAAGCTCAAGGATCAGATGATCATGGATTACTGTGAATTCATCGATAAGGAGCAGACCAAGCACTTCGGCTTCAACATCGACTTCGGTGTGTTCCAGACCAAGCCCTTTGAGGATCCTTCCCGCGTCGGCGGCCGCCGTCGTCCCATGGATCCCAGCGCTCCGGAAGATATCATTCCGCTGCTGCCCTACATCTACGCCTGCCATGCCAAGTACTACAACATGGACGAGAACTTCGACGAGACCACCATCCCCTACGCCGAGGTTGTCAACATCATGAAGGAGCACGGCTGGAACGGCTGGCTGCTGTCTGAGTACGAAGGCCCGTACAAGAACGTTCCCGGCTACTCCACCACTCAGGTCAGACGCCATCATGTAATGCTCAAGAACCTGTTGGGCGAATAAGACAAGGAGGTAATCGATCATGCGTTTAGAAAGAGATGTTATTCAGCACAAAGGCTTCCGCAACCTGGTCGAGAACGGCGAGATTGTCGGCTTCCAGGTCTGCATCCGTCAGAAGGTCTATCGTGGCACCTGGCTGAGCCAGTTCCGTTTTGACCATCTGGCCGTTGACGATGTGAAGTACGGTCCCGAGGACTGCACCTTCACCATCAGCGGCATTGAGTACACCTATGACGAAATGGCCAAGTATGACCGCGTGATGTGGCCCATCGAAGAGATGTGCTTCATCAAGGTCAAGAAGCCCGGCGGCCTGGCCACCGGCGCTCACAAGGTCCATGTCAATTGCTGGGAGATCCGCTCTTACCTGCCCGAGCGTATGGATACTGCCAACAAGGACACCAATGAAATCAACCCCGCTATGACCGCGGAACTGATTATTGTCTGATTCTCATTGCACATTGCAGCCCGTTCCCCCAGGGAAACGGGCTGCTTTTGTTGTCCCGTACATCTATTTCAGAAACTCGGCCTTGTAATATTACACAAATTATAAGATTTTGTGTTTTTTCTTGTGATTTAAGCTTTGCTTTTTCGGAACAATATTGTATACTAGTCTTACAGTAAGCGTTTTATGCGCTGGAGGAGGCACCTTGCTCCGGAAGTTGTTTTTTTGTCTTCCTGCTCCCTTTCGCTTGTGCATTCAATTGTTTTATGACGCGTCAAAACAACACATCAGCGCCCACGCTGCAGGCATCTGTTTCTTTCTGCTGCTGGCGCTGTTTCCCATGGCAATTTTGACCTGCACGGTCCTGCGTGCTGTTGGGTTGACAGCGGCAGATCTTCTTTGCGCTCTGCGGCCTTTGCTCCCCTCTGCCCTGTATCCTTTGATAAAGCAGTTGACCGAAGGTTTTTTCGCAGCCCGTTCCGTCGGCGCGCTTTCCATGGCCGCCCTCCTGGCTTTGTGGTCCGCCTCTCGCGGAATCTACGGAATTATGCGAGCCTTAAATGCTGTGTGCAGGTTTGAAGACCGGCGCGGCTTTCTACGGCGCAGGCTGATTTGCCTTTTCTATCTGATTCTGACGCTTCTGGCCTTACCGGCTGCGCTTCTGGCTCATATGATGGGATATACACTCCTGTTGCGTGCAGGAAGGCTTTTTCCTTTGCTGCAGCATTTGGGAACGTTTCTTGTATTGGTACTGATCCATACGGGAATTTACTATGCGTTTCCCGCCAGAAAGCTTCGTCTTCGCTCGTGCCTTATCGGCAGCACATTCTCCGCCCTCCTCTGGCAATTGTTCACTGCAGTTTTTTCCCTGTACGCCCAAGGCGCACAATCCTACTCTACTTTTTACGGAAGTCTCCGCTTCTGCGCACTGGGACTTCTCTGGCTATATTTCTGCACGATGATCCTCTTGTTTGGAGGCTGTCTTTCCGCAGAGATACACCATCGGCTCAAGAAGCCAAATACAAATATGTAATTCCGAACTGGAGGTTCTTTATGTTTTCCACATCCGCAGAATTTGTCGCAGAGTATAACCGCGCGTTCTCTGAGATGCTCTCCAAGCAGCTCAAGACCAGCTCCAAAGCTGAACAGTATGAGGTGCTTGTCCGCCTGATCAGTGAACGCGCCGGCGTGATCCACGCCTCCTCCGCCGAGCGTCAGAAGGCCGGCGAGCAGAAGCAGGTTTTCTACTTCTCCATGGAGTTCCTGGTGGGTCGTCTGCTTGAAAACTATCTGATTAATCTGGGCGTCCGCGATATCGTCGACGAGGGCCTGCGTTCCTGCGGCATCGAGCTCGATGATCTTCTGGAGCTTGAGCCGGATCCCGGTCTGGGCAACGGCGGCCTTGGCCGTCTGGCTGCCTGCTTCCTGGATTCCATGGCCGCTCTGGACATCGCCGGCGTCGGCATGGGCGTGCGTTACCGCTACGGCCTGTTCCGCCAGAAGATCCACAATGGTTTCCAGTACGAGGTCCCCGATGCCTGGCTGGAAAACGGCTATCCCTGGGAATGCGCCAAAACCGATGAAATGGTCGAGGTCCGTTTCGGCGGCCAGGTGGAGCGCCACCTGGTGAACGGCGAAATGACCTTCACCCACAAGAATTACCACTCCATCGGCGCTGTTCCCTATGACGTTCCTGTGCTGGGCTACGGCGGTGAGACTTCCAACCTGCTGCGTCTGTGGAATGCCCAGACCATCGATGAGCGTTTTGACATGAACGCCTTCAACAACGGCGACTATGCCGCCGCCTTCCGTGACAAGGCCGAAACTGAGGCCATCACCTGCATTCTCTACCCCGATGACAGCACCTACGCCGGCAAACAGCTGCGCCTGAAGCAGGAGTATTTCCTGGTAGCTGCCGGTATCGGCTCCATCGTATACAACTACAAGAAGCGTTTTGGCACCGATTGGGTCCACTTTGCAGACCGCATCAGCATCCACACCAACGATACGCATCCCGCCCTGTGTGCGCCGGAACTCATGCGCGTACTCATGGACGAGGAGAAGCTCTCCTGGGATGAGGCCTGGGCCGTCACCTGCAAGACCTGCTCCTACACCAACCACACCATTCTTCCCGAAGCGCTGGAGCGTTGGCCCATCGATCTGATGCAGAATCTGCTGCCTCGCGTCTACATGATCGTCGAGGAGATCGACCGCCGCTACCGCGACGGCTTTGACCGTACCCTTCCCTACTGGCAGGATATGCTCGCCCGTACCGCCATTCTGCGCGACGGCCAGGTGCATATGGCCAACCTCTCCGTGATCTGCAGCCACAAGGTCAACGGCGTTGCCGCGCTGCACACCGAGATCCTCAAGTCCTCCGTGCTCAACGATTTCTATCTCATGCGTCCGGAGATTTTCAACAACAAAACAAACGGCGTAAGCCATCGCCGTTTCATGATCCAGTCCAACCTGCCCCTGGCCGACCTGATCTGCGAGGCCATTGGCGATAACTGGGTCATCCATCCCGAGGAGCTGGAAAAGCTTACTGCTTTTGAGCACGATTCTGAGTTCCTGAAGCGTCTTGCCGCGATCAAGCGCGTCAACAAGGTTCGCCTGTCCAACTACATTGGCCGTACCATGGAGATCCCCGTGGATCCCGACTCCGTGTTCGATGTTCAGGTCAAGCGCATTCACGCCTACAAGCGCCAGCTTTTGGCAGCATTCAAAGTTCTGAACCTTTACAATGAGCTTAAGGCCAACCCGAACATGAATGTGGTTCCCCACACCTTCCTGTTTGCCGGCAAGGCAGCCCAGGGCTACGCGCTGGCCAAGGAGTTCATCAAGTTCATCTGCTCCATTGCAGACCTGGTCAACTCCGATCCCGACGTCAACGACAAGATCAAGGTTCTCTTTGTGGAGAACTTCCGCGTTTCCAACGCCCAGCTGATCTACCCCGCTGCCGACATTTCCGAGCAGATCTCCACCGCAGGCAAGGAAGCCAGTGGTACCGGCTGCATGAAGTTTATGTTCAACGGCGCTCTGACTCTGGGCACTCTGGACGGCGCCAACGTGGAGATCCGCGATCTGGTGGGTGATGATAACATCTTTATCTTCGGTCTGAAGGCAGAAGAGGCCATGTCCATGGCTGCCAACCATACCTACCGTCCCGCCGAAGTCGCTTCCGCCGATGAGCGTCTGAGCCTGATGCTCAACCAGCTGGTTAACGGCTTCTTCTCCGGCAGCAACTATGACTTCTGGCGTATTTATGATTCCCTGCTGCGTGACGGCGACGAGTTCTTCGTTCTCAAGGACTTTGACTCCTACGTCAGCACCTGGCAGAACATGGTGAAGGTCTACGGTACCGAGCAGTGGAACCGTATGAGCCTGCATAACATCGCCAAGGCCGGTTATTTCTCTTCCGACCGTACCATTCGCGAGTATTGTGATGATATCTGGCATACCCCGTACAAGGCCTGATTTCATATAAATCCCAGCATTACACGTAGTTCATTAATTTTCGGAGGTGCTCTTTATGAAACCCAAGGAATGCATCGCGATGCTGCTCGCCGGTGGCCAGGGCAGCCGTCTGTATGCACTGACGCAAAACAATGCAAAACCCGCCGTTTCGTTTGGCGGCAAGTACCGCATCATCGACTTCAGCCTTTCCAACTGCACCAACTCCGGCATTGATACTGTTGGCGTTCTGACCCAGTATCGTCCCATGATCCTCAACGCCTATATCGGCACCGGTGAGGCCTGGGATCTGAACAATTCCGACGGCGGCGTTCACGTTCTTCCGCCTTACGCCACCCAGAAGGGCGGCGCCTGGTACGAAGGCACTGCCGACGCTATCTACCGCAACATCGATTTTATCGATGCCCACAATCCGGAATATGTTCTGATTCTGTCAGCTGACCATCTGTATAAAATGGACTACAACAAAATGCTGCAGTTCCATAAGGAAAATAACGCGGACCTGACCGTTTCCGTCATCGAAGTTCCGATGGAGGAAGCCAGCCGCTTCGGCATCATGAGCGTGGATGAGAACATGTGCATCACACGCTTTGCCGAAAAGCCCAAGAATCCGGAAAGCAACCTAGCTTCCATGGGTATTTACATCTTCACCTGGAGCGTGCTGCGCGATGCGCTGATGCGCGACCACACCACCCCCGGCTCCGAACATGACTTCGGCGGCAACATCATTCCCACCATGCTTGCCGAGCAGAAGCGTCTGTTCGCTTACACCTTCTCCGGCTACTGGAAGGACGTCGGTACCATCGACAGCTACTACGACTCCCAGTTCGAACTGCTGGAAGAGGACCCCGCGTTCAACATCTTCGAGGACGACATGCGCATCTACTCCAACTCCAACATGTCTCCTCCCCATTATGTCGGTCCTAACGCCCGCGTGGACGGCAGCCTGATCTGCAACGGCTGCACCATCTACGGCCGTGCCATTCACTCCATCCTCGCCTCTGACGTGCACATCAGTGCAGGCGCGGAAGTACGTGACTGCATCATTCTGCCCGGTGCCCGCATTGAAGCCGGTGCCCGTCTGGTGCGCACCATCGTCAACGAAGGCGTCACCGTTCCCGAAAACACCATCGCCGGCACTGTCGACGGTGAAATCACCCTCATCGGCGAGTAAGGAAAGGAGTTGTCATAAATGGATTCTGTCATTGGTTTGATTTCTGCGAACTATACCAACAGCACCTTCGGTTCCCTTCTGGAGGAGCGCTGCTTCGCCTCCCTCCCCTTCGGCGGCAGATACCGTCTGATCGACTTTGCCCTGTCCAACATGGTCAACTCCGGCATCCGTACCGTCGGTATCGTCACTCCCAGCCACTACCGCAGCCTGCTTGACCACGTGGGCATCGGTATGGAATGGGGCCTGAGCCGCAAGGTTGGCGGTCTGTTCATCCTGCCTGGCTCCGCTTACGGCTTTACCGATCTGAACTCCAAGTTCCATCTGCGCGATATCATCAGCAACCGCGATTACATCGATCGCGACAGCGCCGACTATGTGCTCTTCAGCGCTACGAATAAGATCTACAACATGGACTATTCCCCGCTGATTAAGCAGCATGTCTCCTCCGGCGCCGACTGCACCTTCGTTTACAAGCCCATCATGGACGCCGACCGTACCGTTGGTCCCTTCCTGCAGCTGGGCGAAGGCGGCAAGGTCACCGGTTATACCCGCAATGCCTTCGGCGGCGGCAACCAGTTCATGGACTGCTTCATCATCAACAAGAGCCTTCTGTACCGCGTGATGGATGGCTTCGAGGAAGTCGGTTATCTGGATCTGCCCACTCTGCTGCTGGATCACTGTGGTCAGCTCAACCTGGCCAGCTTTGCCTTCCAGGGCTACCTGGGCTGCGTGGATACCATCAACGACTACGTTGCCTGCAACCGCGATCTGTTCGACCGCAGCCTCAACCGTGAGCTGTTCTGGGGTCAGAACCGCATCCATACCAAGGTTCAGGACAGCGCGCCCACCAAGTATCTGCCCGGCGGCCGCGCCACCAACTCCTACATCTCCTCCGGCTGCATCATCGAAGGCACCGTGGAAAACAGCATCCTGTTCCGTAATGTCCACGTCAAGAAGGGTGCCGTTGTACGCAACTGCATCATCATGCAGCGCGGCATCATCGGCGAACACGCTTACATGGAAAACGTGATTTGCGACAAGTTTGCCACCATCAGCAGCCACGTCACCCTGACCGGTACGCCTGAGAATTCCTTCCTGGTGGAAAAGAGACAGAAATTCTGAAAAGGAGTCAGCCATGCCGAAGAAAAAGAAAACCAGCGTTCTCTTTGCAGCCTTTGAAGCCGTTCCGTTCATCAAAACCGGCGGTCTGGGCGACGTAGCCGGCGCTCTGCCCGGTATGCTCAACAGCAAAGACATGGACGTTCGTGTCATTCTGCCCAAGCTTTCTTCCATCCCCCGTCAGTACACGGATAAAATGGAATATGTCGCCTCTCTGACCGTCCCTCTGGGCTGGCGCAGACAGTACTGCGGCATTGAAACGCTCAAGCACGATGGCGTGACTTACTACTTCCTGGACAATGAATACTACTTCAAGCGCGACGGCGCTTACGGCTTTGGCGACGACTCAGAGCGTATCGCCTTCTTCTCCAAGGCTATTCTGGAGTGTCTGCAGTATCTGCCCGATTTCTTCCCGGAACTGATCCACTGCAATGACTGGCACACCGCCCTGGTTCCTGTGTTCCTGCATGAACATTACGGCCATCTGGCCCACTATCGGGATATCAAGGTTCTGTATACCATCCATAACCTGAAGTTCCAGGGAATCTTCCCCCGTTGGGATTGCGGTGATGTGCTGGGCCTGACCAACACCCCCGCCGAAACCCAGCTGCTTTGGGGCGACGCCATCAACTTCATGAAGGGCGCGGTCTGCTATTCTGATTGGCTCTCCACCGTCAGCCCCACCTACGCCGATGAGATCTGCACCAGCTACTACGGTGAAGGTCTGGATTCCATCTTCCGCAGCCGCAGAAGCCGTCTGAGCGGCATCCTGAACGGCATCGACATCAAGGAATACGATCCCGAGCACGATAAGCTGCTCAAGACGCCGTTCAACGTCGATGACCTGACCGGCAAAGCAGAAGAAAAGGCCCGCATCCAGAAAGAGCTGGGCCTGCCCGTGCGCGAAGACGTGCCCATGATCACCATGATCAGCCGTCTGACCGAGCAGAAGGGCATGGATCTTCTGGTCTTTATTCTGGACGAGCTGCTGCAGGAGGATGTGCAGGTCGTGGTTCTCGGCATCGGCGATGCCAAGTATGAGCACGATATGCGTCATTTCGGTTCTCAGTATCCCGAAAAGTGCGCCCCCGTCCTCAAGTTTGACACGGATCTGTCCCATAGACTCTACGCTGCTGCCGATCTTCTGCTGATGCCCTCGCTCTTTGAGCCCTGCGGCCTGTCCCAGATGATCGCCATGCGCTACGGTACCCTGCCCGTGGTTCGTGAGACCGGCGGTCTAAAGGACTCCGTAACCCCCTACAACCAGTACACCGGCGAAGGCACCGGTTTCAGCTTCAGCAACTACAACGCCCATGAGCTGCTGTTCACGCTCCAGTCGGCCGTTAAGCTGTATGCTGAGAATCCCGAGGCCTTCCATCAACTGCGCCGCAACGCCATGACAGCCGACTTCAGCTGGGTGGCCTCTGCAAAGCAGTATCGTGAACTGTATCTGAATCTTCTCGGCAAAGGATAATCCCGCATGCTCGCCTTTCATAATTCCCACGATTTAACCTATCGCGCGCCCTTTGGCGCAGCACCCACCAATACCGAAATCACCCTGGCGCTGGATCTTACCGATCCGGTGCCAGGGTATTCGTGTTCTACTCGTCTATGGCAGGAAGAATGCGGAGAAACTCTGATTCCCATGCAGAGCACGATTCTGCCTGACGGCACTGTTCGTTTTTCCTGTACCTTCACCACGGATTCTGAACCCGGTCTTCTATGGTACGCCTTCCGCATCATCTCCCCTGACGGAAGCACTTGCTATTACTGCAACCGTCCGGATGGTCTGGGCGGTGAAGGAACTCTAGAGCAGGAGCTGCGAAACTCCTACCAGATTACTGTTTACCAACCCGCACCTGTGCCGCAGTGGTACAAACAGGCCGTGGTCTATCAGATCTTCCCGGAGCGTTTTGCCCGGGGCAGCGACTGGCTGCAACGGTTTGACGACGCCCGCCATCCCGACGACTGGAAAGGTCCCCGCAGGTTCCTGCATGCAGATTGGGACGATCAGCCCTTCTACCTGCGCGCGGAGGACCAGTCCGTCACCCATTGGGGCTTCTTCGGCGGTACTCTGGAAGGCATTCGCGAAAAGCTCCCGTACCTGCAGGAGTTGGGCATCACAGCCATCTACCTCAACCCTATTTTCGAAGCCGCCAGTAACCACAAGTACGATACCGCAAACTACCTGCGCATCGATCCCGGCTTCGGCGATGAAGAGAGTTTCCGCCGTCTGGCGGAAGACGCCAAACAGCGTGGCATCCGTCTGATCCTGGACGGTGTGTTCAGCCATACCGGTGCAGACAGCATTTATTTCAACCGATTCAGCAACTACAAGGCCGTCGGCGCCTGTCAGAGCGAAGAATCGCCGTACTATGATTGGTATCGCTTCAAGCGCTATCCCGGCGAATACGAAGCCTGGTGGGGCGTCAAAGATCTTCCCAACGTGGAAGAGCTGAACGAAAGCTATCAGGACTTTATTTTCCGCGGTGATGACAGCGTCATTCGCCATTGGCTGCGCTGCGGTGCCAGTGGCTGGCGTCTGGATGTGGCGGATGAACTGCCTGACAGCTTCATCGAAGGCATCCGCACCGCCATCAAGGAAGAAAACCCCGACGCCCTTTTGATGGGCGAGGTGTGGGAGGACGCCAGCAACAAGCGCAGCTACGATGAGCTGCGGCGCTACCTGCTGGGCAGCGAGCTGGACTGCACCATGCACTACCCCTTCCGCACAGCCATGCTTGATTTCTTCCTGGGCAAAACCGGAGCCGAGACTGTTGCTGCTCAGATGATGAGCCTGAAGGAAAATTATCCGCCGGAGAATTACTATGGCGCTCTGAATCTGGTGGGCAGCCATGACCGCGTGCGCGTTCTGAGCATGCTGGGCGAGGCCCCAGAGCATTTGAGCGAGAAGGATCAGCAGCTGTATCGACTAAGTGATGAACAGCTTCATCTGGCCAAACGCCGCCTGAAAGCATTGAGCGTGCTTCAGTTTACTGCTGCAGGTGTCCCCTGCATCTACTACGGTGACGAGGCCGGTATGCAGGGTCTGAGCGATCCTTATAACCGCGCCCCCTTCCCCTGGGGCAAGGAGGACAAGGATCTTACCGATCACTACCGCGCGCTGATCACTCTGCGCAAGACAAATGAAGTGCTGGTTTCCGGTGACTTTCTCCCTCTGAACTGGGGAGACGATGTCTACGGCTGCCTGCGCCAAAATGACAAGGAGCAGATCCTCTGTCTTGTCAACCGCAGCAGCACCGATACCGCCTCATGCAGTCTTCCCAAGATTATCAAACGCGTCAAGAGCCTGTTCGGCGCTTGTCGTATTGCGGAGGATTGCAGCAGCATTACCCTCACTCCTCTGGGTTACACCGTTTTGCAAATTGAGCTATAAGAAAAGGGCTCTGCCGTATGGCAGAGCCCTTCATTTGTTTTCAATCGTTTTCCGTGTCCTCAATCAGACCATAGCCGCCGTCATTTCTGCGATAAACTACCGCGAAGGCGTTGTCATTGTCCTCGTTGCGGAAGGCAAAGAAGCTGTGATCCAGAAGGTTCATCTGCAGAATCGCCTCATCCACACTCATGGGCTTGATGGCAAAGTTTTTGGTGCGGATCACATCGAAACCTTCTTCCACCTCTTCCACAAAGGAAGTCGGTTCTTCTTTCACATTGAAGGCATCCGGCCGTAATCTGCGGGACAGACGGGTTTTGTACTTGCGGATCTGCCGTTCAATGGAGGTTACCGCCGCGTCGATGGAAGCAAACATATCGCTGGTTGCCTCACTGGCGCGGAAGTAGGTCGATGCAACATGTAAGGTGAGTTCCACCTTGTTCATATTCTTTTCCACACTGAAGGCGATCACCGCGTCTGTCTCTGCATTGAAGTAACGTTCCAACTTGGTTACTTTCTTCTCCGCATAGGCGTGTACGGATTGGGGTAGCTTAACCTTTTTCTCTGTGTACCGGAATTTCATGTGCGTCGCTCCTTTCAAGTAACTGCTTGGGGAATCCTATCTTTATTATACCACATGTTTTGGATGATTCAATACAGCGACTCGAACAAAGATTGACGCAAATTATTGTGCATCCTGCACAACTAACATTCTTATTTCCCGCCCTGTGTTTGTTCAATCAAGAAAGTCATGATCTTCTGATACAGGGTTTCCGCATTACTCTGGTAGGCTTTTGCCAGGCGTCTTGCCTGGGGCAGGGACGGCGCAAGCACCTCCAGCGTCATCAGGCTCCCCTGCTCGTCATCCAGGCTCATCACAACGGCGTATTCCTCATTGCCCCGGGGCAGGATGTCCGTGCGCACCAGGTCCGTGCGGCGCTTGGCTCTGTTGAACTTCTCCACCGCCAACAGCGCGCGCTGCAGCACAGGAGCCGCAACGGTATCCTCGGTGAGGCTTCCGTCCTCTCTTCCCTTTTCGGTAATGGAATAAAGGCCATTTTCATCCACGCTCAAATGGCCGCTTCCAACCAACTGAGGAAGGGCCTCGCAAACATCAAAATAACTGAGCTTATCGTCCTGATAGCACAATTCAAAGGTCTTCTGCGCATCCATGGGATAGTCCGCATGGGCCATTACATACAGAATCAGTACCTTGACATCCATCATATCTCGAATAAAACCATGCACCTGCATACTCGTGCCTCCTTTTTCTCCATTATATCCGACCCACTCTTGAATTACAAGCAAGATTCGGTCAAATCTCACCCCAGCTGCATATACTGCTGATGAGGAAGGAGGCGAAATATGAAAACTTCTGTCGTATTTATGGTTTTGGGCGGCGATCGGCGCATGCGCGCCTGTGCCGACGGGCTGCGCTCTTTGGGCTATCCTGTCTGTGATCTGCCGAGTCCAAACTTCGATACATTCACATCCCAGATAAAAGGAACCAATGTGCTCATCCTGCCGATTCCGGCCCTCTCCGGTGAATGCATCAACGGAACCAGTCTTCAAGTCCAGCAAGTTCTATCTGCTGTCCCGCCTGCCACAGCGGTCTTTGCGGGTGTCATACCTACGGATCTGAAAATGCGCATCGTCGACTATAATCTCGATGAGGCTTTTCAGCAAGCAGGTGCCATCGCCACCGCGGAAGGTGCAATTTCCATTTTGATTCAGGAACTTCCCATCACATTGCATGGCGCTACGGCTCTGATCATCGGAAACGGACGTATCGGAAAAGCGCTCAGCGAGCGGCTCACAGCTTTGGGGATGAAGGTCACGGTCAGCGCCCGAAAGGAGCAGGATTGGCAGGATATCGCAGAAAAGAATCTGCGAACAGATCACACAGGGGTCTACAACCACGGGCTGGACTATCATTGCATCATCAATACCGTTCCTGCCCCGGTTCTTTCGAAGGTGCAGTTGGCTCTTGTGCCAAAATCGTGTCTTCTTCTGGATCTGGCATCCAGGCCCGGCGGATTGGATTGGCAGGCCTGCGAGGAACTGGAGCTGCGTGCCATCCACGCTCTTGCCCTACCTGGCAAAACTTCGCCCAACTCCTCCGGCCTCGCCATCCGGGATACCGTTCTGGATCTCTTGAATCTTCGTTAAGTGGGTGCTTCCATGGAAAACACAACCATCGGTGTGGCGCTGTGCGGATCCTTCTGTACATTTTCCGCAGTTTTTTCCGCATTGCGAGCACTCAAAGAAACCTATCCGAATCTGATTCCCATTGCCTCCCCAGCCGTTTGCACCGTTGACAGCCGTTTTGGCAGTGCTGAGGAGAATCTGAATACCATTGAGGAAATCTGCAGTCACCGCGTCCTTACCAGCCTGTCCGAAGTGGAACCCATTGGGCCCAAAAAGCTTCTGGATCTTTTGTTGATTGCTCCGTGTACCGGCAACACGCTGGCAAAGCTGGCCAACGGCATTGCCGACACACCGGTGACTTTGGCCGCAAAGTCCCATCTGCGCAACAACCGCCCGATCGTTCTGGCCGTTTCCACCAACGATGCCTTGGGCGCCGGTGCGCAAAACATCGGAAAACTCCTGGCCAGGAAGAATATCTATTTTGTCCCCTTCGGACAGGACGACCCGCACGGCAAGCCCTGTTCCATGGTGGCGGATCTTTCTTATCTATTGCCGACGATTCAGCAGGCGCTTCTTGGGCAGCAGCTTCAGCCAATCCTGTTGCGGGGAGAATAAACGAAAGCCCCCACGTTTGTGGGGGCTCATTTTAAAACACCATATGGGAAAAGTAATCTTCTTCCGTTTCCGAGCGGCGCAGGCAGCGCAGGATTCCGTCTTCATACAGATATACAGCACTCTTGAGGGTTGATGCATAGTTTGCATCCAGCGAAGCACAGTACGCACCGGCTCCATGCAAAGCAACCAGATCGCCGGGATGTAGCTCAGGCAGCATATACTTGTTCGCCATTTTGTCTAAATGGTCCGACAACGGACCTGCCAGAGAATAGAATCTCCGACCTGCGGTTTCACGACGGCCTACCACCGAAACATGGAACTGCATGTGGTTACCCACATGTCTCATGATTTTATTGATACCTGCATCCAGGATTACCAGCGGTCTAATCTCTTCATAGAAGGGCTTGATCAAACGAACGCCGCTGATCAAAATGCCGTGAGGGCCAACTGCATAACGGCCGAACTCTGTTTGAACCGGCACCAGCGCCAGGTCCAATTGCTGCGCACAAGTATGTACATATTCCGCAACAGTTTCGATCTGCAGAGGTCGTGTATCCGTGCAGCTGGGCGAAATCAAACCGCCGCCCAGATTATAATACGCGATTTCGACCTTTGCTTTCTCCCGGATCCTCTGCGCAGCTACATGCAGCAGCTGCAGCAGCTTTCCCCAATAACGTGCATTGTCAACACCGCCCTTCAGGTGGCAGTGAAGCCCTACTGCACAGACGCCACGGGCCTTCAGCAGACGGGCAACCTTCACCAGTTCCAGCGTATCCATTCCGAACTTGCGGCCTTCCGTGCGCACCACGATACGCGCGCCAACCTCCACATTTTTCTCCGGATGATATCGCAGGCCCAGCTGCGTTGGCAGCTTTTCCAGTTTGAGAAGGTCTTTGGCCATTTGTTCGGAATCGATCACGGTAGGAATGTCCTCTTCCGCTGCGCGCATCAGGTCCTGTTCGGTCGGACAGATCGGCGCAAACAGAATCTGCTGCGTGCAGGCACCAGTGCGTCGAGCCAGCTCCAGTTCCAGGCCGCTTGTGCACAAAAGGCCCTGCCCGGATTCCAGCATCAGTTTCAGAACGCCCGGCACATTCGCCGCTTTCACGGGAAAATACTGGCGAAACCCAGGGTTCCACGAGAAAGCCTCGAAGATCTTCCCTGACGTATCCCGGATTCCCTGCGCGTCATAAAGATAAAAGGGCGTCCGCTCCCGGGCTGCCAGATCGTCGATCAGCGGGTCCGGCAGGAACAGATTATCCGCTTCATAGTACGGATCCCTTCCCATGGCTCTCACCTTTCAAATCAATTCTCGCGGCGCTTCACATTGTTCTTGTAGAGAATCGCCAGGCCCTTCAAAAGAAGATCGCGCTCATAGATGACCTCTCTGCGGCACATGGGGATCACAAAGCGGGCAATACCGCCGGTGGCAATAACCGTCAAAGGCTGGCCGAGTTCTTCCTCCATGCGGTCAACCAGACCGTCCAGCATGGCAGCCGTACCCACCATCAGGCCGGACTGCATGCACTCCACGGTATTGCGGCCAATGACACGCTTGGGTTGCTCCAGGCTGATGGCCGGCAGCTGCGCGGTACGACTGGTTAGGGCCTCCATAGAGATCTTGACACCCGTGCAAATACTGCCACCCAGGAACGCACCGTTTTCGTCAATCACCGTGATGGTCGTTGCCGTACCCATATCCACAATGGCCATGGGAGGCTTGGCAACGCGAAGTGCCGCCACAGCGGCAACGATCAGGTCGCTGCCCACCTGGGCAGGATTGTCTACCAAGATGTTCAGGCCCGTCTTGATGCCTGGGCCGACGATCATCGGCTGAATCCCCAGTACCTTGCGGATGGCAGTATAGAAAGAGTTGGAGACCGGCGGCACCACAGAGGCCACGATGCAGCCATCAATGTTGTTCAGATCTGCCTTAAACAACTCGATCAGGTTTTTCAGTTCCACAGAATACTGATCCGAGGTTTTGATCCGATCTGTAGCCATGCGGGCCTCGAAGATGATCTTTTCATCCTCTACGCCGCCGATGGTAATGTTAGAATTTCCAATGTCAATTGCCAGGATCATGGTTATCGCCTCCTAATTCATGTAGCGCGCAGCATACTGCGCCGTTGTCTATCGTAATGAGTGCACATTTCGGGTTCACGCCACTGCATGCACCCGGGTTGAGCACATGCAAACCGCCATGCATTTCATACATCTGGCGGTGGGTATGACCGAAGCACAGGATTTTCGCTTCTGCCTCCTGAGCCGCAAGCACAGCCCGCAAAGGAGTAAACTTCACTCCATGGCGATGGCCATGGGTAATGAAAAAACGAACGCCGTCCATGGAAAACTGCACAACTTCCGGTGCATCAGAACCGAAATCGCAATTTCCGGGCACGCAATAAAGCGGGCGGTTTCCCAGGCTTTTTTGCAGCTGCTCAGCATCCCGAATATGGTCACCCAAATGGATCACGCTGTCCGGCGAAAAGCGCGCAACCGCACGAAGCATGGCCTTCACATCACCATGGGAATCCGACAGAACTAAAATTTTCATAACACACCACTTACTTTCTGCATAGACTGGTGCACAAGGAAAAGGGGGAAACGCTTATGTCTGAGAATATAAACTTCGCCGCTTATGAATCCGAGATCCGCCGCGTTCTGGGCAGCAAGGAAGGCCTGGCCCTATTGAAGCTGCTCAACCAGGACGGAGGTGCCACGCTGCGGAAAGCCGCCGCCGCGTTTCAGTCCGGCGATACCTCTGCCGCGCAGGCGCTGATCGCGCCCTTGATGGAACAAGAACAGGCCCAGGCATTGGTGAAAGAGCTGAACAAGCATGGATGATCTTGAGAGCAAAATTAATCAGGTCCTGTCCGATCCGCAGAGCATGCAGAAAATTTTCTCCATCGCTCAGTCTCTGGGCGTAAGCCCACCGACTGACGCACCAAAAGAGGAAACTCCGGCAGTGGATTCATCCCTCCTGCCGGATCTTTCAATGCTCAGTACGCTAGGGCAACTCATGCAGTCGCAAGGCGCCTCAGACTCTCGTCACACGGAACTGCTCAATGCGCTGCGGCCCTTTCTCAGGCCGGAACGGCAGCAAAGCCTGGACCGCGCTTTGCGCGTGGCAAAGCTGTCGCATCTGGCACGTTTTGCCTTGAACAACCTTTCCGAATCACAGTAAGGAGGTGACGCGATTTGTACAATCGGTATGTTCCAAACGCCCATGGGAGTTTCGATCGTCATCGTGCCGGGACGCCCCATGCCGCGCAAAAACCGGCAGAGTCGCCTCACGCAGCTGCACCGGTGAAGAGCACCGCACCTGCCCATTCCGCACCGCAGGCGAAATCCCCGGCAAGTCCACAGCAGGCTGCCATCAAGCCGCAATCTTGCAGCAAGCAACCCAGCAAGGGATTTCCCGTTTTCCGTCTGCCCGATCGGTTGGATACGGGCGATCTTCTGGTGCTTCTGATTCTTCTGCTGCTTTTGCAGGAAAACGACGAGGATCCCTTAACGCTGATCATCACCCTCGCCGCATTTTTCCTGTTTCAGTGAGCAAAGGGATCCGTGCCATCCGGCAACAGGAAAACGTAGGCAAGCGACATATCTCCGGGCATCAGAATTTCCATCTCGCGCTGCTCTACCATATGGATGAGCGTATCACCCTGCAGGATCTCCACCCGTGTAGAGAGAGCCGTTTCAATATCAATCCAGAAGTTGTAGGTAATCTCGCCATCCGTCCTGCTGCGGGCAAAGATGCGATCGTTGCTCTGCGCATCCGCAGGCAGGAAGGTCGCTTCTTCCACATGCGTGCGCTGCAGCGCTTCCAGATAATTGGGAACACCAATCAGGTCCTCCAGGGTCAGATCCTGGCTCAGCGGGATCCTGACCGCTTCTTCATCCCCCTGGTACCAGATGTAAACGACCTTGCCATCCGTCAGGTAGCATTGAGTTTTCTTTGCAGCCTGCACCTTCACACAAGTCACACCATTGCGGTGATAAATCTCTGCAATGTGCGTCGCACTGCCGTCTTGCCAATACTCCGTCAGATTCAAAACCTCACGATAGGTATTGGTTTTTTCCAGCGTCTTGAGCACCTGCAGCACATTCTCGGCATCGAGCACCGCAAAATCCCCCGGCTGCTCTTCTCCCGGGCGGCTCTGCTCGGGACCCACTACCTGGGTAGAGGGTAGAATAATTTCATTCGGTGTGCTCTGATCCGCAAAATAAAGATAAGCCAGCACAATCAGACTCACCAGGAGCAGAACAGACGCAAGCACAATTACAACAGTTCTGAAGCTGGATTTTTCCTGCATCTGTCCTCTCTCCTTCCCAATTTATCAGGCGTTAAAATCCTCTGGGCGCTCGGCCTTCAGGCCGAAATACCAGGCAATGGCATCGCAGATACGTTCGCAGGCATTGCCGTCGCCGTAGGGATTGACGGCCTTGGCCATTTGTTCATAGGCCGCAGGATCGTCCAGCAGGCGCTGGGTTTCAGTAACAATCGTTTCCTCGTCCACACCCAGCAGTTTGGCTGTACCAGCGGCAATGGCCTCCGGACGCTCGGTTTCCTTGCGCATCACGAGGACAGGCTTGCCCAGAGAAGGTGCCTCTTCCTGCAGACCGCCGGAATCGGTAAGCACCAGATAGCTGCGGGCCATCAGGTTGTGCATCTGCTCCACGTCCACAGGCTCGGTCAGAAGCACATTGGCAATGCCATCCAGTTCGCCGTGGGCAGCGTTCTGCACCACAGGGCTCAGGTGGACGGGGTAAACAATCTGCACATCAGGGTTGGCCTCCGCCAGGCGACGCACCGCACGCATGATGGCAGCCATGGGCTCACCATAGTTTTCTCTGCGGTGGCAGGTCATGACAATGACCTTCTTGCCTTCAAAATCCAGCTCATTGAGCTTGGGATCTGTAAACTTGAATTCATCGCTGACAGTGTACTTCATCGCATCGATGACGGTGTTGCCGGTAATAAAAATCTCACCTGCCAGCTGTTCTCTGCGCAGATTCTCCGCATTGGCCAGGGTGGGAGAAAAATGCAGGTCCGCAATTTTGCCAACCAGGTTGCGGTTCATCTCCTCCGGGAACGGAGAGAGCTTGTCAAAGGTGCGCAGACCCGCTTCCACATGGCCAACGGGCACCTGGTGATAGAACGCAGACAGGGCGCCGGCGAAGGTAGTGGTGGTATCGCCGTGTACCAGGATCAGATCCGGCTTTGCCTCGGCAATCACCTGCTCCATGCCCAAAAGGGTCTTGGTGGTGATTTTACTCAAGGTCTGGCTTTTCTCCATAATGTCGAGGTCGTAGTCTGCCTCAAGCTTAAAAATCTGCATCACGGAATCAAGCATCTCACGATGCTGACCGGTCAGGCAGCAGATGCTTTCGAATCCTTCACGCTCCGCCAGGGCCTTGACCAGCGGGGCCATTTTGATGGCCTCCGGGCGAGTGCCAAAGACGGACATGATTCTCTTCTTCGTCATGTTGCATCCTCCTCATTGTTTTTCTCATCGGAAGATTCCTGCCCGGGTGCTTCCTTGGGCAGCGGATGGGTAAAGATAAAGCGGAATCCGATGGCGCCGACCACAACGATCGCGCCGATGAGGATCATCGCCTTAATTTCACCGGACGAAGTCAGCACCACAGCTGCCAGGCCCAGAATCGCAGTAATCAGATATGCAATGGCCACAGACTGCTTCTGGGAGAAACCCATGTCAATCAATCTGTGATGGACATGGCCGCGGTCTGCCTTCATGGGGTTCTGTCCCTTGGCAATGCGACGCAGGAACGCAAAGCAAATGTCAAAGATCGGAACGCCCAGGATCAAAAATGGCACCGCAAAAGAGATAATCGCGTACATTTTAAACAAGCCCTGGACAGAAATCGTCGCCAGGATGTAGCCCAAAAACGTCGCGCCGGTGTCGCCCATAAAAATCTTCGCCGGATTCAGATTGTAAGGGATGAAGCCCAGGCAGGCACCCAGCAACGCAGCAAGAATAATGGCCACGTTGCCTTCGGAAACCAGCAGAGCGATCACAAACAGGCTGCCCGCAGAAATGGCAGACACGCCGCAAGCCAGGCCGTCCAGACCGTCAATGAAATTGACGGCATTGGTGATGGCCACAATCCAGATGATGGTCACAGGAATGGACCATACGCCCAGATTAATATACGGCACAGCAGAGAACAGATTCGGGTTCGAAACGGTTTCGATTGCGCAGCCGTGATACACCGCCACACCGGCGGCAGCAATCTGCACAATGAACTTGGGCAGCGCCTTCAGGGTCATAATATCATCCATCACGCCCAGAACTACGATCATAACAGAACCCAGAAGAATGCCCTGCATCTGCCGATCAATCTCCGCAAACAGCAGAACGCCCAGCAAAAATGCCAGGAAGATCGCCAGACCGCCCAATCGGGGGATCGGTACTTTGTGCATTCTGCGGTTGTCCTTTGGCACATCAATGGCGCCAACCTTATAGGCCAGGATCTTCACCAGTGGCGTCGCGGCAAAGGAAATGCCAACAGTCACCGCCAGGGTCAGGACCAGACGAAGGACATACTGATAATCAGTCATGTTTTCACCCTCATTAACGGGCAACAAAGCCCACTTTCTTGTAAACCTTGCGCAGGGTCTTTTCAGCCACATAGCTGGCCTTTTCCGCGCCGGCGCGGTAGACGCTCTCCAGATAGCCCTTATCCTTCATGATGCGGGTGGCTTCCTCGCGGATGGGGCGCAGCATTTCCACAACGGCCTCGCCCACCTGGGGCTTGAAGGCGCCGTAGCCAAGACCGGAGAATTCCTGCTCGATCTGCTCGAAGGTCTTGCCGGTCACCGCGGAGTAAATGCTCATCAGGTTGGCAACGCCCGGCTTGTTCACGGGGTCGAAGCGCACGCAGTTTTCGGTGTCGGAGTCGGTCACAGCACGCTTGAACTTGCGCTGGATATCCTCCGGCTTCTCCATCATGAACACGCAGCCCTCGGGAATGGACTTGCTCATCTTGGTCTCGGGGGTGGTCAGGCACATGACGCGGGCGCCGGTCTTGGGAATGTAGGGCTCGGGGATCTTGAACACATCACCGTAGAAGTGGTTGAAACGCTGGGCCACGTCACGGGTCAGCTCGCAGTGCTGCTTCTGGTCCTCGCCCACGGGGATGAGATCCGGCTGATAGAGCAGGATATCAGCAGCCATCAGGCTGGGATAGGCAAACAGACCTGCATTGATGTTGTCCTGATGCTTGGAGGACTTGTCCTTGAACTGGGTCATGCGGCTGAGCTCACCGAACATGGTGTAGCACTGCAGAACCCAACCCAGCTCGGCATGCTGATGCACGTGGGACTGGATGAACAGGGTGTTCTTCTCAGGATCCAGGCCGCTGGCAATGTACAGAGCCAACTGCTCCAGCGTGCGGCGGCGCAGGTCCGCCGGGGTCTGGCGCACCGTGATGGTGTGCATATCGGCCATGAAATAGAAATTATCAAACTCATCCGTTCTCTCAACCCAGTTCTTGATGGCGCCCAGGTAGTTGCCCAGGTGCAGATCGCCGCTGGGCTGGATGCCGGACAGCATTACTTTTTTCTCGACTTTTTTCTCATCCATTTTGTCGTGCTCCTTTATCTTCTGATGACGCAGCATGCAATATGCGTCGTGACATACGAAATCAATTTATTGTATCACATCCGCCACAACTTGACAACCGAATTGGAAAACTTACGGAATATTATCTTCCTTTTCCGGCAATCGCCCTTGACCGCATCTTGGGTTTTCTGTATAATACATTAGATTCCCATCGGATTTGTATACTACGTTTCGGCCCTGCCGAAATTGAGAAACGGAGGCCATTTTATGGCACTTGATATGAAATTCTTTGAAGAGATGGAGCAGCGCATCCCCCATGGCAAAGTGCGTACCCGCTTCGCTCCCAGCCCCACCGGCTACATGCATGTGGGCAACCTGCGTACCGCCCTTTACACTTACCTGATCGCCAAGCATCAGGACGGCACCTTTATCCTGCGCATTGAGGATACCGACCAGGGCCGTCTGGTGGAAGGTGCTGTGGACGTGATCTACAAAACCATGGCCGAATGCGGCCTGTTTCACGACGAAGGCCCCGATGTGGGTGGCCCTGTTGGTCCCTATATCCAGACCGAACGCCGCGGCCTGTACGGCAAGTACGCGGAACTGCTGATTGAAAAGGGCGGCGCTTACCGCTGCTTCTGCAATAAGGACGATCAGGAAGAGACCGAAGTCGCTGAGGGAGTGGCCATCCATAAGTACGACGGCCGCTGCTCCCGTCTGAGCGCAGAAGAGATCCAGGCGAAGCTGGATGCCGGCCTGCCCTATGTTGTCCGCCAGAAGATCCCCAGAGAGGGCACCACCACCTTCTCCGACGCCATCTTTGGCGACATCACCGTCCCCAACGAAGATCTGGATGATCAGGTCCTCATCAAGTCCGACGGTCTTCCCACCTACAACTTCGCCAACGTCATTGACGACCACCTGATGGGCATCACCCATGTGGTCCGCGGCAGTGAGTACCTCTCCTCTGCCCCGAAGTACAACCTTCTCTACCAGAGCTTTGGCTGGGAAGTTCCCACCTACATCCACTGCTCCCCCGTTATGCGCGACGCCCAGCACAAGATGTCCAAGCGTCATGGCGACCCCTCTTATGAGGATCTGATCGCCCAGGGTTACCTGACGGACGCTGTGGTCAACTACGTTGCCCTGCTGGGTTGGAGCCCCGGCGGCGAGCAGGAGATCTTTACCATGGACGAGCTGGTAAAGGCCTTCGATCTGAAGGGCGTTTCCAAGTCCCCCGCAGTGTTTGATATCGTCAAGCTGCGCTGGATGAACGCCGAGTATATCAAGGCGATGGCGCCTGAGGCCTTCTACGCCGTGGCTGAGCCCTTCCTGAAGCAGGCAATCACAAATCCGGACGTAGATCTGAAGGCCATTGCCGCCCTGCTGCAGCCCCGCTGCGAGGTGCTCACCGATATTCCCGAGCGTGTGGACTTCTTTGACGCTGTTCCGGAGTATGACAATGAGCTGTACACCCACAAGAAGATGAAGACCAATCCCGAAAACTCCCTGACTTCCCTGCAGACCATGCTGCCTGCTCTGGAAGCCCTGCAGACCTGGGATAATGATTCCCTGTACGCCTGTCTGATTGCTCTGTGTGAGCAGCTGGGTGTGAAGAACGGCCTTCTGCTGTGGCCGCTGCGCGTTGCCGTTTCCGGCAAGGCTTCCACCCCCGGCGGCGCCACCGAACTGTGTGCCCTGTTGGGAAAGGAAGAATCCCTCAAGCGCATCCGCGCCGCCATCGAAAAGCTTTCCTAAAATACAAAAACACCCTGCCGGTCGGCAGGGTGTTTTTTTTAATCATCAAAGTTCGTGGAGTTCAGTTCCTTCATATTCTCCAGCATGATTTCAAGGGCCGCAACCGTCTGAGCACGCTGCTCTTCCGGGATTCCGCGCATCAGGTACTCCTCAATGCGCCCCTTGTTGTTGCCACTGCGGCGATGGACCGTTTCCGCGCTCTTGGTGGCACAGATCCACTTATACCGCTTGTCCTTTTTGCTCTCGCGCTTTTCAATGAAGCCCTTGGCTTCCAGGCGTTTGAGAATACCTGTTACCGTGGGGTTCGACAGATGAAACTCTTTTTCAATATCAACTTGATTGATTTCAACACCAAGGGAATGGGCAATTGTAACGTACTGCAGCACATCCGACTGTGCCGCAGTCAGATCGTATTCCGCCAGATAGCGGTTACGTTCTTTTTCGATGGCATTGTTAATGCTTTTGGTCAGAAGACCAATTTTTTCAGCCTGGGTAAAGTTCTGATAATCTGAGTACATGCCCATAGTCATAACCCCCAACTTGTTCTTAATATCATTATACAAGAATCGTCGGAAAATGCAAGAACCGTTTCTCTATTCAATCATTGCGTCAATTTTTTGACCCACTTGTAGCTGTTGGTCCGAATGGCCGCAGCGCCACACTTGAACACCTGGTCAGCGTTGAGGCAGGCCACTACCACCACCGGCGGCAAATGAAGCACAAACGCCGCAATGGCAGAACACGGCAGAACAATGCCCCAGATGCTGATCAGATCGTTGATGAGCACAAAACGCGTATCTCCGCCGCCGCGGATAATTCCCGTCAGGCAGGGCATCTGATAGCTCATGCCAAAACCTGTCACGCACAGCACCAACAGGAAGCTGTTGGCCAGTGCTCTGGTCTCTTCCGAGAGATTATAAAGATCCAGCACCGGTCCGCGCAGGAAGAACAGGCCCACGGAAATGCATGCGCCGATGGAAAGGAACAGCGCCTGCAGCGTTCTGGTGTACTGCTTGATGGTCTTCATGCCGGAATCGGCACCGATTGCTTTGCCGATGATGATGGAGGCCGCGGACGCCGCACCCACGGAACCAACCTTCAACGTCAGATACAAGGTCGACGCCATGGAGTTTGCCGCAATGGCATTGGCGGTCATGTGGCCCAGAATCACCGTCTGCAGCGCATTGGATGCACCCCAAAGGCCGGCTGTGATGATCGCCGGCGTGCCTACACGAACGTAATCCTTTGCCAGCGAGCGGTCGAATACCAGATAGTGCTTCCACTTGAGCTGAAGCTTGCGATCCTTGAAGGCAATATAACTCACAACGATCACCAGTTCCATGCAGCGGGCCACCAGCGTACCGATGGCTGCACCCATAACGCCCAGCTCCGGTGCTCCAAAATGGCCATAGATCAGCACATAGTTGATGCCGCAGTTGAGCAGCAGCGTCGAGATGGAAACAAGCAGCGCAACCTTTACCGTTTCCACGCTGCGCAGCGTCGCCAGAAGCACCGTTGTCATGGCAAAGACAGGGTATGTAAAGCGGATCAGCTTTAAGTATCTTACGCCCTCGGCAGCAATGGCAGCATCGTTGGTAAACAGTTTGAGGGTTCCGTTTGGGAAAACACTCACCAGCACAAAGAGCGTCAGGGCGATCCCCAGGCCAATGCGCACGCCGATGGATGAGATCCTGCGAATGGGGTCCATCCGTTTCTGGCCCCAGTACTGGCTGGCCAGCACCACAACCACATCGCCCACGGCATTGACAATCTGCTGCAGAATAAACTGGATCTGGTTCACCGCTGCCACACCGGAGAGAGAAATCTCAGAGTAGCCGCCGATCATCACATTGTCAGCCAGATTGACGCCCAGCACAATAATGTTCTGCAGAACCAGCGTTCCGCAGAGGGTGAAGAAAGTTTTATAGAACGATCGATCTCTTGTAAACATCTTTTTTCCATCCAAAAAGAAAATCTGCACCACTTTGGGTGCAGATTTACTATAAGTACTTTTTGGAAAAATGTCAATCAGAAGATGATGCAGATCAACCCGCCTGAGCCCTCGTTTACCATACGCGACAGAGCCGTCTGCAATTTTGTTCTTGTGTTGTCCGGAAGGCGCTTGAGTTTACCGGACAGGCCTTCGCTCACCAGTTCGTACAAGGACTTTCCGAACAGATTCGACTCCCAAAGCTTCTGGGTATCCCCCTCATACTCGGAAAGCAGGTAATGTACCAGTTCCTCTGACTGCTTCTCATCCCCCACGATGGGGCAGATCTCCGTCTGCACATCGGCGCGCATCATATGAATGGACGGCGCGCTGGCCCGCAGCCGAATGGCATAGTTGCCGCTGCGCTTGACAATTTCCGGCACCTGCAGCTGAAGCTGATCCTGCCGGGGCAGCACCACGCCGTAGCCGGTTTGTTTTACCTGCTCCAACGCCTCGGCCACGCCGTCGTACTCCTGCTTGATGACCGCCATCTCCCCCAACAGGTTCAGAAGATCCGCATCATCCGAAATGGAGAATCCAGATCGTTCGCTCAGCACTTCGTAAAAAAGCTCCTCCGGCATTCCCAGGGCGCAGCAGAGCATGCCGCTGCCCAGATCGACTTCCCGAATCATCACATTCTCCACGGTATCAAGCTGGCGCAGTACCGAAAGGGCCGGTTCCGCCTGCGCAATTTTCTCGATCCCTTCCGCCTGACGACGGATGGCATCGTAGAGAGCCACTTTCATGGGGTGCTGGGGCTCAATGGCCCCAAACCATCGGGGCATGAAGATCCGCAGTTGTTTTAAGGGAAATTCATAGAGCACCGCGGTCAGCAGACCGATGACCTCCTGTTCCTGCAAGGTCAGGCAGTTGACCACCGCACAGTTGACTCCGTAGCGCTCCTCCAACTGCTGCCAGAGCGTCTGCGCCACTTCTCCGTCAGGATCGGCGGAGTTGATCACCACCAAAAACGGTTTGCCCGTGGCCTTCATATCCTCAATGGCCCGGGCCTCGGCGTTCACATAGTCCTGCCTGGGGATGTCGGTGATGGTGCCGTCCGTGGTCATCACAATGCCTATGGTGCAATGCTCTTTCATCACCTTCTTCGTTCCCAACTCTGCAGCCTCAGTCATGGGGATTGCCTCCTCCGCCCACGGCGTGGTGACCATGCGTTCTACCCCGTTTTCATCCGCCGCGCCCACCGCGCCGGGGATCATATATCCCACAGAGTCGATCAGCCGCACACAGAGCTTTGATATGCCGTCCGGGCAGATCTCCACCGCTTCCTCCGGCACAAATTTTGGCTCCGAGGTCATAATCATCTTTCCGGATCCACTCTGGGGAAGCTCATCCCGAGCGCGTTCCCGACGGTAGGTGTTCTCAATGTTCGGGATCACCAGCTGCTCCATAAACCGCTTGATAAAGGTGGATTTTCCCGTCCGGACCGGCCCCACCACACCGATATAGACGTTGCCGTCTGTCCGAAGCGCGATCTGCTCGTAGATCGTCCGTTCCGCCACGTCCATTCCTCCTTATTGATTACATGTCCTATACTTATGGCAGCACAGGACAAAGTATTCCTATGCAAAAAGCCGTGGACGCAACAATGCATCCACGGCTTTTCTCAGTGCAGCGGAATCAAAAGTAGTGTACCCGAGAGGACCTCCTCTTCCTGCAAATGGTTTACCTCCATCAGTTCTGCCACCGATGCACTGCAGCCCTTGGCCACGCTCCAAAGGCTTTGGCCTTCTTCCATTCTGCAAACAATCATGGTCGGACGTTCCTTCTCCTTCTCCTGCACCACCCGTTGGGCCGCGCTGACACAATCCAGGCTCTGTTCCCGCAGAGTATCCACCGAGAGCATTGCGTTGCAGCGCACCTCCACGCCCCCGGATACTGGTGCAGCATACACATCACTCACGGCAGCCGTTGTGTAATAACTGCAATTCTCCGAACCGTTCAGGCTGAATTCCACGTTAAGGCGTTCGTTCGCTTCCTGGAGCGCGTCGGATGCGTCTCGAATCAGAAGCTGCACCCGCAGCGGCAGCGTGAAAACAACTTCCTCCCCTTTTCTCGTCTGCTGCGGTGCCTCGCAAAACACCTGCACCCGCTCTACCTGCTCCGCGGGCGCGGATACGGTCTTGCGAAGCTGCTGCTGCAAGACCCGCTGATCCAGATACGCCTTCACAGGGATCTGCACCCAATTCGGCACGATATGATCCTTTGTGCTGTAGAGATCTTCCAGAAGCTCCATCTGCTCATAGTTGTCTGCCCTGGTTTGGCACAGCAGCGCCAGATTGATATAGAGCCTTCTTCCGCCCTCTCCGATCTGCAGATCCCGTCCCGTGGTGCACAGGCGTACGGAAGGAATCATGCCTTCCACATCCCGGTTCATCTCCACATACTGCGTCACCGGAATGCTCAGGCTGCACTGATTCAGGCTGCCGTCCTCCGCCTGGTAGAGCACCTGTACATTCAATTCGCCCCGGAACGCCACCCGGGATCCGATGGCCTTACATTCATGTACCCGCATGGAGGCTGTCCAATCCAGAGCGGTGTGCAGATTGGGCAGTCCCTGGGGGACTTCTGCCTCTTCTTTGATCGTGATGCTCCGCTCCACCAGATCCATGGTGCGCAAAACATTGTAACGATTGGTTCTTAACTGAAGATCCTGCGTCTGTTCCTTGAGCATGGGGATCTGCATCGTCGTTTTCTCCCACGCGCTCAAGTCGGAGCAAAGCTCCACCCGCATCATCGCCTTGCGGCTGTTGAGCATGCGTGCATTGACGCTTTTGATCCAACCCGAATACTCGGCAAAACTGTTCTGCGTCAGCGCATCATCTTCCAGCTTCATAGAGAACGGGATGCTGCACTCCATTCTGCGCGGCTGCTGCTCTCCTTCTGCCACAAACAACAGGCCCGCCTGCACCGAGCCGGAAACGTGGATGCTGCCGGCTCGGCATTCCTTGCTGCGCAGCAGAATCTGAGCCCAGCTGTCCACGATTCGTTCCATGTCCGGAAAGCTGTCCGGAACGATCAGTTCTGCCGTTTCCTCCTGTGTCAATAACTTGCGCGAGATCAATTCCCAGAACGCGAGAGACTTTGTATCAAACATCAGCTCCATTGCACTGCCTCCTTCATGGTTCTGAGAATATATACGCAGCTCTGGACAAGGATATGCTTATGCCTTGAAAAATCGTTTCAGAATTTTCCCCAGAAACTTTGGGGAACGCAGGACAATGATCCGCATGAAAGCCTCCTCCTTATCGCAATCTTCCCACCATAATGCCACAGAGGATCAGGCCGATCCCCAACAGCACACTTAAACCTCCGGTTCCCAGCAGAACAGCAAGGATCATCCCCACGCCTGCGGTAACCAACGCTGCTCCACATAACACAGAGCGTCTGCACATAAATGAACCGCCCCCTTGCCACAGTATACGCAAGGGGGCGGTAAAGTGTGTTATTTGGTTTCCTTTTTTCTCATCCAATCCGGGATCTGGCTGGCTTTTTCATAGAGCCTGCGGTAGCTTTCGTGGCGGGTGGGCTGGATCAATCCGTCCTCCAGGGCCTGCAGCACCGCGCAGCCGGGCTCTTTCAAATGGGCACAGTCGCGGAACTGACACTGTCCCAGGTAGGGCGCAAAGTCCGAGAATGCATACTGCAGATTCTCCCGCAGAATCGCTTCCATCTGGTCGGTATCAAAGGCTGAAAAGCCCGGGGTATCCGCACACAGCGTGCCGTTTCCCAAGTCGAGCAGCTCCACATGGCGAGTGGTATGCCGGCCGCGGCCCAACTTTTCGGAAACGTCGCCCACGGGCAGCTGCAAGTTCGGCTGCAGCGCATTGAGCACGCTGCTCTTGCCCACACCGGAGTTACCGGTAAAAGCGCAGAGCTTGCCGGCAATGGCCTGCCGCAATGCATCAATGCCCTCGCCTGTGCTGGCGCTGGTGCGAATTACGGCGAAGCCGGCCTTTTCATAGATTTCAGACAGAGGATCTTCCGTCTGCAGGTCCTGCTTATTCACGCAGATCAGCACCGGAACACCCTGGTCACCGGCAATGGCAGCCACGCGGTCGATCAGATACGGCTCCGTCACCGGGATCACATTGGCAGCAAAGATTACCAGCAGATCGAGATTCGCCACCGGCGGGCGGACAAAGCTGTTTCTGCGGCTCAGGATCTGCTCCACCATCTTCTCTTGTTCCGAAATCTGCACACTATCGCCCACCAGAGGGGTCATCCCCTCTTTTCTCAGGCGGCCGCGGATTTTACAGGTGATCACGCCCGCATCGGTCTGCACATCACAAAAACCGCTGAGCGCTTTGATGATTCTTCCTTCCGTCATTGCTGCCCCGCTTCAAAGTCCACAGTAGTAAAGTAGATTCTCGCGCCGTTCACAAACACATCAAACTCCATGGAGCCGGTGCCGTACACGGCAATCTGAATGGTGCGATTCTCCAGATCGACCACGAAGGCATTTCCGTAACTCTTTCCGTTGCATTGCAGGGTCACGGAAACCGTACCGACGCCCACCGGCATCGTCACATCAATGGTCTGGCGTTTGTATTCCTCCGGATTTGGATTACCCTGGTCAAACAGCGGCAGTGCATCCGGCACCTCCGGATCCTGTCCGGGCTGCTGGGTATTGTTGTCCGGTTCCTGTGGCTTCTCATCACCGGAGCCAGGCTTCCCGCCCGCGGAAGGCGTATCGTTCTGCACCGAATCCATGCCCAGAGAGACCCGCAGATTAATCATGGTGGTTTTCTTCACCAGAACGCCGGATTCCGTGCTCTGATAAATGACACAATTGCGATCAGCTTCGCTGGTCTCATAGGTTACTGCACCACGAACCAAGCCCGCTTCTTCAATCATGCGCAGCGCATCATCAATAGGGCGTCCAACAAGATCAGGAACTTCCACCAGTTCCACTTCCACACCCATACTGACGATCAGCGTAACAGTATCGCCATACTCGAGGGGTTCGCCGTATTTGGGCTCAGAGTCAATGATCTGGTTGCTGACATAGACATCACTGTATTTCTGTTCAATCTGCACCTTCAGACCCAGCTGCATATCCCGCAGCAGTTTCTCGGCTGCCGATTGATTCATGTTCACAACCTGAGGCATGATGTTCTGCATCTGGCCCTGGCTGACTGTCACCTCAATGGTAGCGCCTTGTTTGACTTTCTTGCCCTTCGCAGGATCCTGACGGATCACATAGCCGTATTCGACCGTGTCGGAATCCGTCCACTTCTCTATCACGATGTTAAAATCAGCGTACTTTTCATCTGTCAGGCTCGTATAATACGCGCCGCTCAGGTCGGGTACTGTCAGTTCCGCAGACGAGGTAAACAGATCCTTGAGAATATAGCTGTAAAGGAAATAGCCGATCCCCACAAAGGCCAGCAGCATAAAAATCGCAATCATGATTGTCGTGGTATGGGAATTTTTGGCAGGTACTTCTTCCTCTGTCTTCGGAATCGGGGCCGTTTCCTCCGTCTTGGCAGCAGGATTCACCAACCGATAGCCGAAAGAGACCTTCTGATCCTGTCGGAACGCCTCGAGATCGGCAAGCATCTGATCGGCAGATGCATATCTGGCATCCAGATCACCGCTCATGGCCCGCAGAACAATCTGTTCCAGGCCGATCGGGATCTCCGGATTGAGTTCCGTGGGTCGCTTGAGATTTCCGCTGATGTGCTGAATCGCGACGCTGACCGCAGAGTCGCCCTCATAAGGCAGCTTGCCGGTAAGCATCTCATAGAGCACCACACCCAGAGAGTACAAATCGGTTCTCTGATCCACTCTGCCACCCTTGGCCTGCTCCGGAGAGATGTAGTGTACCGAGCCCAGGGTCTCTCTGGTCAGCGTATTCTGGGCAGAGAGCACACGGGCAATACCAAAATCGGCAACCTTAATGCTTCCGTCCTTAAGCACCATCACGTTGTGGGGTTTGATGTCCCTGTGGACGATTCCACGGCTGTGGGCGTGGGAAAGGGCGCTGGCGATCTGCATGGTAAAGTGCAGCGCCTCACGCCAGGATAGAACGCCCTTCTTCTGCATGTATTGCTTCAGGGTAATTCCATCGATCAGCTCCATGACAATATAGTCCGTATCGTCAGAGCTGGAAACATCGTAAACGCTTACAATATTCGGGTGCGAGAGCATGGCAACCGCCTGAGATTCCACCTGGAATCTGCGGTGCAGCTCCGCATCCTGACCAAAATCGTGCTTCAAGATCTTGATGGCGACCGGTCGATTCAAGCGGTGACAAAGGGCCTTGTAAACAACAGCCATGCCGCCGGAACCGATCATTTCCAGGATCTCGTAGCGATGATCGAGCATCTTTCCTATGTAATTATCCATATTCAGTGCCCTCCTTTTCTCTTCTTCGAAACTCCTGTAGGTCGTTAAGTTTCATCGTATGCCAGAATCATGGTAACATTATCCGGCGCGCCGCGGCTCAGGGCGATCTGCAGAAGGCGTTCGCCGCAGTCTTCATAGCTGGTTCCGTGGGCCACTTCAAACAGCAACTCCTGATCGGCCAGCTGGTTGGAAAGACCATCAGAACATAGTACATACGCATCGCCCTGCGTATGCTGGCGGGTAAACACATCGCTCTGCACAGAAGCATCGGTGCCCACCGCCCGGGTAATCATATTCTTTCCCGGGTAATGTTTTGCCTGCTCGCTGGTGATCTCCCCACGCTGGACCATCAGTTCCACCACGGAGTGATCCACCGTCAGGCACTCAATTCCCGCTTCACCCACGGCGTACACGCGGCTGTCACCCACATTGACCACACACACATCCTTATCCCAGATGCCAATAGCGGTCAGGGTCGTGCCCATACCACGGTAGGAAGGATCCGTCGCCGCCTTTTCATAAACCGCGCGGTTGGCTTCTTCCACGGCCTTGAGCATCAGTTTCTTCATTTGCGACGCACTTTTTAGGTGCACTTTCAGGTACTGGACAAAGGTATTGCACGCCAGGCTGCCGGCCAATGCACCGGCGTTGGCGCCGCCCATGCCGTCACAAACCACGCAGATGAGCGCCTTATCCGAAAGCTCCAGAATCTCAAAGGAATCCTGATTTTCCTTTCGCACCATACCGCAGTGCGTCAGGCCGTATGCCTTCATGCTTTATCCCTCCTTGGAAGCGTCTTCCAAAACTTGTTTTCTGCGCAGCTGGCCACAGGAAGCGTCAATATCGCCGCCCAGGCTTCTGCGTACGGTTGCTGTAACACCCTTGCTCTGCAGCGTCTTCTGGAACTGCTCCACCTGCTTGCGCGTGCTCGGCTTCAGAGGGCTTTCCTCCACGTTGTTCAAGGGAATCAGATTCACATGCGCCGCCATGCCGCGCAGCTTATGCGCCAGTTCCAGCGCATCGCGTTCTGAGTCATTTACATCCCGGATCATGGCATATTCAAAGCTGATGCGCCTGCCTGTAGATGCAAAATAATGGCGACAGGCTTCCAGCAAGGTATCAACATTGTAGCTGCGGTTGACCGGCATGATGCTGGAACGCACCTCGTCATTGGGTGCGTGCAGAGACACAGACAAGGTCAGCTGCAGATTGTGCTGTTCCAGCTCCGCGATTTTCGGCACCAGGCCGCAGGTGGACAGGCTGATGTGGCGCATACCGATGTTCATGCCGTCCGGGCTGTTGACCAGTTCCAGAAACCGCAGCACCGTATCAAAATTATCCAGTGGTTCGCCAATTCCCATCAAAACGATGTTGGATATGGGTTCACCGGAATCCAGGCTGGTAAAGAGCACCTGATCGAGCATCTCTGACGGCCTCAGAGAGCGCACCAGGCCGCCCAGGGTGGATGCGCAGAACGCGCAGCCCATTCTGCAGCCTACCTGGGACGAGATGCATACGGAGTTACCATGGTGATAGCGCATCAGAACGCTTTCCACGCAGTTTCCGTCCGACAGGCGCCAGAGGTATTTGATGGTACCGTCTTTCTGAGAGACCTGCTTGCGTTCCACCTGGGGAACGGTAATCTCACAGGTCTCAGTGAGCTTCTCCCGCAGAGACTTGGAGAGATTGGTCATCTCATCAAAGCTCTTTGCGCCGCGATGCAGCCAGGTAAACACCTGCTTGGCGCGGAACGCGGGCTCGCCCATATCTTTGAACAACTGCTGCATTTCCTGCAGCGTCAGGGATTTGATATCTGTTTTCATCCGTTTCTCCTCATCCTGCTGATGAAGAATCCGTCCGTATCATGTAAATGCGGATACAGAGTCAGCATGCCATCGTTTTCTCCATCCATGCCTGCAGGCACCGGGACGGGTTCCAACGTAAAATCGTTCCGTTCTTCCAGAAAACGCCGGACGATCCGCTCATTCTCCCGGGGTAGAATTGTACAGGTAGAGTAAACCAGCACGCCGCCGGGACGCACATAGTCCGCCTGGTTGCGCAGAATTGCCATCTGCACCTCGGGAAGCCGCTGCAGAGGCTTTAAATCCTTGTAGCGAATATCCGGCTTTTTGCGGATCACGCCCAGGCCGGAACACGGCACGTCGGCAATCACCGCATCCATCTTCCCCAGCCACTCTTCCCTTCGATTGGATGCATCCTGTACTTCGGGTGCAATACAGGTAAGTCCCAGACGATCAGCGCCCGCCTGGATGAGTTTGATCTTGTGGGGATGGATATCGCAGCTGATGATGCTGCCTTCATTCTTCATCTGCATGGCAGCGGCAAAGCTCTTTCCGCCGGGAGCGGAGCAGCAATCGAGCACCTGCATACCGGGCTTGAGATCCGCAGCAAGAGCCGCCAGCTTGGCGGCAGCGTCCTGGACATATACTGCACCGGCCTGGAACAGTTCCAGCTTTTCCAAATTGCCCGCACCGGAAAGATAGAAGCAGTCATCCAGCCACGGATGCTCTTCCGTCTGCGCTCCAAGGGCGTTCAGGGAAGCCATGGCATCGGGCAGAGTCGTTTTCAGAGGATTGATCTGCACGCTGGTGCGCGGTGCTTCGTTATCCGCCGCCAGCAAGGCAGGCAGCTGCTCTTCCGGTACAGCCGTCGCCAACAGCTTCACCAGCTCTTCCGGGTGGCTGTAGCGCACGCTAAGGCTCTCGGGCTCAGGCAACTTTTCCGCGCGAGTGATGGCGCGCAGCACACCGTTGACCAGCTTTGCGGCGCCGGGATTGGCGTGCTTCTTGGTCAGTTCCACGGACTCATTCACTGCAGCGGATGCCGGGATCTTGTCCATCATGGTGAGCTGATACACACCCAGGCGCAGAATATCCAGCACGATGGGGTGCAGCTTTTTGATCGGAGAATTCAGAAAAGATGCCACATAATGGTCCAGCAGCATCTGATTCTGCAATACGCCGTAGCAAAGGCGGCTGGCCAGCGCAGCCTCTCTGGAATCGAGACTGTCCCGCGCGATATATTGTTTCAGTACACCGTCGGACCAGGCACCCTGCTTTCTGCAGGCGATCAGGGCCGTGAGGGCAGTCTCTCTGGCAGCCATAAAAACTCCTTAATCCAGGTCGATGGGATGACCGCGGAAGTAATCCACCGCGCGCATACGTTTGCCGCCCTCGGCCTGAAGTTCTGTAATCATCATCTTTTTGCCCGCGCCGCAGGCGACGATCAGGCCTTTTTTGTTCAGTTCCAGCAGTTTGCCGGGCTCTTTTTCCGTTTCGCCCTCCACGGGCTCCACACGGTAGATCTTAAAGCGCTTGCCACCCAGCTCGGTGGTTGCCACCGGCCATGGAATCAGGCCGCGCACCTGATCGACGATCTGGCGCTGGGTTTTCGTCCAGTCGATGGGGCACAGTTCCTTGGTGAGCATGGGCGCATAAGTAGCCTTTTCATGCTCCTGGGGCGTGCGGCGGATGTTGCCCTTTTCAATCTCAGCAATGGTCTTGACCAGCAGCTCCGCGCCCAGATCAGCCAGGCGCAGGGTCAGTTCTTCGCCGGTCTCAAAGGGCTCAATGGGCGTACGGGCAATCTCGATGATATCGCCGGCATCCATTTCCTTCGCCATGTACATGGCGGTCACACCAGTCTCGTCACAGCCGTTCAGGATGGACCACTGAATGGGGCCCGCGCCGCGCAGGGACGGCAGGATGCTGGCGTGGATGTTCACGCAGCCCAGTCGGGGAATGTCCAGAACCCGCTGGGGCAGGATTTTGCCGTAAGCCACGCAGGCGATCAGATCCGGCTCCAGGGCCTTGAGTTCTTCGTACACCGCATCGTCGCGGAAGGTCTCCGGCTGGTAAACCGTCAGGCCGTGGACCAGGGCAGTCTGCTTCACTTCAGACTGCTGCAGCTTCATGCCGCGCTTGCTGGGAGTGTCGATTTTTGTATAAACGCCCACAATCTCGTGATTCTCCTGGCACAGGCGCTCCAGGCAGGTGGCGGCGATGCCGGGCGTTCCCATATAAACGATTCTCATTCGTCTTCTTCCTCGTAGTATTCTTCCAGTTCCTGCTGGGTGAGCATCTTGTAGGCTCTCTTGTTGTAGAGGATGCCGTCCAGATGCTCGATCTCGTGGCAGAATGCCCGGGCGATTAGGCCCTCGCCTTCCGCTTCGTACCATTCACCGTTGCGGTCCTGGGCGCGGATCTTGACCTTCATGGGGCGCTTGACCAGGCCGTAGCGACCGGGGATGCTCAGGCAGCCCTCCAGACCATCCTGCTCGCCGGAGGTCTCCAGGATCTCGGGATTGATGATCTCCAGCACCTCTTCGCCAGTGTGCACCACCACAACGCGGCGCAGAATCCCCACCTGGGGTGCAGCCAGGCCGACGCCGTTGGCCTGATTCATGGTCTCAGCCATATCATCGAGCAGTTCATGCAGACGGTCATCAAACTTGACCACTTCACGGGACTTTCTGTACAGGGTGTCCTCCCCTTCGGTTAAAATCGTTCTGAGGGCCATAACGCTCTCCTCCTGTTCAGTCAAAGGCGTTGAGGTCTGCAAAGACCGTCACACCTCGGTTTTGTTTGTCGCTTGCCGCCTCACGGATAAGGGCACTGATGAGTCTGCGCACCTGTCTGTCAGCTTTGACATTCAGCGTCAGGCGGTACCTGTAGACGTTGTTCACCCGCACGATCTGTGCAGGCGCCGGACCCAGAATCTGCATCCGGATGGTATCGTACGGAGCCTGGGAGAGAACCGCTGCCAGCCGTGCGCGGAACCTGCCCGCTGCGGAAAGCACCTGTTCCTCCAGTCCTCCGGAGAAATTCAATGTAATCAGATCGGAAAACGGCGGGCAATTGCGCAGCGACCGCATCTCGATCTCCTCATTGTAAAAATTATCGTAATCCTGCACGGCGGCCAGACGAATCACCCGATTCTCCGGCGTCAGGGTCTGGACGATGGCTTCGCCCTCGGACGCTCCGCGACCGGCTCTGCCTACCACTTGGGTCAACATGGAGAAGGTAGTCTCCGACGCGCGGAAGGAGTCCACATATAAAGACAAATCCGCATCCAGCACGCCCACGAGCGTAACATTCTCAAAATCCAGGCCCTTAGTGACCATCTGCGTTCCGATCAGAACCGGGATCTTCTCCCGGCGGAACTTGCTCAGGATCGCCTCATGGGTGTTCACGGCAGTAACCGTGTCGGCATCCATGCGGATGGTCTTCATATCCGGGAATCGTTCCAAAAGCTCCTGCTGCACCCGCTGAGTGCCGGTGCCAACCATCTTCATGGGGCTGCCGCATTCCGGGCAGCGATCATTCACAGGCTCCGAGTGCCCGCAGTAGTGGCACATCATGCGGCGGTTGGCCGCGTGATAGGTCATGTGGACGCTGCAGCGCGGGCACTCCGGCACAAAGCCGCAGTCCACACACATCATCAGGCGGCTGCTGCCACGGCGGTTCAAGAATAGAATCGCCTGCCGGCCCTCTGCGACAGTACGCTCCAAGGCATTGCACAAATCCCAGCTCAGCGCGCCGGGATTGCCGTCTTTGAGTTCCTGCTTCAAATCCGCGATGCGAACCTTAGGCAGGGGCCTGCCGTTGTAGCGATTGGGCAGCGTATACAGGGTAAATGCTCCTGTTTTTGCGTGGTACATGCTCTCCACCGAGGGCGTAGCCGAACCCAAAAGTACCAGCGCGCCATTCTGGCGGCCACGGTACTGGGCAACCTCCCGGGCGTGATAGCGAGGTGCATTCTCCGATTTGTAAGAGTGCTCCTGCTCTTCATCTACGATAATCAGGCCAAGATTCTGCACCGGTGCAAACACCGCAGAACGGGTTCCAATCACCAGTCTCGCCTTGCCGGAGCGGATGCGCTTATACTCATCATAGCGCTCCGTCACCCGCAGAGACGAGTGCAGCACAGCCACCAAATCGCCAAAATGGGCGGTAAACAGGCTCAAAAGCTGGGGGGTCAGGGCAATTTCCGGCACCATCAATAAGGCACCCTTCCCCTGTTCCAGCATGGTCTCAATCAGGCGCAGATACACAGCCGTCTTGCCGCTGCCGGTCACACCGTACAGCAGTGCACAGCCTGGCTCTGGCTGACCGGACTGCTGCAGCAATCCGTCATAAACGGCCTGCTGCTCAGGGTTTAATTCAATGGGCCGCGCTTCGGTGTGTACATGGATTTCAGGACGGCGGAACACTTCTTCATCCTGGAACTTCACAAAGCCCAGCTTTTCCAAACGGTTCAGCGTCGCATTCGTTGCGCCGGTGAAGTAGCAGATTTCCTTGGCACATGCCTCGGGCATACCCGACAGGAGCTGCAAAACCGCCGCCTGCATGGCAGCCGAGCGCTGCTTGCGCGCGGCATAATCCAGCGCCTCTTCTGCAGAAACCGCCAGGGATACGATGCGCTCCGTTTTGTCGCCGGTGCGGCGCTGCAGCTCGGTGAGCTGCTTGAGATAGCCTCGTTTGGTCAGCTCTGTGAGCGCAGCCTTTAAAGACTCCTGTTCAAACACGCGCCGCAGCTCCTCTTCCGTGGCGCTGCCGCCCAGCTCAACAATGGTACGCAAAACGGCCGAGGCCTCCGGCTTTTTACCGAGCTTTTCCCACACATCCTCAGGAAGCTCTGAGAGTTGATAGCTCTCATGGCGGGCATACCAAAGTCCGGCAGGAAGCATGGCTTTGATGGCGTCGTAAAAGGTGCAGAAGTAACGCTCGCGCACAAAGGCCGCCAGACGCAGCATCTGCTCGTCCAGAATAGACTCTTCATCCAGCACACGATCAATGGGCTTGAGCTTGTCCTCGCTGCCCTCTTCCACCGAGAGAACAATGCCCTCGGTGCGGCGGTTGCTGCGGCCAAAGGGCACCATGACCCGTTTTCCGCTGCAAACATCCCCAAGCAGCGCATCAGGGATGCGGTAGCTGTAAGGCTTATCGATGGCATAAACCGCCGACGAAACGGCAATTTTTGCAATCATTCCGCATCCCTCCAAAAAATGTTTAGCGCAGGTAGTCTTCCTTCACACTGGCAGTCAGTTCGCCGTTGGCCGCTTCCTTGATGGCCATGGTGACGGGCTTTTCGGTCAGGCTCTCGCCATTGGCCTCGGCCTCGATGGAAATCTGACGGGCGCGGCGGGCAATGACATTGACCAGAAGATAACGGCTTTCAATGTTCTTCAGAAGCTGAGATACGGGCGGGTAAAGCATGATTTATTCCTCCTCAAGTAGATGGCGTCGATCGGACGCTTTGCATTTTTCTGCGGTAATAATGGATAAGATTTCGCCTGCGGTGGTCTGCACCTTGTCAGACAGGACGATGTAATCATATTGCGGGGCTTGGGTATATTCCCATCTCGCCTTCTCCAGGCGCTTGGCGATTTTGTCCGGGGCAGTATCACCACGGCCCACCAGGCGGCGTTCCAGCTCGGCAAAGGACGGCGCCGCCATGAAAACCAGCACAGCGTCCGGCCTTCTGGCCTTGACCTGCATGGCCCCCACCGGTTCGATGTCCAGCAGGATATCGATTCCCTCTTCCAGGGCGGCATTGACGGGAGCCTCAGGGGTTCCGTAGTAGTTGCCCACATATTCGGCATGCTCTAAGAGCTCACCGTTATCGCGCTTTTTCTCAAATTCTTCCCGGGACAGGAAGAAATAACTCACGCCGTCCACTTCGCCGGGGCGCTTTTCCCGGGTCGTTGCGGAGACAGAGAAGCGCAGATTCGGATACTGGCGCATCACTTCGGCAATGGCGGTGGATTTGCCCACGCCGGAAGGGCCGGAGATTACGAAAAGTTTTCCTTTGCTCATGCTTCCTCCTCTTCCTGTTCGGGTGCAGGCTTGTCCTGCATGCGGTTCGCCACGGTCTCCGGCTGGATTGCAGAAAGAATCACGTGGTCGGTGTCCATGATAATCACCGCTCTGGAGCGGCGGCCGTAGGTTGCATCAATGAGCATGCCGCGGTCGCGGGCTTCCTGGATGATACGCTTAATGGGGGCGGAATCGGGGCTGACAACAGCCAGCACACGACCTGCGGATACCATATTGCCAAAACCAATATTGATCAGCTTCATTCTGCACCGCCTTACTCAATGTTCTGGGTCTGCTCGCGGATCTTCTCCAGTTCAGACTTGATTTCCACCACGGTGCGGGCCTGTTCGATGTCATTGCCCTTGGAACCGATGGTGTTGGCCTCACGGTTGAGCTCCTGCAGCAGGAAGTCCAGCTTGCGGCCGATGGCGCCGCCGTTTGTGAGCATCTGATCGAGTTGAGAAAGATGGCTGCGCAGGCGCACCGTTTCTTCATCCACTGCGATTTTATCGGCATAGATGGCCGCCTCGGTCAGGATACGGGACTCATCGATCTGGGTGTTTTCCAGAACCTCGCGCATGCGCTTTTCCAGGCGGGCACGATACTCGGCCAGGGTGACCGGGCTGCGCTGCTCTACCTTTTCGGTCAGCGCCAGGATCGTTGCGGCACGGGCGCGCAGATCGTTCTCCAGAGCCTGGCCCTCCACCTGACGCATAGCGTCGTAGTTGGCCATGGCCTCGTCGGCAACGGTGAGCAAGTCCTTCAGGAACTGCTCCTCATCCTCCTCGGCCTTCGTGACCTGAAAGACCTCCGGCAGGCGGGAAACCGCCATCACGGAAACGTCATCACGCAGATCGTAATCATCGGCAATGGTCTTCAGGGCATTCAGATACCCCTCCAGCACCGGGCGATTCAGGGATATCTGCATGGCCTCTGCTTCCTGAGCGGTGACGGACACATACACATCCACCTTACCGCGGGAGATATGTTCTTTCACCTTCTGCTTGAGCGCTTCTTCGGCATAACCGTACTGGCGCGGAAGACGCACACTGCAGTCCAGATACCGGTTGTTGACGCTCTTCAGCTCCACCGTGATCTCACGGCCGGAGAGGGTCTGAACGGCACGTCCATAGCCGGTCATACTTTTGATCAAGGAAAACCCTCCAAACTGGTTATTTGATATATTTTCCGACTCGGCGTAAAAACAACGCAATCAGTCGCGAAAATGCAATGTCATAGACGACGAAAGCAGCGCCGCATCCTAAGAAGAATACGACCAGCAGCTCCGTCGGCGGGGTAATCAGCTGTAAAAACAGCGCCCGGAAACCAAGATAAAACGCCAGCAACAGGGCGTAAAACAGGATAAGCTTCAAAGCCCATTCGGCCCACAGCTTGTCCAGGCGCTCGATCAGGCTCTTAAGCATCGGATAATGACCCAACACCAGAAGATAAGCCATGGCGGCATCCTTCTGCGGGCATACTAGCAGCGCCAGAATGGAAGTTGCCGTCCAAAGGCCGGTACCCCACCCCAGACCGCAGGTGATCACAGCGGCAGCGGGCAGTAAACCTGCCATCGCAGTCACCGCAATTTTTGCAGTAGGAAGGATCGATGCAGCATACAGAAAAACAACAGAAACCGCCGTGAGCATCGCACACAGCGCCAGTTTCTTCGTCCGGGTCTTCAGCAGCATGGGATAATGTCGCCGCCCATCATTTCACAGCAGCAGTCCGCGCACAGCAAGGATGTGCACATATCGCAGCCGTCGCTTCCCTGGGAATACTGGCGGCGATAAGGATTTGCACCGCCGGAGACCACACGCAGGGCCTGCTGATACTCCAGATTATTGGGTGCCATCTGGCAGGCGATCTGATAGTTGCGCTGGGCCTCATCCATCCAGCCCTTGCGGTATGCGATGGAGCCGGAGAGGAAATACCACTCCGCATCGCGGGTGGCGATGGCGTTGAGCTGCTCTTCGGCCACCACGATGTTGCCCAGATTGATGTTCTGACGAATCTTGGCATAGGTGGGGTTCTGGCTGGACTGATAGCCGGCGGAATAGCCGCCCTGGCCATAGCCGTAGCTGGTGCTGCGACCGTAGGGGCCGGAGGAGTGCGCAGAGGTGCTCGGGCCCTTGGTAATGGCGTCGTAGGCCTCGTTGATCTCTTTCATCTTCTCCTGGGCAAGATCGGCCAGGGGATTATCAACATAGTTGTCCGGATGATACTTGCGGGCCAGATCGCGGTAAGCACGTTTTACTTCCTCGTCCGACGCATTGGGGGAAACACCCAGGACTTCATAGGGATCTCTCATACTTTGCTCCTAATCGTTTGTTTTTTATGGAACGTACCGTCTGCCACGCTTTTGAGCACCGCGGGCAGACCCAAATAAACAATATTGTGCAGGATCTCATCGCTGCCCTTCAGGGGAAGCAGCTCCAAAGCAGCCGCCGCCAAATCCAGGGACCGGTCAATGGTGGAAAGCAGGTACTGCTTGTCCTCTGCGGATAAACCGCCGTCATCCAATCGAAAACGTAGAATCAGCGGATTGGCACTGCCCTGCTTCAGATCTTTGGGAAGATCATCCAGCGCATCCGTCAGATACAGATAGCGACCCACATGATACAAAAGCTCCTTGGCAGGGCGCTCATGTTCCGGCTGTGGAAAATAATCCGCCATAGCACTCAGAATCTGCGCAAAGGCATCGGCATACCGGTCCATACTCTCACTTTTCGCCTGTTCAAGGCTGCTGAGCAGTTGAAGCTGCGTTGGCACAATCTTCGCCATGCGTTCGTTTTCGCCGGCCGCTTTTTGGTAAGCGCGATGCAGCAGAAGCTTGCCCAGCCGCGCAGCCAAACGTTTTACGCCCCGCTCATCGCAGATGGCGTCCTCCAACTTCCAGTAGGTAAGAATCACGTTTACAGCAGCAGCCTGTTCCAGCGCCCTTCCCTGGCACACGCAGGCTTTCTTCTTCCAGGGCTTGGCCGGGCAGCGGCAGAGGGTTCTGTCTGCCTGAGGCTGCATGCCATCGAGCAGCAGGTATAAAAACACCAGATCATAGCTGACAGTAAATCGCGCTGCAAAGCCAAACTCTTTCCCCAGGGTTCTGCACAAGCCGCAGTAGGCCGCCTGGTACTGTTCCAGAGTTTTGACCTTCAGCTCTGCCCGCAGCGGGCGTACATAGCCAAACATCAGGTAGACTCCGCAGTGTCGGAGTTGTCAACACTGCCTACGTTTTCCGCGCCCTCGGCGCCTTCATTTCCCGGTTGGGGTTCCGGGACAACAATTCCGCCGGTATCGTTTTCCGCGGTCAGACTCACGGTGATCGTACGGGTCTCCAGAACACCGACGTTGGAATAGCCATCGATATAAATCGTCACAGGCACTTCATAGGTGCCAGGTTTGGTGTAGTTGCTCAAATCCGCCACAGCGCGGATATTGTTGGGACTAACCTTGCTGACCTGATCCATGGGGCCACGCAGAGATACAATCAACTGAGTCGTCAGCGACTGCGGCTCCAGATCGGAAGCCACATTGATGAAATCGATAGAACCGGCCCGCAGCTTTCTGGTGGACAGGCCCTTCAGCGTCACTTCGACGATGGCGGTCTCTTCACCACTGATATTCTTCGCAGAATTTGGAATCAGAATCCGGAACTCAAAGGTCTCACTGCTCTCCACTTCCGTCAGGTCAATGTTACCCAGATTGATCTGATTGACACCGTCAATCACCGTGGAATCGCCGGAAAGCAGCACGCTGGGCGGATCAATTTCCACAAAGGCGTTCTGCTCCGTGGCACCGCCACCCTCCAGCAGATTGACCGTCAGCTGCACCTCCTTGAGCTTGCTGATGGGAAGCGTCACTTCTACCTCGGTCACATCCGTCAGCACATCGTCCAGGCTGGTCTTGGAACCATCATTGTTGATGAGCTCAATGGTCAGGCTCTCGGTGATGGTCTCACTCAGATTGGTACGCTGCAGCAACACCTGTGCATACTTGATGGGCGCGATTTCTTCTTCGGTGCCGCTGACTTCAATGGTGGCGCGATCAAACTTCATGGTGCCGATCTCATAGCCTTCGGCTGCGTCACCTTCAAAAACGCCAATCACTTCCACCGTTTTCTTTGCCAGACGCTCAACGGTGTAACGCACAGTACCGGAACTACGTTCTGTAATGTTGAATTCGCTGGGGTCCACATTGGCGGGAAATGTAATATCATATGCAGAACTCACCGTTCTGGGCGTACGGACTTTGCTGACGTCCACCGTAAGCGTAATATTATTGGCGCTGAGGTCTTTGATTTCGGAACGTTTGCCGGAGATCTTCAAATCAATGGTAGCATCCTCGCCGTCAGAAATGATCAGGCCATAATCCTCGCGCAGAACTTCCTGGCCCGAGAAGGTCACAGGAATCCCCGAGATGGTAACGGTGTCCTCCGGGTTAACAACGGTCATAACATAGATCCACAGGAAAACCGAAACGGCAATTGCCGCAGCGATGGAAAGGATTTTACTTTTTTGCATTCTTGTCATCCTTTTTCGTCCAGTACTTTTGAAGCAGCTCTCTGCCGCGCTCAATCAGATTCACCTTAAGCTGCTGACCCTCGTCGGAGGCAAGTTCGCTGCTCAGCAGGCGGCTGAGCGTCTGACCGCTCAGGTGTCGTTTGAGCATGCCGCCTTCGGCCACAGAAATGGTGCCGGTTTCCTCAGAAACAATCACCACCACAGCATCGCTGGCTTCACTGATGCCGATACCCGCGCGATGGCGCGTTCCAAGGTCACGGCTCAGATGGGTCTTTTCCGTCAGCGGCAGCACGCAGCTGGCGGCGGCAACTCTGCCGTTCCGCACAAACACAGCGCCGTCATGCAGGGCGGCCTTGGGAAAGAAGATGCTGCGCAGCAGCGTGTCGGACACTTCCGCATCCAGTACAGTACCGGTGTTGTAATAGTCACTCAAAGCATTGTTGCGCTCAAAGACGATCAGGGCGCCGATGCGCTCTCTGCTCATCCATTCACAGGCAGAGGCTGTCTGCTTGATGACGTTGGCCATTTCCGTTTCATTGGGCTTGCCGGCCAGCATGTCTTTCAGAGAGCTGCCGCCCAAGCGGTCAAGAGCCTTACGCAGCTCCGGCTGGAACATAACAACCAGAGCGATCAGACCGACTTCCAGAACTCCCTTGAGCAAGAAGTTCAGTGCGTTCATCTCCAGGATACCGGTCACACCGGTTGCCACCAGAAAAATCACAATAGCCTTTGCAATTCGGAACGCACTGGTGGTGCGGATCAGATTCAGAATAAAATAGAACAGATACGCAACGACCGCCATGTCGATGATATCCATAAGACTGGGGACAGGAATGGAACTCAGGCTCTCCACAAAAAAGCTTTTGATCTGTTCCAAGCAAATTCACCTACTTCTGCCATTTTATCAGTATTGTATCAATTTATTATAACGCTAAAATCCTTTCATGGCAAGCCGTTTTCCCTCATCCGTATTCCTTTTTGCAAGAACTTTTACAATTTGTACAAATCTTTCCGCATCCTCGTTTGTGTTCAGCGCGCCGACACTGGCGCGGATGGTTCCCTCCCGCAAAGTCCCGGCGCTTTCATGGGCCAGCGGCGCACAGTGAAGTCCTGCACGAACAGCCACATTCTGCGCCGCGAGCGCTGCGGCAAAGTGTTCGCAATCCCAGCCTTCCACGGAAAACGAGACAACTCCGCTCTGGGCGCCCTCCGGTCCGTCCCAGCACCTCACCCCCGGTATCCTGCTCAAGTTCCGAGTCAGGATGCTGCGCAGATGCGTTTCGTGTGCGCAAATGCGCTGCACGGAACGGTTCATCACAAACTCCAGCCCGGCGCCAAGTCCTGCAATTCCCGCAACGTTCTGGGTTCCGGCCTCCAATCGATCCGGCAAGAACTCCGGCATCTCAAACGATTCTGACAGGCTGCCCGTTCCCCCGTACAGCAGCGGCTTTGCTTCCTCTGACGTCAACAGGATCCCCGTTCCTTGAGGCCCGTAGAGCCCCTTATGCCCGGGCATCGCCACGAATGCTGCTCTCCAATGATTCAGATAAACCTGCTGACACCCCGCGGACTGAGATGCATCCACAATCAGCGGCACGCCATGGGACAGGCACAACTCCGCAATTTCCTCCACCGGCAGCACATAGCCGAACACATTGGAAACATGGGTGCACACCACGCAGGCCGCTCCCTTTCGCAGCTCATGGGAAAACGCCCGCAGGGTGTCTGCCGGATCAAAGAGCTTCCTTCCAGCTACCACAATCTGTGCTCCCAGCGCATACAGCGGGCGCATGACCGCATTGTGTTCAAATCCTGAGACGATCACGCGATCTGCCTTTTTTACAAGCGATGCAATGGCAATATTCAGTGCATGCGTGGCGTTGCAGGTAAAGACAACTTGCTCCTCTTTGCAGTCGAACAGTTCCGATGCAAGCGTGCGGGTGTGGAACACTACCTGCGCCGCCCGTTCCGCCGCCGGATACCCACCCCGCCCCGGAGAAGCGCAGGTGCGCATGGCCTGCACCACCGCCATCTGAACCGTCTTGGGTTTCATCAGGGTCGTTGCTGCATTGTCCAGATAGATCACACGCGCACCTCCACTAGATTCCCGCTGCCATCGAAGCGGACGATTTTGCGGAACGGTACGCCATAAACCCGCAGCGCATTGGCCGCCATCGGAAGATCGATGCCTCGCAGGAGCAGCGCATGGGTACAACCGCGTTCTGCAAGGGTCTTGGGCGCTCTGGTCAGTTGTGCATTTATTTCATAGGCCTGCAGCGCCCGTTTACCCTGCTGTGCCTGGGTCAGAGAACGAAAGGTAATATAACTCTCCAGCATTTTGATTCCTCCCGCTTCATTGTATGCTGCATAGGGCAATGATGTCCTTTTGCAGGATTCTTTCGCAAATCTTGCAGAATCAAAGGGAAATATGTTGACAGAACTTAAGAATCTGTTATAATAGGTGTACAATTTAACGATATGTCATGATAGAGGCGCGGAGCTCATCAGTACCTTCCATCCATCGGCTGGCACCGGGAAGAGAAAGGGATCTCCGCCGAGGGGTCGATTTGCTGCCGGGCGGATCGATTGCCGGGCCGTCGGAGAACATCCGCCGGACTGTCACAATTGTGGAGTGCTGTCTGATCTCTTTACGCTATGAGAGCATTCTATGGTTCTCATGGCGTTTCGCTTTTTATGGAGGTAACCAATCATGAAACAATCCCCTGCCCGCCGCATCAGCCTGATCGCTGTGGCTGTGGTGCTGGTCGCCCTTCTGGTCGTTGCGATCGTTCTGGCGAACCAGGGCTACGAGTTTGCCGCCACGGTGTGGGCCCTGCTGCCCCCGGTCATCGCCATCGTCCTGGCGCTGATCACCAAAGAAGCTTACTCATCTCTGTTCATCGGCGTTCTGGTGGGCGCCCTGTTCTCCACCAAGTTCAAGCCTGTTGACACCCTGGACATGGTCATCAATGACGGCTTCGTTTCCGCCATCGAAGGCAGCGCCGGCATCTTCCTGTTCCTGGTTCTCTTAGGCATCATTGTCGCCCTGGTCAATGTCTCCGGCGGCTCCGCTGCCTTCGGCCGTTGGGCAGAAAAGAACATCAAGTCCCGTGCAGGCGCCATGCTGGCCACCTTTGTTCTGGGCATTCTGATCTTCATCGACGACTATTTCAACTGCCTGACTGTCGGTTCCGTCATGCAGCCCGTCACCGACGGCCACAAGATCTCCCGTGCCAAGCTGGCTTACATCATCGACGCTACTGCCGCTCCCGTGTGTATGATCGCACCGGTCAGTTCCTGGGCTGCCGCAGTCACCATCGCCACCGACGGTCTGGATACCGGTTTCTCCGGCATCGGTCTGTTTTTGCGTGCCATTCCCTATAACTTCTATTCCCTGCTGACTTTCGTTTTCATCATTGCCATTGTCCTGATGAAGTTTGACTACGGCCCCATGAAGCTGCACGAAATGAATGCCCAGCTTAACGGTAACCTGGGTGCTCTGGAAGACGGCAGCAATGAGGCCGGCAACCCCAAGGGCCGCGTCATCGACCTGATCCTTCCCGTTGTCATTCTGATTATCACCTGCGTCATCGGCATGGTTTATGTCGGCGGCTTCTTCGGTGTGGACGCCTGGGGCGGCACTGACTTCGCCGGCGACTTCATCGGCGCATTCGGCAACACCGACGTTTACATTGGCCTGCCCTGGGGTGGTATCATCGCCCTGATTCTCATCATGGCTTACTTCCTGGCCCGCGGCGTCATCACCCTCAGAGGCGCCATGGAGTGCATCCCCAAGGGCTTCGTCGCCATGGTTCCCCCCATCACCATTCTGACTCTGGCCGTCAGCCTGAAGAACATGATCAACTCCCTGAGCGCTGATCTGTTCTTCGAAAGCATCATGACCGGCGCTGCTGCAGGCCTGTACAGCATGCTCCCCGCCGTCATCTTCATCGCGGCCTGCGTGCTGGCTTTCGCTTCCGGTACCAGCTGGGGTACCTTCAGCATCCTGATCCCCATCGTTGCCGCCATCTTTGAGCCGGGCAGCACCCTGCTCATCATCGGCGTTTCCGCCTGCCTGGCCGGCGCTGTCTGCGGCGACCATTGCTCCCCTATCTCCGATACCACCATCATGGCTTCTGCCGGTGCTAAGGTTGACCACGTGAACCATGTTTCCACGCAGCTACCGTACGCAATTACCGTTGCTGCCATCAGCTTTGTGACGTTTATCATCTCCGGTTTCATCCAGAGCTGGGTTGTTTGCCTGCTGATTGGCGCTGCCCTGACGGTTGCCACGCTGTTTGTGATTCGCGCAATCACCAACAAGAAAGCAGCCTGAACAAATGCATAACAAAACCGCCCCTCAAAAGCGGAGTCCGAACAAGAAAACATGAATTTTGCCCCACAGGCTTTCCTGTGGGGCAAAACTGTTTTACAGCCGAAAATGAAGGATTTTTTCGTCGGATCGAGCCGTTTTTTCGCGGTGCTACTTTGTGTAACACAAGGAAAAACGGTGATGAGTCCGGCGGAAAAGGCCAAATTTGCGGTTTGTGTTTTCTTGTGAGGACGCAGCTAAGAGGGGCGGTTG
>SVLN01000025.1 GCA_015067925.1 Oscillospiraceae bacterium
TCTCGTTGTTTAATTTACAAGGTACACGCCGCTTCGCGGCCCTCTTCAATTCGTTCACCACTTCAGCAGCGAACTCATTTACTTTATCACACTCTCGGGCGTTTGTCAAGTACTTTTTTCGTTTTCTGCGATTTTTCTTTGAAAACCGCTTCAAACTGCTTTGTATTTGGCGTTCTCTCCCGAGCGCTCAGATATAATAACAGACCATCCCACATTTGTCAACACCTTTTTTCATCTTTTTTCGATTTTGCTATCCATTGTGTGACCAGGGGGATTGCGACCCAAAATATGAGACTACACACCAATAACACCGTGGTATTTTGCCGATTTGTCAGCGCCAGACCGATCACCGCCAGCGCCCAGAAGAAGGTCTGTGCGCCTTTTCTTTTTTCTTTCAGTAGGCCTAGTCCAGCGCTGCCCAGCAGGGTGCACAGGCACACGCCGCCCGCTGCCATGGCAGCACACAGCAACGCTTCAAAGCGCTCCATGACCCCAAAGACCGAAATGGACATGACGGCCCGGTACAGGCTGCCCCACTTTGCTGCCGTCGCCGCTAAGGCTGCGGCAGCAATGCAGAGACCCGCGATCCAGCGAAGGGGCCGGGTCTTCCCCTCTGCTCTGGGAAGCAGCGATGCACCCAGAGGCAGCAGTATCACGCAGACCGCTCTCAAATCAAAGGCAGGTGCCTGCCTCAGCTCCAGTTCTACTTCCCTCCAGCCGAAGGCCACGATGAACACAAAGAACGAAACCAGGAACGGCAACAGCACCGCGCTGACCCGCGCGCCCACGGCAACACCGTTGTGCACGGCCCAGGCTGAGAGCAGTAACACCGTCAGCGGAATCATGGGGCTTCCGTCTGCCGCCGGAAAGGCCTCCGCCGTCAGAGCAGCGGCGAAGCCCGCCATCAAAGCCGTCCAGGCTGCGCAGAGCAGCAGCACGATTCGCCCCGGCAAATGTCCCCAAGCCGTCACGCACGCTGTTGCGAAACCGTTCGCGGGCGCAAGATACAATATATATAATAGTATCAGCCCCATCCCAGCGGCGATGAACGCAGCCAGATACCAGCTCAGCTTTCCCGCAGTGTGGGCAAAACTCAGCGCGCAGGCTGCGCAGACCCAGGCGGCCAGCTGCCGATTATGCACCATCTTCCACCAGCCATCCTTCCTCCAGGGGAATCAGCTGCGGCAGCGACTCGCCGCCGCGCTGCAGATCTGCAATGCGCACACCGCCCGGATGGGCGGCGAGCACCGGCTGCAGCTGCGCCGCGTCCGGTGCAAAGGGCGCCCGATACACCGCGGCTGCGGGCCGCAGGCGCGCATCCTGCACAACGGCAGACAGACTCTCCTCTCCGCCACAGAGCACCACGGCGCTGCAGCAGGCGAAGAAGGCCTTGCCCGGGGCGGTCTTTTCCAGGCGCTCCATGGCCTCGGCGTAGTCCGCGCCGTAGCCGGAAAGACCGTTGTCCGTGCGCAGCAGCACAGCGCCCGGAAGCTGCTGCACGGTGAGCACCTGCACCGGCTGCAGATCGGCGATCTTCTCCCCCGAGAAGGGAAACAGACCGAAGGCCGCGAGCAGCAGCTGCAGCACCAGCAGCGATGCAATCACTTTCATTTCTTCTCCTCCCGCTGATTGAAACGGTCCTCCGGCTTGAGGAAGCCGTCGCGCCGTCGCTGCCGCACCAAACGCGTGCGCAGAATAGAAGCAGCTCCCTCTTCCCGGCAGAACGGCGCCAGATACGCCACCCCCAGCGACTCGATCTGCGCCAAATGGATGGCCAGCGCCACCGCACCCATGCTCAGGCCGAACAGCCCCGCCAGGCAGGCGCACAGGGTCAGGCCGAACCGCCAGACCCGCACGGCGTTGGCAAAGTCCTGTACCGGCAGGCAGTAGCCGCAGATGCCCGCCACAGCCACCACGATCAGCGCCGCGGGAGAGATGAGCTTCGCCTCCACCGCGGCGCTGCCCACCACCAGGCCGCCGATGATGGAGACGGTGTGCCCCACCGCCTTGGGCAGGTGCAGGCCCGCCTCCTGCAGCAGCTCAAAGGCCACGAGCAGGCCCAGCACCTCCATCACCGTGGGAAAGGGCACATCTTTTTTGCTCTCGATGATGGATAAAAGCAGCTGGGTTGGCAGCATTTCGGGGTGAAAATACGCCGCCGCCACATACAGGCCCGGCAGCAGCAGGCTCAAAAGAAGTGCGATATAGCGCAGCACCCGCACGCAGGACGCGGTGATGTAATCCGTCCCCCGATCCTCCGGCGAGTGCAGAAGATACGCAAGATCCACCGGCAGCAGATAGCCCAGGGGCAGGCCATCCACGATCACGCCCACTCGCCCGGCAAGCAGGCCCTGGCAGAATTTGTCGGTGCGCTCGGTGAAGCTCAGGAGTGGAAAGGCCGTTTTTCTGGAACCGGTCAGGTATTCCTCCGCGGCGGCCGGGGAAATGAGGCCGTCGATGTCGATCTCCGCCAGCCTTGCCTTGACCCGAGCCAGAAGATCCGGGTTGGTCAAGCCCTCGATGGAAAGAACCGAAACGTTGGTCAGGCTGCGCCGGCCCACCTGGGTCTCGAACACCCTGAGATCCGGCGTGCGCAGATGGCGGCGGATGAGGGAGGTGTTGGTGCGGTTCGTTTCGGTGAAGGCGTCCTTGGCGCCCTTGACGGTGTTCTCCACCGTGGGCGCGGAGACGCCCCGCTTCTCGGGGGTTTTGACCTCGTAGGCCGCGATGCGATCCGGCCAGACCACCACGCAGAAGCCGTTGACCAGCAGCCAGGCGGCCTTTTGGGCATCCTGCACCGGCACCTCCACCGCGCCGTAGACCGCATCGCCCTGCACCAGGGGTTTTACCACGCTGTCGCCCAGGTGAATGCCCGCCACCAGGCCATCGATGGCGTAGACGATGACCTCCTCCCCTGCGGGCGTCAGGACGCTGCGGCGGATAAAGTCCGCGGCACCGGAAAACTGGGATTCAATTTGTCCTTTGAGCTGCTGCACACAATCACCTCGGGTCTTAGTCTGCCTCGCCCAGGGTGCATTATGCGTCTGCCCCTTGCAGAATGCGGGAAAACCGTTATAATAAGGATGAGATTGCAAACTTTGAGGTGTTTTTATGGCTGATGTGATCTGCGCGCTTTCCACCGCCCCGGCACAAAGCGCCATTGGCGTGGTGCGCCTATCCGGCGACGGCTGCTGCAGCGTGGCGGAGAAGATTTTTACGCCCCTGCGCGGCGCCCTTTCCGATGCGCAGAATCGCAGGCTGGTGCTGGGCACGCTGACGAACCGTGAGGGTCAAACCATCGACCAGTGCATGGCCGTCTACAGCCGCGCGCCCCACTCCTATACCGGTGAGGACACCGTGGAGCTGCAATGCCACGGCTCCCCCGCCGTGCTTTCCGCTGCGCTGCAGGCCCTGATTGCCCATGGCGCGCGCATGGCCGAGCCCGGCGAGTTCACCAAACGGGCCTTTTTGAACGGCCGCATGGATCTGACCCAGGCAGAGGCCGTCATCGACCTCATTGAATCGTCCACCGCCGAGGCCGCCGCCAACGCAGCAAGCCAGGTGGGCGGCGCCCTGCGCCGCAGCGTGGAGGGCATCTACGACCGTCTGACCGACGTGCTGGCCCACTTCCACGCCGTGGTGGACTACCCCGACGAGGACATCGATCCCTTTGAGCTTTCCCAGCAGCGTCAAAGCCTTGCGGCAGAGGCCGCGCAGCTGCGCAGCCTTTCCGCCAGCTACGCCCGGGGCCAGATTTTGAAGGACGGCGTGCGTGCCGTCATCCTGGGCAGGCCCAACGTGGGCAAATCCAGCCTCTTAAACGCCCTGGCGGGCTACGAGCGCGTGATCGTCACCGCCACCGCCGGCACCACCCGGGACACCGTGGAGGAGCAGGTGCGTGTAGGCGGCGTGCTGCTGCGCCTGACGGACACCGCGGGCATCCGCGACACCGCCGACGAAATTGAGCGCATGGGCGTGGACCGCTCTCTGCAGGCCGCCGAACAGGCCCAGCTGGCCCTGTTCGTCTGCGACGGCTCAGAAGCGCTCACCGAAGAGGACTTCAGGGCCATCGCTGCCGCCAGGCAGGCGGAATGCGCCATTGGCCTTATCAACAAGTCGGACCTGCCCCAGGTGGTGACCGAGCTGCCCTTTGACGCGGTGTTCACCATCAGCGCTAAGGATGCCCGGGGTTTGGACGCGCTGGAGCAGTTTGTTCGCGACCGGTTCGGCACCGAGGGCCACCAGGCCGGCAGCATCCTTACCAACGCCCGCCAGGCGGGCGCGGTGGAGCAGGCCCTGACTGCCCTGGAGTGCACCCTGGACAGCCTGGACGCAGGCTTCACCCCCGACGCGGTGCTTCTGGACGTGGAGGCCGCCCTGAGCGCCCTGGGCGAAATCACCGGCAAGCACATGCGCGAAGAGGTCGTCAGCCGCATTTTCTCCCGTTTTTGTGTAGGAAAGTAGGATTTCAAATGATTTATCTGGACAATTCCGCCACCACCCGGCCTTGCGAGGCCGCCGTGGCGGCTGCAAACGAAGCGATGCAGGATTGCTGGGGCAATCCCAGCTCCATTCACCGCCTGGGCAACCGGGCCTTAGAACGCATCGAGCTGGCCCGCGCGCAGGTGGCCGCCGCCCTGGGCGCGGACAAGAAGTGCATCTATTTCACCTCCGGCGGCACCGAAGCCGACAACTGGGCCATTTTTTCTTCCGTTGAGAAACTGGGCAAGCGCGGGCAGCATATCATCACCACCGCCTTTGAGCACCACGCGGTGCTGCATCCCATGGCGCGGCTGGAGGCCCAGGGCTTTGAGGTCACCTACTTGACCCCCGGAGCCGACGGTACCGTCACTCTGGAGGATTTCCGTGCCGCCATCCGGCCGGACACAATTTTCGCCAGCATCATGATGGTCAACAACGAAACGGGCGCCGTGCAGCCCATCCGGGAGATGGCCCAGGCGCTGCACCGGGCAAAAGCGGAGGCCATCTTCCACACCGACGCGGTGCAGGGGCTGTTCAAGGTGCCCTTCAACGCCAAAACCCTGGGTGCGGATCTGATTTCCGTCAGCGCCCATAAGATCCACGGCATCAAGGGCGCGGGCGCCCTGTATATCCGGCCGAACCTGCACCTGCCGGCCTATCAGCACGGCGGCGGGCAGGAATCCAACCTTAGAAGCGGCACCGAGGCGGTGCCCGCCATCTGCGCCTTCGGCGCAGCGGCGGAGGCCCTGCGCAAAACCGCCCGGGAAGATATGGCCGCCATGGCAGCGCTGCGCGACAGCCTGGTGGCGGAGCTCCAGGCGCTGCCCGGTGTACAGATCCTGGGCGTGGGCGCAGCACCCCACATCGTCAGCCTCTCCATCCCCGGTCTGCGCAGCCAGCTGATCATCAACCGCCTGCAGGACCAGGAGATTTACGTCTCCGCAGGCTCCGCCTGCAGCCGCGGCCACCGCAGCCACGCTCTTCTGGCAGCGGGCGCGGACAACCGGGCCATTGATGGCGCGGTGCGTGTCAGCTTCAGCCGAGACAACACCCCTGAGGACGTGACCGCCCTGATCGAGGGCCTGAAAACTCTGTTATAAGGAGGCTCCCATGACAAAGATTCTCTTCTTTCTGCGAGAACTGAACATCATCACCATTGTCCTGCGCCTGCTGTTGTCACTGGTCCTGGGCGGCCTGATCGGTTTGGAGCGCGAGCGCCGGGATCGCCCGGCGGGTCTGCGCACCTATATCATCGTCTGCCTTGGTGCGTGCATCAGTACCCTGGTGGGTCAATTTGCCGTCAACAACCTCGGTTTCGACTCTGACCCGCTGCGTCTGGGTGCCCAGGTCATCTCCGGCATTGGTTTTCTGGGCGCCGGCACCATCCTGGTGCGCGAGCGTTTTCAGGTCACAGGCCTGACGACTGCGGCCGGTTTGTGGACCACAGCGGTCATCGGTCTGGCCCTGGGCATCGGTTTCTACGAAGGCGCCGTGCTGGGCACCGCAATCTGCCTGATCGCCATTCGGCTGCTGCATCGTTCCGAGCAGCATGAGCGCAGTATCCGTTTGTACGTGGAACTGGATGCCGGCGCTGACATCAAATCCTTCCTGGCAGAATATGCCGCAGCCGAGCTTCAGATTCTTCCTGCTCGCAGTGGTCTTCCCGGCCGGGTGGGCATGGAAGGGCATTTCTCTTCTGAGGAAAGCCTTGAAATCCTGAATGCCAGAAGCGATGTGATCTTCGCCCTGCGGACATAAAAAGTGAACACCCCTCAAAAGAGGGGTGTTTTTTCATTCGTTTCCTTTTTTTTGCTCACAAGAAAGCCCAGGATCACAAAGAACAGGCCCAAAGGCATCACAATGTGTTTCTACCCCACCAGGGCAGCGGCGGCAAGCAGCACACCGGCAAAGATAAACAAAATGCCACTGGCCTTGTATTGATTCATCTTCCTGTTGAATCGCTCCTTTTCCGTTCCGGCAGTTCACTGACCAGGGCGCTGCCCAGGATCAGTACCGCGCCAATGACGCTGTAGATCGTCAGCGGTTCGCGCAGCAGAAGGGCCGAAAACACGATGGCCAGCACCGGATCGACGTAACTGAAAATGGCCGCCGTCTGGGCCTTCAGGCGATCCAGCGCGCCGAAGTACAGGGCGTAGGCGATGCCCGTGTGCACAACGCCCACCACCGCCAGCAGGGCGATGCCCATAGCATCTACTTGCAGGGTAGAAAGGTTTTCCGTCAAAAGAATGTACGGCAGCAGCACCACGGCAGATAGCCCCAACTGGGTCATGGTGCGGTCAAAGGCCGCGATGTCGCGCATCTTCTTATTCATCAGCACCACGGTGGCGTACAGCACCGCCGCCAGCAGGCCAAAGGCAATGCCCAGGGCCTCGTCACGCCCCGGCAGGCCGCCCTCGGCTACGCCGGAGACGAACACCATGCCCACAAGGGCCACCACAACGCAGAGTACCTTGCGGCGGGAGAGTTTCTCCTTCAAAAGGATCGGCGAGGCCACGATCAGAAGGATCGGCGCAAAATAGTAGCACAGGGTGGCCGTTGCCACGGTGGTAAATCGATAAGCTTCAAACAGCAGGATCCAGTTGGCGCCCAGGGCCACGCTGGAAATACACAGAACGGGCAGATTGCGGCGGATGGCGGCAAAGTCGACACGCTGTGCGCGAAGGAGCACCACCAGCAAGAGAAACGCCAGACCGATCACACCCCGGGCCAAAGCGATGACACTGGAAGGAAGCGGGATATATCGCACAAAGATGCCCACAGAGCCCCAGATGGCCATGCTCAGAAGGACGCTGAGTTTTGCGCCGGTCTCGGCGCGCAGGGAAGTTTTCATTCTGCGCTCCCCTTACAGCGGCTTGCCGGCAAGCACTTCTCGGTAGTCCTGATAGTTTCTCTGCAGCAGAGCCGGGGTGTCCAGCCCGTAGGGGCACTTTGCGGCGCAGGCGCCGCAGGAGGTGCAATCCTCGATCTTCTTCATCTTCTGCTGACCCTCTTCATTCAGGAGGCTCTCGCTGGGCGCGCGGCGCAGCAGCAGAGATGCTCTGGCGCAGGTGTTGATCTCGATCCCCTGGGGACAGGGCATGCAGTAGCCGCAGCCGCGGCAGAACTCACCCTGCAGCACGGCGCGGTCGGCATCAATGACGGCGCGCATCTCATCCGTGAGCACAGGGGCCGTGGGAATGTAGGAGAGGAACTCGTCCAGCTCCCAATCGCGCTGGATGCCCCAGATGGGCACCACGCCCTCATGCTCCATCAGCCAGGCGCAGGCCGCAGCGGAGTGGGTAATCAGACCGCCGGAGAGGGCCTTCATGGCAATGAATCCCATGCCCGCTTCCCGGGTCAGGTTCACCAGCTCCAGCTCCTTCTCGGTGGAGAGGTAGCTGAAGGGGAACTGCAGGGTGTCATACAGGCCGGACTCGATGGCCTCCTTCGCCACGCTCAGGCGGTGGTTGGTGATGCCGATGAAGCGGATCTTGCCCTGGCGTTTGGCCTCCAGGGCAGCGTCGTACAGGCCGTCCTCTCCGCCCGGCTTGGGGCAGAAGGCGGGATTGTGGAACTGGTAAATATCAATGCAGTCGCGCTTCAATTCCGTCAGGCTCGTGTGCAGATGCTGCCAGAAGGTCTCGGCGTCCAGGGCGTGGGTCTTGGTGGCCAGGGTGATGCCGTTCCAATTGCCGCCGAAGGCCAGGCCCAGCTTGTGCTCGGAATCGGTGTAGCTGCGGGCGGTGTCGATGAAATCCATGCCGCCGGAGACGGCACGGCGCACAAGGGCCACCGCCGCCTCGTCAGAAATGCGCTGGATGGGCAGCGCGCCGAAGGCGTTGCGCTCCACCACAAGGCCGGTACGGCCCAGAGTCGTTTTTGCCATAATATGTACCTCCAATTGGGGATTTTCAAGAACATCCCCGCGGAAAGCGGGGATGCGTTTCAGCGATATTCAATGCCGAGGCCCTTGATGTAAAGGGGATTGGCCTCCAGCCGGGCAATATCGCCCACGGAAACGTCAAACCCGGTCACATCCGCCACCACGTGCAGCATACCCACGTGACCCAGCACCGGGCAACGGCGGTTTTCGATGGTTACATAAAGTTTTTTACGGGTAACCAACGCTTTCAACTGACTCAGGCAGCCCCGCACGATATCAGAAAAACGGAACAGGTCCTGGCCCATCTGGGCGCCGAATCCGTGGTAATAACCCACGCCGATGATGGCGACGGTGGTGGGCTTCTTCGTGGTGTAGCCTGCGCCGTAGCCCACGTCCCAACCGGCGGGAAGCTGGCGCACCTGCTCCACGGAGGCCTCGATCCAGCCGATCTTCTTCAGGGTCGGTTTGGTGCGGATCGCCAGTCTGCCCAGCAGGGCCGAACCCACGCGCACGCTGTCGCAGCGCATTTCGGGATGGCGGAACAGGGTCGAGGAGTTGGCACAGTGCACTTCACCGGGATTGACACCCCGAGCGGTGAGCTCCTTGAGGGCGGCCTGGAAGCGCGCGTACTGCTGCTCGGTCTTTTTCCGGCTGCAAAAGGCGCAGGAGAAGTGGGTGAAGGTGCCGGTGATGGCCAGCATGGGATATTCCCGGTGCACACGCACCACATCATCCAGCGCATCCGGCAGGAAACCGTAGCGGCCCATGCCGGTGTCCAGGCTGATATGCGCCTCGGCAGCCTTGCCCAGGCGGGTGGCAACAGCGTTGAGGGTCTCTGCCTCCTGCAGGGAGCCGATGTTGCAGATGACGTTCAACAGCACCAGCTGTTCCAGCTCCGATTCCTCGCAGGTGGCCCGGAGCATTAAGATCTGCTCATGTTCAAAGCCGTTTTCCCGCAGGATCTCCGCCTCGCGCGTCTCAGTAACGGCGAAGTGGCTGTAGCCCTGCTTTTTTAAGAGCTTGGCGAATTTTCGGACACCCAGGCCGTAGCCATCGCCCTTGACAACGGCCCAGACGGCCGCGGGGGCGGCCGTTTCCCGGACAATGCGGGCGTTTTCTGCCAGCGCAGCGGTATCTACCACATAGGTTTTCATTCGTGCCGCCTCCTTCAAGATCTTACCGCTTGTCGCGGTTTTTCAGCAAATACAGTTTGGTGCGCACATCGCGCAGCAGATTGGTACCGTGCTCCACGGCAAAGTAGATGACGGGGTTGAGGACCAGATCCATCTCGCCCACGAACTCGGTGAAGTCACCGCCGAAGCCTTTTTTGAACTTGTAAAGGCCGTAGAGGGGGTTGTCCTCAGAAAGATCGCCGGACACGCCGCGGAAGTCATACACCCGGGCGCCCCGCTCAATGGCCCACTGGATCATGTTCCACTGCAGCAGGTAGTTGGGCATCAGGTTGCGGTGCTCGTTGGAGGAAGCGCCGTAGAGGTACCAGACCTTGTCGCCGTAGCCGATGGCCAGGGTGCCGGCGATGGGCGTACCCTCGTGATAGGCCATATACAGGCGGGCGTGTTCGCCCAGGTTGTCCAGCATATCGGAAAAGTACTCCGGCTGGCGGGTGACGAAGCCGTCGCGCAGGCCGGTGGTGAGCATCAGATCTGCAAAGGCAGGAACCGCCTCCTTGCCCTCAATGCGCACTTCCACGCCCTTTTTCTGGGCCAGGCGGATGTTGTAGCGCCACTTCTGGTGGAAGCCGGCCAGGACCTCCTCCTCGGTCTTTCCCTCCACATCTAGGCGGAAAACGTAGCGGGGTTGGATGGCCTCAAAGTTCTTGCCGCCCTCCTTGCCCTCAAAGCCATAGGCGCGCATGGACTCAAAAAAGGCCTTATCGGAACTGACCACATCTGGATCGATCTTCAGCACATAGCTCTTGCGCTCCTTGGCCAGGGCCTTGGCGCCGTCAAGCAGCTCGTTGAGGGTGCGGTAATCGTGCACGTCGCACACCGGGCCGCGGCAGGCATACATCAGGGTATAGGGAAGGCCCGGCACCTTGCGGATCAATACACTCAAAGCGCCCTTGATGGCGCCATCGTCGCCGCGGCAGAGGATGGCCTCATGGCTCCACATGGGCTTCTGCTTGGCCCACAGGAAGCTCTGGGCAAAATGGCCCTTGGGATGGCCCTGCACAAAGGCCTCATATTCGGCCTGCAAGGCCGGGGTAACTCGTTCAATCATAGGATATTTTTAACCTCGTTCCGGCTGAAATGATAGGTTTGCATACAGTTTTACTATACCACATTCCCACTTTTCTTGCAATGCATTCCGGTTTTTTCTCTAAATCGCAATATTTTGTGTTTTCTCTCCATTTTCCTCTCCACATATTGTGTGATCCAGACGCTTTTCGTGGGATTTCGCGGGAAATTTCCCCGAAAATAACCATAGGAAGCACATAGGAGAAAGGAAGGATTTCATGAAAAGCGGAAAGAATTTTTTTGAATCCGGGCGGGTGCTGTTCATCTCCACACACCTGATCCGGCCGAATCCCAGCCAACCACGCAAAGTCTTTGACCAGGCAGGGTTGCAGGAGCTGGCCCAGAGCATCGTACAGTACGGCATCCTGCAGCCGCTGACCGTGCGCCGTCGGGAGCGCGACTACGAGCTGGTGGCGGGCGAGCGCCGCCTGCGGGCAGCCAAGATTGCCGGGGTGAAAGAGGTCCCCTGCATCGTAGTGGCGGTGGACGAGCTGCAGAGCGGCATGCTGGCGTTGGTGGAAAACCTGCAGCGCCGGGATCTGGATTACATCGAGCAGGCCGAGGGCCTGGCGCGACTGATGCGGCTGTACGGCCTGAGCCAGGAACAGGCCGCCCTGCGGGTGGGCCTGAGCCAGAGCGCCGTGGCCAACAAGCTGCGCCTGCTGCGCCACGGGCCAAAGGTGCTGCAGGCCCTGCGGGAGAACGGCCTGACCGAGCGCCACGCCCGGGCCCTGCTGCGACTGGAGGACGAACAGCTGCGCATGGACGCCATTGACCAGATCGTGGCCAAGCAGATGACCGTCGCCCGAACGGAGCAGTACATAGAGGCCCTGCTGGCGGAAAAACCCACCCAGAAGCGAGGCCTGGGCAGCTTCGTGATGCGGGATGTGCGATTGTTCCTCAACGCGGTGAATCACAATCTGGACCTCATCAAGGGCGCGGGCATCGATGCCGCCGCCCAGCGGGAGGAGACAGAAGAGGAGATCGTGCTGACCATCCGCATCCCCAAGCAGGCGGGATAGAAAAAACCGCGGAGCGACCGGTTTCGACCGGTTTCTTCCGCGGTTTGTGGTACAATTTTCCTGCAGCTTAGCCAATACGAGCGCACTTCATAACCCGTTTCACAACCCGACTGGCCTCTGCCGCAAGGCAGGGGCGCTCTTTTTATCCGTTGGGGTTGCGATAGAACTCCACCGAGCCGTTGACGATCACCAGGTTATCGGGGTTCTCGATGGCGATATAGTTTTCCACATACTCACTGGAAAACTCTGTGGGCGAAGTGTAGGTGGTTTTCTGGATCACCTCAGAGCCGGTGTAGAAGTTGATGATCCAGGTCTGGTAGTAATCCGTCTTTCCGTCGAAGGTCAGCGCCTCGTAAACATAGACATTGGCCGTGCCGAAGCAGATCAGGCCGTAGTTCTCCGCCGGCAGGCAGTAGCCCTGCACATCGCCGCCGTTCATCTGCACGGTCTTGCAGTACTCGTTCTCGATCTCATAGGTAAAGATGGAGGCGTTGATCTCATCGCTCCACTCGGACTTCTGGGCGCACTTGATGACCTGATCGGCGGGAATCAGCATGTTATGGATGACAAAGCGGTAGCCAAGAACAACCAGCAGCGCGATGACAAGCACCACGCCCGCGGCAATCAGGCGATTTCTGGTTTTTTTCTTCATGTTTTCTTATCTCCACTCTTCCGGCGCTGGCCGGGTAATGTGCACATCTTCAGCGCAGCTTGTTCTGACTCAGGTCAAATTCCTCCACCACCGGAAGGCCAAAGGAATGGGCAAAACGGTAAGCACCGTTGACACTCTCTTCGTCCTTGAGCTGGCGGGGCGAATGGGCGTCCACGCCCACACAGAGGGTGCAGCCGTACTCGGCCGCGATGCGGAAGAAGGCCTCACTGGGATAGTTGCGGCCGTCCCGCAGACCCAGGGTGTTCACTTCCAAGGGAAGCTCCGCCTTTTTGGCCGCGGCGCAGATGCGGTGATAGGCCGCAATCAGCAACGCCCGGTCCCCCAGGAACTTGGGCAGATCCGGGTGGGCCACATACAGAAAGCGCCCGGAATCTATGGCGTCGAGCACGTGGGACACGTAGTTTTCCAACAGCTCCGGCGCGTCGAAGGGCCTACCGAAGTAATGGTTGCCCTCATGATAGCCGGTGTAGTGGTGGCCCAGGAGCAAATACTCGCAGGGGTAGTCTTCCAGATTCTTCAACTGCTCGTCCAGCAGGTCGAAATTCTCCGTTTCCATGCCGATGTGGATCTCAATCTGGGAAGCATATTCCTTTTTCAGGTCCGTCAGGGCAGTGAAGTAATCCTCCAATTCCGCCATGGGCATCCGGGAGGATTGGATGGCGGGCGGATCGCCCGGCCAGGGCATGTGGTCGGCAAAGCCCAAAAGGCGCAGGCCGGCCTCAATTGCGCACTCTATATATTCCCGATCCGTGCCCCGGGCATGGTGACACCGGGCGGTGTGGGTGTGGTAATTGGTTCTGAGCAGCATATTGCGGTTCCTCTTGCGTTTCTTTTTTCTTATTATAGCGCCGAAGGCCGTTTGAAACAAGTGCAATTACTGCATTTTCCCGTGAAACTTCCCTCCGGGGAAACCGATTGACATTCATTTACGGGTGCTATATAATATTTAAGACCTTTATCCGAAAAAACTCCGTTTTTTCGAATATTATTTTCAGAAAGGCCCATACTATATGAACATCAAAATCACTGCCGACAGCACCTGTGATTTGCCGAAGGCGCTGCTGGACGAATTTAACATCACCATCATGCCTCTGACCGTTATGAAGGGCGGCGAGGCCTTCCAGGACGGCGTGGACATCACCCCCGCTGACATCTTCGCCCATGTGGCCGCCGGCGGCGATCTGTGCACCACCGCCGCTGTCAACATGGCAGACTATTACGAATTCTTCCGCAAGAGTCTCGAAGGCTATGATGCCCTGATCCACGTGAACATCTCCGCAGAGTTCTCCAGCTGCTACCAGAACGCCTGTCTGGCTGCCGCAGAGTTCGAAAATGTCTACGTTGTCGACTCCCGCAATCTCTCCACCGGCCACGGCCATGTGGTTCTGGAGGCCTGCAAGTGTGCCCGCGCCGGCATGGAGCCGCAGGCCATCGTGGAGGAAATGAAGGATCTGGCCCCCAGAGTGGATGCCAGCTTCCTGGTGGATCGCCTGGACTTTTTGGCCAAGGGCGGCCGCTGCTCTTCCGTTGCGGCCCTGGGTGCCAACCTTCTGCACCTGCGGCCCTGCATTGAGGTCAAGGACGGCAAGATGCACGTGGGCAAAAAGTACCGCGGCAGCTTCCCCAAGTGCCTGAGTGCCTACGTCAAGGAGCGTCTGGAAGGCCGGGATGACCTGCAGAACGATCGCATCTTCCTGACCTACACCTACTCCACCGCTGAGGAATCCGTCGACGCTGCCCGCCAGGCCATCCTGGACTACGGCAACTTCGACACCATCACCGAAGGCACCGCCGGCAGCACCATCAGCTGCCACTGCGGCCCCAGCACCCTGGGCGTGCTTTACATCCACAACAAGCAGTAACCCACCCGCGTCCTGCCGCTTCAGCGCGCAGGGCGCAGTGTTCTAAAAAGGAGGAATTTTATGAAGAACTCCACCAAAATCGCCATCGGCGTCGGCACGGCGCTGGGTATCGGCCTGACGGCGGGCGCGGTCCTCAATGGTCTGAACAACCTGGTTTCCCGCCGGGATGACCCCCTCTTCCGCCGCATGAGCGCCCGCAACCCCATAGAAGACAGCTTCACCACCTCCCAGCGTGAGCGCGTGCGGGAAGCCAGAGAATGGCTCCTGGCCCAGAATCTGGAAGAGGTGACCATCACCAGCCACGACGGTCTGAAACTCAAGGGCCACCTGCTCACCTGCGAAAATGCCCAGCGCACCGAGCTTCTGATGCACGGCTGGCGCGAGCCCTGGCAGGCGGACATGGGCATGATGACCCGCTACCAGCACAATCACAACTGCAACGTGCTCATCGTCGAGCAGCGCGGCCACGGCGAATCCGAGGGCGAATACATCGGCTTCGGCGTCCTGGAGCGCTACGACTGCAAAGCCTGGGCAGAATATCTGTGCGATCGCTTCGGCGAGGAGCTGCCCCTGTATCTGGGCGGCGTGAGCATGGGTGCGGCCACCGTGCTGATGGCCACCGGCCTGGACCTTCCCAAGAACGTCAAAGGCATCATCGCCGACTCCGGCTTCACCTCCCCCAGAGCCATCGTGGCCAACGTGCTGAGCCGCAAGGCACACCTGCCGGAAAAACTGGTGGGCGTGATCGACCTGTTCAACCGGGCCAAGGCCGGCTACAGCTACTCCGAGTACTCCACCCTGGAGGCTCTGAAGGAAAACAAGCTGCCCGTTCTCTTCGTCCACGGCGATGAGGACAACTTCGTTCCCCTGGCCATGACCCTGGAAAACTACCTGGCCTGCAAAGCGCCCAAGGATCTTCTGATCGTGGAGGGTGCGGAGCACGGCATGGGTTACCTGGTGGATCCCGCCGGCTACGAAGAAGCGCTGCAGAACCTCTTCGCCCGCTGTGAAGGTTAAACGCAAAACACCTTGATGCAATGCATCAAGGTGTTTCTTTTATGGGCTGCTGAGCCGGTTCGGCGGCGGTAATGTACCCATCGATGAGGGTCAGCACCGTTTCCCCCTCCCGCTCGTAGGCGCTCAGGGTTCCCGTGACGGTGATCCAAGTTCCCTCCTCCGGCACTTCGGACAGGCTTAAAAACTCCAGGCCCACCGGGCCCGCGCGCCCGTCCAGATACTCCGCCGTGCGGTACACATAGCCTCCGCCGTTCAGGCCCGTGAGGGTGACCCGTGCCCCCAGATGTTCCCCGGCGGTTTCATAAAGCTGCGCCAAATCCGTCAGGAAGGCGTTCTCCGAAATCTCGATGCGCTCCTCGCTGCGGCCCGTTTCATACAGCTGCTCGGCGCAGAGCTGCAAATAGCGCCGGTCGCCCTCCATGTAGCTTTTTATCCTGCCCACCGCCAGGATCCATTGGCCGGATTCGGGTTTCTCTCCCGCCCAGGCCAGCTCAAAGCCACACGCCGCGCCATCGGGCGCGGTGCGCAGAATGTAGGCATAGTCCTCCGAGGCGTAATACTGCCCCGTCAGGCGGACCGCCGCGCCCTCGTAGGCCGACGGATCGGCAAAAATCTCCTCCATTTTGACAGCAAAGCCCCGATCGGAATACAGGTCCAGATCCACAGCAGGCGGCGTTTTCTGCCCGCAGGCGCAGAAGGTAAGCAGCAGGCAGGCGAAGAAAAGAATTCGTTTCAAGTCGATCATCCCCTGCTATCCATTATAAATTCCCACGCAAAAGGCGTCAACAAATCAGATTCGACACGTTTTCCGAATAAAATCGCAGATTTTACAAGTCTTGACATTTCCCGTCGCATGGACTAGAATAGCGGCAAGATCTTTTCCTGTTTCTTCATCAAACAGGAAAGATTTTTTTGCATTTGGAGGCGTTTTCATGAAACAGCGCACGTTTTACACGGAACTTTCTTACCTCATCGGCATCGTGACCATGGCCCTGGGCACCGCCATGATGACCCTGGCGGACTTCGGCGTATCCATGGTGGTGGCGCCGGCGTACCTGCTGCACCTGAAGATCTCCCAGTACCTGTCCTTCTTCTCCTTCGGCATGGCGGAATACACCCTGCAGGCGGTCCTGCTCATCGCCATGATGCTCTTGCTGCGCAAGGCCAAGCTCGGCTACGTGTTCTCCTTCGTCACGGCCTTTGTGTACGGCCTGATGCTGGACGGCTTCTTGATGCTCTTAAGCTTCCCCGGGGCGGAAACCATGGCCGTGCGCGTTCTGTTTTACCTCGCAGGCTTCTTCATCACCGCCTTCGCCGTGAGCCTGATGTTCCACACCTACCTGGCCCCGGCGGTCTACGAACTGTTCGTCCGGGAAGTCACCCGCGAAAAGGGCCTGAACGTCACCCGCTTCAAGACCCTCTACGACCTTGCCAGCCTGCTGATCGCCGTTGTCATGAGCTTTCTGTTCTTCGGCCTATGGCACTTTGAGGGCGTGAAACTGGGCACCGTGCTGGTGGCACTGTTCAACGGCAAGTGCATCGGCATGTTCACAAGCGTTTTGGAAAAGCATTTCGTCTTCAAGGACCGCGTTTCCTTCCTCCCCAGAGCATAAAAAAACGACGCCGTGAGGTTGCACCTCACGGCGTTTTTCTTATATGGCTGCGCAGACCGCCCGGGCAATGAGGGCCTGCCCCGCGGAATTGGGGTGGATGCCGTCCCGGCAGAGCAGCGGCTCCACCCGGCGGTTCTGCAAAAAGGCGCCCCGCAGATCCACCAGCTGCACCTGCTCCTCCCAGGCCAGGCGCTCCACCGCCCGGGAGTAATTCTCCTGAAAGCGGTAAATGGCGCTGATGTTGCCCAGCCAGGACAGGACGTTCTCACCGCCCACCGGAGCACAGAACCACTGGAAAAACCACTCCGGCTGCAGGGGCGGAAGCGTACACAAAATGGGCCGGATGGCGTGCTCCTTGAGCAGATGAATGAGGCTGCGGTAGCTCGCCACAAAGTCCTCCAGGCAGATTTTCGGCTGATGCTCCCCCGCAGGGTCCGCCGCCACGGCGGCCCAGTCGAAGTCGCAGTCGTTGCCGCCGAAGTCCATGACCACGGTATCTGCCAGCTTGCCCGCCTTCAGGGCCCGCTCAATCATCTCACGGCCCTTGGTGACGGTGCACCCAAAGCGGGAGAGATTCTCCACGCGGCAGCCGGTGCGCTGCTCCAGGGGCGAAAAGTCCATGGTGTTCTGCACCCGATAGCGCTGCCCATCCCACTGGATTCCCTTTAGAATCGAGTCGCCGCACAGGGCGATGGACTGAATTGTATTGCGAAGAACTTCCATTTCGCTCGCCTCCAACATCGCGTGATGTAGTTTTGATAATTACATTATATGATCTTTGCTTCATTTGTCAAGGGCAATTCGGAAATCCCGCTGTAAAACTTGTCAGCGGGGGCAAAATCCGTTATACTGAAAAAAAGAAAGAGGTGTTCTTATGACCGTTGAACTGCGCCGCTCGCGCTGTTACGATATCTGCAAGATCCTGACCCTGCTGCTGGTCATCATCGGCCATGCTGCGGTGTTCTACTCCCCCGACGGCGCCATGGTGCCCGCCCGGCAGAGTGCTGTGATGGCGGGCGTCGCCACCTATATTTATTCCTTCCACATGCCCCTGTTCGTGCTGCTCTCCGGCTGCGTGTGGGGCTGGTGCATCCGCCACGGCAAGTACGAAAAGGCCCTTCCCTTCGTTGTGAACAAGGCCCGGCGCCTGCTGCTGCCGTACCTGGTCTTTGGCGCGGTGCTGGTAACGCCCGTGGTGGTGGCCTGCGGCTACACAGAGGATGGCTTCTTCTCTCAGCTTCTGAAGGGCATCCTCCTGGGCTACGACGCGCGGCATCTGTGGTATCTGCTGGTGCTGTTCCTATTATTCCTCACCACCATCCCCGCCAAACCCCTCGTGAAGAAAAATCCCCTGCTCTTACTCCCCATCTGCGTGGTTCTGTTCCTGGTGGCGAACTACGTTCCCCAGATCTTCAAGCTGCGCACCACCTTCAAGTACACCCTGTTCTTCTACCTGGGCGTGTGTGCCGACCATTACTACCCTTTCCTGGAGAGCCTTGCCAAAAAGCTGCGCATCGTGCTGCCGGTGCTTCCCATTCTGATGGTGGGCAGCGTGCTCTATTGTCCCAATTTCATCTTTGAAACGGCCTACACCATCCTGGGCATGGCCATGATGCTGGCCTTTTCCAGCCTGCTGACGGGCTGCGAGAAGCTGCAAAGAAGCCGCGTTTATCAGCTGCTGCGCAAAGAGAGCTTCGGCCTTTACATTTTCCACGCCATGGTGATCTACGTGCTCTTCGCCCTGCTGGGAGAAACCCAGATCCCGCCGGTGCTGCTGGTGGTAGTGAGCATCGTGGTCAGCACCGCCGCCAGCTTCGCCCTGAATGTCCTGGTGCGGAAAGTGAAGCTTGGGATTCTGTTGGGAGAATAAAAAAGCAAAGGCTCCCTTGCTCCGGCCCAAGAGCCGCCCTTCGGGCGGTTGGCCTATGCACAGCGCTGCGGCGCTAGTGTGCAAAGGGAGGCTTTGCTGCCCAGGGAACCTGATACACCCCAGGACACAAAAATCCCCTCACTCAGAAGAGTGAGGGGATTTGCTTAGTTGGGATCAATATTCATCGCTAAATGGAGCATAGTTGTGTACACGCTCAGCAGCTGCTGATTGGTGGTTTCGCGGCTTTTCACAATTTCCGCCAAGGCCTCCGCCTTGGCATGACCGCTCATATCGCCGGGAACGCTGGAATTTTCCATTTCCTTCAGCGCATTGATGGCGGCGTAAAGATGATCCGTCTGGGCGGCGATTTTTTCAATTTGCTCCACAACATAAGAAACAGTCAGTCTTTGATCCTGCATGGGTTTGCCCTCCATATCGTCAGGCGGGCACGCAAGGCAGATGGTATGCTCATCAATGAAGCGTGCCCTGCCGGTTTTAACAAGACCTTTCGCCCGTTTGGGCCAGGTCGCTTCATATTGATTTCCTTGTTCATCCACCACAATAATGTTTTTTTCGATGGGTGTCTCCCCCTTGTGTGAACTTTTGGAGTCCGTTTTTTCTGATGGGTGCCGTCCCCACTCCACAATTATGATACACCTTCCAAAATCCCCCGTCAAGCAAAAATCCCCTCACTCTTCTGAGTGAGGGGATTTCTTTTTATCCTTAGAACAGTTCGTCGGCGCTGACGAGGCCGGCGGCGGTGAGGGTCGCTTCGGCAGCGTCATTATCCTTGACGCGGACGATCAGGAAGGCCTTACCTGCCTTGGGAGACAGGGAGGCGTAGGTGTATTCGATGCTGAGATTGGCGTCGGCCAGGGCCACCAGGATGCCGTTCATGCCGCCGGCGGTGTCGTCCACGGCCACGGCCAGCACTTCGGTGATGGTGCAGATGTAACCGGCCTCACGCAGGTGCATCAGCGTCAGCTCCGGCTCGGTGGTGATCAGGCGGACGATGCCGAAGTCCTGGGTATCGGCAATGCACAGGGCGCGCAGGTTGATGCCCTTATCTGCCAGCAGATGGCTCAGTTCGGCCATGGTGCCGGCCT
>SVLN01000026.1 GCA_015067925.1 Oscillospiraceae bacterium
ACGGTTTCCAGCGAAAGCATCTCGGACACGACATGATGGGCGCCCTGGGAACGCCGATTGTGGCGGTGGAGGGAGGCATCGTGGAGGCTGCAGGCTGGAATCAGTACGGCGGCTGGCGGGTCGGCATACACCACGCTGACATCGGCACTTTTCGTTGCCTCGTCCAGAGCAATGTAGGTCACATCATCCGAATCGGCGGAAACCAGGCCGATGGCGTGATGGTGCGGTGGCAGAGCCAGTTCGTGACGCAGGGAATTGGACAGATTTGCAATGACCTGCGCCGCAAGGAGCTTCGTGTGGAGCATTTCATCCCTCATGCAGCTTCTCCTTCAGCGCGATGCCGGAGCAACGGAACTCCAGCATTTTTGCAATGAGTTCTGCAATGTGTGCGCCTGCCTCTACAGCAGGGGTTCCCTGGGAATGAATGTTGGAAACAACGGTACGCTGGGATTCCGGCACGCCGATGCGCGGCGCGTAGGTGAGATAGCAGGACATGCTTTCGGCGGTAACCAGCCCCGGTCGCTCGCCCACCAGCATGCACACAAGGTCAGCATTTGTGAGGGTTCCAATGTGATCGGAGGCACCGACACGGCAGTAGTGCACATACAGAGCCTTTGCCGGTGCAATCCCGTAGTGAGACAAGCCTTGTCGGATGGAAGAAAGACAGTCCATGGCGTTGGCCTCGATGGCAGCCGAAGAAAGACCATCGCCTACTACAAGCACAACCTTGGGATGTTCGCCGCAGACGGAACGGATGACCTTTTGATTGTGTTCGTCGAAGCGTCTGCCCAGGTCCGGGCGGGTCAGGTATTCATCTTTATTTGTGCAGAGTGTTTTCAGGGGAACAAGATCATTGCCCTTGGCGAAGTCTTCCGGCACTTCGGAAAAGACGCTGTCCTGGGCGGCGGCGTGATCTGCGCGAAAGCGCAGCATCGTTGCCGTTTTGTAGCGAGCACCGGCACGACCAACGCCCAGACGGGCGGGCGTTTTTTTCTTGAGGCGAAGAAATTCCTCCGGATGCATGGGCTTTTCCACAAGGTAGAGCTGACGCAGATCCGTGTCAGAAAAATCCGTTGCTGGTTCCGGCTGTGTCGGATGATAGTCACTGCTTTTCACAGGCGGTTCCTGGGAGCCCAGATTCATTTCCTTTAATAGATCGGCCACCATGGCCTTGAGCTGTGTTGTGTTCATTCTCGATCCTCCCAAAGAAGACTCGAACCGTCGCCGGCACGGCCCGTCAGATGCCCATTTTCCACAAAGCCCATGCCCTCGAGCCAGGACTGGAACGGCGCAATAGCCTGCAGACCAAACAGCTCCCGCAGTGCGGCTGTTTCGTGGTAGCCGGTGGTCTGGTAATTGAGCATGATGTCATCGCCGTGGGGGATACCCATAAAGTAATTGCAGCCGGCAGCGGTAAGCAGAACAGCCAGGTTTTCGTTGTCGTTCTGATCTGCCTTCATGTGATTGGTGTAGCAGACGTCGCAGCCCATGCTCAAGCCCGAGAGCTTGCCCATAAAGTGATCTTCCAGACCGGCGCGAATCACCTGACGGGCGTCATAGAGATACTCGGGACCAATAAAGCCAACCACAGTGTTGACCAGAAACGGCTGAAAATGACGGGCAAAACCATAGCAGCGCGCCTCCATTGTGACCTGGTCGGTGTCATGGTGTGCCTCGGAAGAAAGCTCAGAGCCCTGCCCGGTTTCAAAGTACATTACATTCGGACCCTCTGCCGTGCCGCGCTGCAAAGCGAGTGCACGTGCTTGGGAAAGGGTATCGGCGGAGAATCCAAAGGCTTCGTTGCCTTTCTGACTACCTGCAATGGATTGGAAGATCAGGTCTGCAGGAGCGCCCGCTTCAATGGCCTGCATTTGAGTCGTTACATGGGCCAAAACACACGTTTGGGTGGGAATTTTCCAATGGTTGCGTACCTTATCCAGAAGCTTGAGGATCCGTGTGACGCTCTGCACGGAGTCGTCTACCGGATTCAGGCCCAGCACCGCGTCACCTGCGCCGAATGAAAGACCCTCCAGCAGGGAGGCCAGCACACCGTCGGGGTCATCGGTGGTGTGATTCGGCTGCAGACGGCAGGAAAGAGTACCCGGCAAACCAATGGTGGTGTTGCAGTGGGCAGTAATGCGGATTTTCTTCGCGGCGTAAATGAGGTCTAAGTTGCTCATCAGCTTGGCAACGGCGGCGATCATCTCGCTGGTCAGACCGCGGCTGGCGCGACGAATCATATCACCGGTGGTAGTCTCCGCCAGGAGCCATTCCCGCAGCTCGGATACACTCCAATTGCGCATGCTGGCATAGATGGGTTCGCTCAAATCGTCCTGAATGATTCTGGTGACTTCATCCTGCTCATAGGGAACGGCGGGATGCTCCCGCAGATCGGAAAGCAGAACGTCGGAAAGGACGATTTTTGCAGCGACCCGCTCTTCTGCGGATTCTGCAGCCAATCCTGCCAGAGAATCGCCGGATTTCATCTCATTTGCCTTGGCGAGGATGGTTTTCAAATCTTTGAAATGGTATGTCTTCTTGTGGAGTCTGACGCTAGATTGCATCGGTTTCACCTCAATGAGAAAAGATGAGAGTTTTGATGACCACCGGGTAGGCTCCTTGTACGGCCTTACCGATGTCCAAATAGGATCCTTCCGGAATAGAAAGAGAGTCAAGACACAATAAGGGTTTGTCCTGCATCCGCGCGCTGAGAAGGAAGCCCAGAGCCTTGGCAAGATCCTGCCTCAGAATCAGAATGCTTTGCTCCTGAGCGGAAAGAGCAGCTTTCAGGTTGTCTGCCAGAGTGCTGAGAGAAGCAAAGTCTGTGCTCAGCCGCCAATCCAGGTAAACAGCTGCCCTGGCATGCTCATACTGGGACAAAGCTGCGGGAAGGGATTGCAGTGTTTCTTCATTTCGGATCATCACGACAGGAAGATCCCTCTGGGGAAGCGGCGCGTTTCGGTTGAAAACTGTGCTGCCGGATAACTCCATGGAATGTGATCCGGCGCCCATAACGGTGGCACGAATGGTCTCTTCTCCCTTGCGGTTTGGAACCTGCATCAGACTACTCTGTCGGATTGCCTTGCCGAGTAGAACGCCATTGTCTTCAAAGCGGAGCCAATGGGGCGGGGCATCTTCGTAGATAAGGTCTGCTACGCCGCCGGAGAAGCTTAGCTGGATTGGCCCGGCAGGCAGCGTAATATGATGATCGGTTACGAAGGCGTCGGAAAGATGGGTCCTTTCTTTGAGGCCGACTGCCTCTTCCAGCACCCCGACAAGCAGGGACATGATGGGTTTCAGTTTATCTTCCGTGGCCTGGTCTCCAACGGATAAATCACAGAATCCGTCCAAAACGGGGGAGCGATAGATAACTGCTGCGTTACAGTTAAACTTGAGTAGCCGTCCGCCTACGTTGTAGCAGCCGGTGCTGGTACATTCACCGTTTTGCCAACAGGTGAGATTCGCAGTACCACCGCCGATGTCCAGATGCACAACAGGAAGTGAGGACCGTTTTGAAAGCTCATCCGCGCCGGCGCCTCTGGCAGCCAGAATGCCCTCCAGAGCAGGGCCTGCTGTTGCCACCACGAAGGAGCCGGCCATATCTGCCAGCGCATGAACGATGGCTTCCGCGTTTTCCTTTCGGGCAGTTTCGCCCGTGATGATCACCGCGCCTGTCTGGATGTCTTCCGGGTGAATGTGCGCCTGGTCATAGGCTTGTCGTACGATCTGCCGCAGAGAATCGGCATCGATGGTGTCTGCGCTGCGAAGGGGCGTAAAGTGGATCCTGCTGCGGAAAATGGCCTCTTTTTCCGTGATCCTGAATTCCGGTACGCTGAAACCGGACGCCATATTCTGAACCTTCAGTCGGGAGAAAACAAGTTGCGTTGTGGTGGTACCTACGTCAATTCCCACGGAGAGAAGGGTCTGTGCCATCAGAGCACCTCCTGCAGCAACTGCTGTAAGTCCTCGGCAGAGACGGGGCGCGGATTGCCTGCCAGGCACATGTCGTGCAGAGCGTCATCGATGATGCCGCTCAGGTCATTCGGCAGCGTCACACCCAGATCCCGCAGGTGTTCCGGCAGCTGCAGCTTTCTGCGCAGCTGTTCCAGCTCGCGAATCAGGTGGCGCAGCAGCAGCGTGTCGGAGGTGCTCTGTGCGCCCAAAAGAATCGAAGCGGAACGATAGGCATCCATACAAACCGTTGCATTGAACCGAACTACAGCGGGCAGCAGAATTGCGTTCAGACGCCCGTGGGATACATGTAGCCTTGCTCCCAAGGCATGGGCCAGGGCATGGGAAATGCCCAGACCTGCCGTCTGAAATGCGATGCCCGCCATGCAGGCTGCACACTGAATTTCGCCGCGCACCTGATTCTCGCCGCGCCAGGAGCGGGGAAGGAGAGAAACTGCAACGGAAAGGGCGCGAAGCGCCATGGCGTCTGAGAATGGATTTCGCCCTTTTGCCGCCAGCGCCTCCACACAATGGCTGATGAGATCAAAGCCGGTTTCAGCAATCAGGCCCTGGGGCATGTTCTGCTGGAAACTTGGGTCAAGAATAGCTGCATCCGGCAGCAGTGTCTCATCAATCAGTGGGAACTTTGTTTCGCCCCGGGTGAGAATGGAAAAACTTGTCACTTCGCTGCCGCTGCCTGAAGTTGTTGGGATGCAGATCAGCTTCACAGGCACATCGCTTAGAGCTTTAATAGCCTTTGCGCAATCCATGGGACTGCCGCCGCCCAGGGCAATGAGGATATTAGCACCTAAGCTGCGCCGAATTCTCTCGCCTGCCACACCCATCTCCAGGGTGGGATCCGGCTTTACATCATCGAAGATCGTAATCTGCGCGTTTGGAAGAAGCTCCAGGATGCGATTTACTGCGCCGGAGGTGGTAAAATATCGATCCGTAATAAGAAGTGCCTTTTCAATGGGAAACTCTTTAAGATGAGAAAGAGCGTTTTCTCCGGAATAGATTTTCGTTTTCAGATAAAAAGTACTCACTGTACTGCCGCCTTTCTCTGTTTTCAGCCATAGTATGCCCGCGTTGGCATAAAAAATAAGCTGCTTCAAAATTTTTGAAGCAGCTTATAAAGGGGGATTTTACTTGTTGTCGATATGTACGTTCAGATGCGGATAGCTCATCTCCACGCCGGCCTTTTCAAAGCTCTTGCGGACGCGCTCGATGGTGCCAAAGTAGACATCCCAGTAGTCATCGGGTTTGCACCAGGAACGAAGGGCATATTCAATCACGCTCTCGCCGTAGTGATTCACCGCAGCAAAGATCTCTTCGCCGGGCAGAAGCTGATCACACTTGGCCGCTTCGCGCAGGGCAGCAAGGACCTTGTCTGCAGGGGCATCGTAGCTGGCGCTAAAGGTTAGATCCACACGACGCTTGCCTTCGACGGAATAGTTGACGATGGTGGAAGCGGCAACGTCGCTATTGGGGAAATATACGCGCTTGTTGTCGGGCGTGAGGATTGTGGTATAAACCAGACCGGTTTCCAGCACGGTACCGCTCTGGCCGGAGACTTCCACAAAATCGCCAACCTGGAACGGGTGGGCGCTGAGGACCTGCACGCCGCCTGCTACATTACTCAGGGTGCCCTGAACCGCCAGGGAAATGGCCAGGGACAGAACGCTGAGCATGGCGATCAGAGAGGTCAAATCAATGCCTAGAGTGCTCAGAACAATGAGAATGACAATGCCATTGAGCAGGATGCCAAAAACGGTGCTCAACATCTTGTGCAGACTTTTGTTCAATTTGGAACGTTCCAGCATCTCGATAAAGAGCTTGCTCAGAATCTTAGCGGCGATGAGACCGACTAAGAGGATAAGCACGGCAGGCAGGATCTTACTGAGTGTCAATGTAGCGAAAAAATTTTTGATTGCTTCCATGATTGTAAACCTTCTTCCTTTGTTATTCTGTCACCGATGTTTCATCGGATGCATTCACATCTTCGGTAAAGGCGTTCTGTGCCTCCAGTCGGCGCTTGTCGGCGTTGACATAGGCCATCAGCTCGTCGCCGGTGATGGTCTCTTTCTGCAGCAGGTATAGGGAAACCTCATCCAGAAGTTCCCGATTCTCCCGCAGAAGACGCTTGGCATCTTCGTAGCAGGCGAAGAGAAGATCCTTGATCTCGCTGTCAGCCTGGGCGGCGGTGGATTCGGCGCAGTTCATAATGGTGTTGCCATCCAGATACTGATTTCCCACATTGGACAGAGCCATCAGGCCAAATTTATCGCTCATGCCGTACTGGGTGACCATCTTGCGGGCCAGATCCGTGGCGCGTTCAATGTCGTTGGCAGCGCCGGTGGTCTGAATGCCGAAGACGACCTGCTCGGCAGCGCGGCCGCCCAACAGCGTGCGCAGTTCCACCTGCAGCTCTTCCCGGGAGGAGAGGAACTTCTCTTCCTCTGGCATCTGCATGGTGTAGCCCAGCGCGCCGGAGGTGTGCGGAACGATGGTGATCTTGCTGACCGGCTGAGCGTGCTTTTCCAAAGCGGCAACCAGAGCATGACCCACCTCGTGGTAGGATACGATGCGCTTTTCCATGTCGGTGAGCACGGTGCCTTTTTTCTCGGTGCCGGCAATGACGACTTCAAAGCTCACCAGCAGGTCTTCCTGGTTTACAGCTTTACGACCCTGACGTACGGCGCGCAGAGCGGCCTCGTTGACCAGATTTGCCAGATCTGCACCAACAGCACCTGCGGTGGCCTGGGCGATTTTCTGCAAATCCACGTCCTCAGAGAGCTTGATGCCCCGGGTGTGAACCCGCAGAGTCTGATAGCGACCGGCCAGATTAGGGCGGTCTACAATAATGCGGCGGTCAAAACGACCGGCGCGCAGCAGCGCCTTGTCCAGGATCTCCGGACGGTTGGTGGCGGCCAGAATCACAACGCCCTTGCTGGAATCAAAGCCGTCGATCTCGCTGAGCAGCTGATTGAGGGTCTGCTCACGCTCGTCGTTGCCGCCCAGGCGGCTGTCACGGCTCTTGCCGATGGCGTCGATTTCGTCAATAAAGATAATAGCGGGGGCCATTTTGGCAGCCTGCTGGAACAGATCGCGTACACGGCTGGCGCCGACGCCTACGAACATTTCCACAAAGTCAGAACCCGCGATGGAGAAGAAGGGAACCTTCGCTTCGCCGGCAACGGCCTTGGCCAGCAAGGTCTTGCCGGTACCGGGAGAACCAACGAGCAGAGCACCCTTGGGCAGCTTAGCGCCGATGGCTGCGTACTTCTGAGGATTGTGCAGGAAATCGATGATCTCCATGAGCTGCTCTTTGGCCTCGTCCTGACCGGCGACATCAGCAAAGGTGACACCGGTCTCTTTTTCCATGTAGACCTTGGCCTTGCTCTGGCCCATGCCGCCCATGAGGCCTCCGCCGCCACCGGAGCCCATCTTTTTGCTCATAATGCGCGTCAGCAGGAAGAAGGCGCCCAGAATGATGGCGTAGGGGAGCACCCAACTCACCAGGAAGGAGATCAGGGGAGAGACCTCTTCCACAATATGGCCCTGGTAATCAACACCCAGATTCTGTAGCTGCGCATAGAGCTCAGTCATGTTGTTCTGGGGCAGCAGGGCTGTGAAATAGACAGTTTGCTCTGCTGCGGATTTTTCGGCATCCTCCCGGGTGAGGATCAGGATTCGGTCGGACTGGACCTGAATGGAATCCACCTTGTCCTCGTTGACCATGGATTTGAACTCCGTAAAGGAGATTTCCTGCAGATAGCTGTTTGCAAAGCTGGTATAAAGAGAATTGACAATGATGGTAAACACCAGAGCCACAACAACGATGGGAATGATGTTTTTCCAGGGTGTTTTGCTGCCGGTGTTCTTTTTATTGTTGTTTTGATTCAAAATATTTCCTCCTTACCGTAGGAATCAATGTTATCTTAGCATAACCCGAAGTCTGATACAAGAACGCAAATTGTATGGTCTGTAAATTTTCTGTAAAATGAAGAATGGTGTTGTTTCTTGGCCTTGGGCTATGTTATAATGTCATCAATATGAATGATTTTCTAAACTGGGTAATCATATGCTTGTTATCCGGATAAAATTGGAAATAACACCGGAGGTTTCTGATGATTGATCGAAAGAAAGCGCAGCCCGAAGAGTTTTCCGAGACTGTAGTCGAGGGCCGCAACGCGGTAACCGAAGCGCTGAAGGCAGGACGCACCATTGATAAAATCTATATCGCTTCGGGCGACATTGACCATGGCCTGCGCCGCATTGCTTCTCTGGCTCGCCAGGCCGGCATCGTTGTCACCCAGGCGGATCGCCGTAAGCTGGACCTGATGAGCCAGACCGGAGCGCACCAGGGCGTGATTGCCATGGCAGCTGCCAGAAACTACGTTTCTGTGGATCAGATGCTGCAGACGGCTGCCGAGCGCGGAGAAAAGCCCTTACTGATTATTTGTGACGAACTCAATGATCCGCACAATCTTGGTGCGATTCTTCGTACTGCGGAGTGCGCCGGCGCCCATGGCGTGATCATTCCCAAGCGTAGAAGCGCTGGTCTGACGGCAACGGTAGCGAAGGCTTCTGCCGGCGCGATTGAGTATATGCCCGTTGCCAAGGTTGCCAATCTGACGGACACCATTAAAAAGCTGAAGCAGGAGGGCGTCTGGATCTACGGTACCGCTGCAGACGGCGCCAAAGGCCTGTATGAGACCGATCTGACAGGACCCGCTGCCATTGTCATTGGCAACGAAGGCGAAGGTATGAGCCGCCTGGTGGCTGAACAGTGCGATTTTCTTGTTTCTATTCCCATGAAGGGACAGATCAATTCGCTTAACGCTTCCAATGCCGCAGCAATTTTGCTGTATGAAGCCCTCAGACAGAGAGGCTGAGAAAGGAATTATCATGAAAGAGGATGATGTCCGCAACCGCGGCGCAGAACAACTGAATAAGCCTTCTGTGCAGCCCGAGCAGACGTCGTTTTCCCTGGATGATATTATGCGCGAGTTCGGCGGGTGGAGCCGCCGTGAAGAGGAAAAAACTGAGGCTGAACCTGTCGTGGAGGCGCAGGTCGTGGAGCCGGAAGAGGTTCCTGTCCCCGAAAAACAGCCTGTGCCCAGCGGTATGCCGGAGCTGGTGCTGGAGGAAGAGGCTGAGAACGCGGTAGCCTCTGAGCCTGAACCTGTTTCTGAGCCTGAGCCGAAACGCCCGTCCCGGTTCCAGTTCATCCGCATGGATTTGGGCGAAAAAAAGGAAGAAACCACCGATCCGCTGGAATTGGCGTGGGAACGTCTGAGTGCGGCCGATAAGGAAACGGAACAACCGGTTCGCGTATCGCCTGTTCAAAGGGCGGAAGAACCTGCGGTGGAGCTCAAGGTCCTTCCCAGACCCGAAAAACGGAGAATGGGTAGGGAAGTGCAGCAAACATCTTCTGCGGAACACATTTCCAACCGGGATGCTTTCCAGAAAACAAAGAAGCAATTGCATGGTACCACGGTGTTTATGCTGATTTCGGTTTTGCCTCTGTTGTGCAGTGTATTTGTGACCTTCTGGCTGCATTTTGATTGGGCATTGCCGATGGGAAAGCCGAAGGCTTCCGTTGTATCAGTTTTAATGCTGGCAATGCTGATTCTGAGCGCGTTGCTTTCCTTCAGTGAACTGATGGACGGTATTCGGGCGCTACGAAATAGGCGATTTACGCTGCAGACAAGCCTTGTTTTTATTGTGGCTGCTGCTCTGCTGGATGGCCTGACCGTACTGAGCGGTAGTCGTCTGCCCCTTGCTGCACCGGTTTGCCTGACGCTGTTCCTCGCTCTTTTTGGCAGGTGGCTGCGTTTCCGTGCAGTGCTGAACAGCCTGCGGGTAGTTCTGGATGCGAAGGAACCCCAGGCTATTGCCGGAAGGGAAGATTTCTGGCATGGAAATGATTGCCTGATTCGTCAAACGGCCTGCCTTGACGGCGCTGCGGATGCGATTCTGGAGCGCGACGGCTGCAGCAAAGCCCTGGAGATTTATGCTCCCGTGAGTGTTCTGATCTGCGTCATTCTTGCGGCGGTGATCGCCTCTTTGACAAACACCTCCTATTTTCAGGTGGTAGCTGTTTTGCTGATCGGTGCAATGCCTGCAGGCGGCTTTGTTGCTTATGCTTTGCCGTGGAACCTGGTTTCCTCCAGACTGAAAAAGGTTGGTGCTGCGCTTCTGGGTTGGTCCGGGGCAAAGACGGTATGCGGACAAAAACACCTGGTTTTGCGGGGCAACGACCTGTTCCCGACAGCGAATGTTAGCTTCAATGGCTTGAAAGTTTGCGGCGATTACCGGATGAGTCAGGTGGTGTCCTATGCCGGAACGGTAATTGTAGCATCGGACTGTGAGCTGGTCCCGCTGTTTCAGAATTTGATGAATGAGTACGGGGCACATACCTATCTGATCGGTTCGTTCCGCAGATATGAAGGCGGCGGCTACGGTGCAGAAATTGCAGGCGATGTGGTGTTAACCGGTTCCCAACGTTTTATGCAGCTGATGGGAATCAAGATTCCGGCGGAGCTGTCCGGCATCAAACAGGCGCTGTACCTTTCCATCAACGGTTCTCTGGCAGGTGTGTTCGCGCTGAATTACAAGGCATCTGCCTCTGTGCGGACCAGTCTTGCACTCTTGCAGCGCAGTAAGTCTTTGACGCTGCTGCTTTCCTCCAGAGATGTTCTCATCTCGCCGCAGATGGTTTCCAAGCGTTATCATATTTCTTCCGATTTTATCGAGTTTCCTGCTGTGGCAGATCGCTTTGCCCTATCTGAACCGGAACATGATGGTAACGGAACGCTGACCGCTGTGTTGTCCAGAAACAGCTTCTCCTCGTATTCCGGAGCAGTTCTCTTCGGCAGAAGTCTGGCAGGTGTGACCCGCTGGGCAACGGCGCTGAGTGTGATTTCCGGTGTGCTGGGCCTGGCTCTGATGCTGCTGCTGACGAGAGTCGGAGCAGCGAATACTGCCTCGGCAGCGAACCTTGTTCAGTACATGTTTTTGTGGCTCGTTCCGGTGTTTTTACTGGGATTCTGGGTCAGAAAATAAAACGCGATTCTTTGAATTACGGCCTCCTGCGGGAAAGATACGCGGGAGGCCGTCTTTTTTTCGATTATTAGTTGTGATATTGCACAAAATTGCTGGGGCGTTTTTGAACAAGTTGCACTAAAATAGGTTCGAAAGGGAAATTTGCAAAGTTTTAGATTGAAAGTTTGAGTACTTCTATATATAATTGGAATATCGCGGGCTTATCGCAGAATGAGCCTGCGCATCCTGTGCTGCCCCTTCCCGGGGAGCGCCGGGAACTAGAAAGGGGAATCTCATTTTATGTACACTACCAAGGATTTAAGAAACATCTGCCTGCTGGGTCACGGCGGCGACGGCAAGACCATGCTGGCTGAGGATATGCTGTACCTGACCAAGGGTACTGACCGTCTGGGCTCCATTGCCGACGGCAACACTATTTCCGACTTTGACGCGGAAGAAATCAAGCGTCAGAACTCTATCTCCACCTCTCTGATTCCGGTGGAGTTCGAAGGCTGCAAGATTAACGTCCTGGACAACCCCGGCGTTTTCGATTTTGCCGGTGAAATCGTTCAGTCCCTGCGCGTTGCTGACGCCGGCCTGATCGTTCTGTCTGCCAAGGGCGGCATTGCTGTCGGCACCGAGAAGGCCTGGAAGGCCCTGAAGGATGCCAACAAGCCCGCTATGTTCTATCTGTCCAAGATGGACGAGGATCATGCCAACTACTACAAGGTCGTGGAAGACCTGCGCAACACTTTCGGCAACTCCGTCGTTCCGATGCAGTTCCCGATGATGGAAGGCGAAAAGGTCGTCGGCCTGGTTGATCTGCTGAGCAAGACTGCCCGCGATACCAAGGGCAACGATTGCGCTCTGACCGCTGATGCTGAGGCTCGCGTGGAAGAGTACATGGCAGAGCTGTCCGAGCAGGTCGCTGAGACCAGCGAAGAGCTCATGGAGAAGTTCTTCATGGAAGAGCCCTTCACCACCGAAGAAATCATCAAGGGTGTCAAGGACGGCATGATGCAGCGTTCCATCACCCCCGTGTTCTGCGGCAGCGCTCTGGGCGGCTACGGCACCAAGCGCGTGATGGAATACATCGCCAAGTTCTGCCCGAATCCCCTGGAAGGCCTGGCTCTGGAAACCGAAGAGGGCGGCGAAATGAAGCTGGATCCCGCTGGCAGCCCCATGGCTTTCGTTTACAAGACCATCTCCGATCAGTTCGGCAAGAACTCCTACTTCAAGGTCATCTCCGGTGAGATCACCGAGGGTCTGGGCGTTGTCAATGCCCGTACCGGCGATAGCGAAAAGCTCGGCAACATCTTCTTTGCCAAGGGCAAGAACACCACCAAGACCACTAAGATCGCCTGCGGCGACCTGGGCGTTGTCACCAAGCTTGGCTCCGTCAAGACCGGCGATACCCTGGGCCTGGCCGGCAAGACCACTGCCATCAAGGGCATGGAATATGATGAGCCCTGCTACAAGATGGCCATCTATGCCAAGGTCAAGGGCCAGGAAGACAAGATCGCTGCCGGCTTGACCAAGCTGAATGAAGAAGACTGCTCCTTCGTTTACGGTACCGATCCCGAAACCAAGGAAATGACCATCGCCGGTGTTGGCGATATCCATCTGAGCGTTATTTGCTCCAAGCTGGCCAGCAAGTTCAAGGTCGAAGCTGAGCTGCGTCCTGCTAAGATCGCTTACCGTGAGACCATCAAGAAGAAGGTCGAAATCCACGGCCGTCATAAGAAGCAGTCCGGTGGCCATGGCCAGTTTGGCGACGTTTATATCCGCTTCGAGCCGCAGAGCGAGACTGAGGATATGATCTTTGCAGACGAGACCGTCGGCGGCTGCGTGCCCAAGAACTTCATCCCGTCCGTTGAAAAGGGCCTGCGCAACTGCATCGGCAAGGGCGTCCTGGCTGGTTATCCCATGGTGTTCCTGAAGGCCACTCTGTACTTTGGTTCTTCTCACCCCGTTGACTCTTCTGATATGGCGTTCCAGACTGCTGCCGGTATCGCCTACAAGGATGGTATTCCCACTGCCGGCCCCACTCTGCTGGAGCCCATCGCTGAGCTGAAGGTCAACATCCCCGACAGCAACATGGGCGACATCATCGGTGACCTGAACAAGCGCCGCGGCCGTGTTCTGGGCATGAACCCCGTTGGCGACGGCTATCAGGTTGTTGAGGCCGAAGTTCCCGTGGGCGAAATGTCCTCCTATGCCATTGACCTGCGTTCCATGACCCAGGGTCGTGGCTCCTACTCCATGAAGTTCGTGCGTTACGAGGAAGTGCCCCAGATCAACCAGGGCAAGATCATCGAAGACGCCAAGAACGCCGGTAACCTCGACTAATTTAAAACAGAAAGAGCGGCATGCATGCGCATGCCGCTCTTTTTACATGATATGCTCTTCGGCGCAGTCATCCAGCACTCGCATCCCCATTTTTCCGGGTTTCGCCACATCAAACTTTGCGATGGACGCTGCATCAAATTTTTCGCAAAGCCGAGCCTCTGGATCAACCCGAAGCTCCGGTTTGATTTCCTTTTTTTCTTCCATTCTCTCACCCCTATGTAGCTTTTCCCGGGAAAGAGAGCAGATATGCAAAAATGCACCGAACAAATCGTTCGGTGCATTTTTATCAGAAGGAACAATAATCCGGCTCAGCGGGAACGGCGGGTTTGACGGAAATGGCTTCCAGAACAGGGCCCATACCCTGACCCTTGTAAACGCTATGGGCACGGACAGTGATCTTTGCTTCTACTGTAACCCAACTTCTGGGAATCGTGTCGGAGGCATACTTCCAGGCACACGGAATGCCTAGGAACTTAATGTCATCCACGCAGCAGGTCATAACGAAGCGACCCGGGGCAAAGTAACCGTCCTTGTTGCGTTTTAAGTGAGCAACCTGCGCCTTGAAGCGAACGGTTTTGCCGGAGTACTTTTTGGGTTCTTCGGTCAGATCGCGATAGAACAGAGCGTAGTCATCATCTTCGATCTCAATCACCGGTGCATTGATGTCAAAGGGCAGGGGATCGACGATTTCGTCAAACATGGTGCTGCCATCGGTGTAATCGTAGACGATATCCACACGGCGGCTGACAGCGCGGGCCAGTTTGTGCAGCGGCATGATGTCTTCGTTCGGCTTCACTCGATTGAATACGACCATTTCGCAGCCACCCAGTTTGTCCACAACCAGATTGCGCATGTTCGCGTTGTAAGCCAGAATGGTGGAGGCATCGGCAAACATGACTTCCTGATACACCAGCCAGTTTTCCGGCATAGCCATCAGAAAATCCGGAATCAGCTGCATGCCATTGTGCTCCACCACAACGCGCTCCGCTTTGTGCTTCTTTTGCAGCTTTTCAAGAAATGCGGGGTTGAGCTGCTCGGGATCGTCGATTACTTCCACAAATACATTCTTGTGGGGATAGGGGGTAGGATCGTATTCTTCCTCGCCCTCTTCCATCACCAGAAGCAAGGTGCGCTCGCCGCCGTTGAAGCGCGGATCAGACAGGGTTCCCTGAATGAAGGTCGTCTTACCGGAATCCAGAAAGCCGGTAAACAGATAAACAGGAATTTCCATTCTCTGCTCCTTACACGCCGAACAGGGTACGCACGGCGTTCTCGTCCAGCTTGGAGCCGATTACACAGATGCGGCCGGTAACGCCGGCAGGGCCGGTACGGATGTTCATTTCTTCGGGAACGTAGTCGAAGTGCAGCCATGCACCGTCTTCGCCGGCCACAATGCCCTTGGCACGCAGAATGATACCCAGAGTAGCGTCCTCGTCAAAGGTCTCGAGAATGTTCTGCAGCTGCTCAACAGTATACTTCTTCGGTGTTTCCACACCCCAGCTGGTGAACACTTCATCGGCGTCATGGTGGTGATGATCGTGGCCGCAGCCGCAGCTGCATTCTTCGCCATGCTCGTGCTCATGATGATGGTCATGGCCGCAATCGCAGTGCTCGTCATGGTCGTGATGCTCGTGGTGATGCTCATGACCGCAGTCGCAGTGCTCGTCGTGGTCATGATGTTCGTGATGGTGCTCATGACCGCAGTCGCAATGCTCGTCGTGGTCGTGATGCTCATGATGATGGTCGTGACCACAGTCGCAGTGCTCGTTATGATGATGGGCATGCTCTGCCAGCTCTTTGAGCTCATCAGAGAGGGTGGAGTTCTGCTCCATCACGTCCAGCAGCTGCTTGCCGGTCACCTGATCCCAGGGAGTGGTGACGATGGTGACCTCGGCATTGATGCCGCGGATCAGCTCCAGCGCAGCGTTGAGCTTCTCTTCCTTGATGCCCGCGGTGCGGCTGAGGATCACAGCGCCGGCAGATTCGATCTGATTGTTGTAGAACTCGCCAAAATTCTTCAGATAGATCTTGCACTTGGTGGCGTCCACAACGGCGGTGTAGGCATTGAGGGTGAACTCGTCGCCTGCGCGCTGCACGGCAGCGATGACGTCAGAGAGCTTGCCTACGCCCGAGGGCTCAATGATGATGCGGTCGGGAGTGAACTGCTCGGCGACCTTGTGCAGCGCTTCGCCGAAATCGCCCACCAGGCTGCAGCAGATACAGCCGGAATTCATCTCGTTGATCTCAACACCGGCATCCTGCAGGAAGCCGCCGTCAATGGCGATATCGCCGAACTCGTTTTCGATCAGAACGAGCTTTTCGCCCTTGTAGGCTTCCTCGATCATCTTCTTGATGAGGGTAGTCTTGCCGGCACCCAGGAAGCCGGAGTAGATATCGATTTTAATCATAAAAAACACCTTCTGTTTTAAGATACGGAAATGGGAAAACTCCGAGTAGTGTCTCGGCCGGTTGATGCAGATGCATCCGGAATAATGAAGTAAGATCCCCTGAATACGCAGGAGTTCGTTAGTGCCTTTATACACCAATTTTTCTTTCTCGTCAAGGACAGCTTGAGGCTTGAATCCGGAAGAAATACGCAATTCACGGAAGCGGTTCTTAAAACTGCTTCGAATAAATTATAGAAGCCCAGTTACGAAAAAGCAACAATAAAAAACAGCATGAACACGACACGATAAACGAGAGAACAATAGGTGCAGAAAACTCACGAACAGATTTCAGTGAAGATGGAGAAGGATCCGTGTGACCACAATCGCTGAATAGATTCGGGACCTGTATAAACACTTGACAAGAGCAAGTAATTGTGCGAAAATTCAATTATAATGCATAGGGAGGTTTGATATGGGTATTTTTTCGAACGTTTTATTTGCCGCCGACTATGATCTTACCATCACCGCGCGGGACGGTTCCATACCCGCTGCGAACGTTGCGGCGGTGCGCCGTTTCATCGAAGAAGGGGGCATATTCACCGTTGCGACGGGACGCTCGCGTTCGCCTCTTGCCGGTGATCCGGAACGTATCATGACGAATGCGCCGCATATCATTGCCAACGGCGCGGCCGCCGGGGCCCCAGACGGTTCGAACTGGACGTTCTGTTCGGAACTCCCGGATGATTACGTTGACGTTGTCGGCGAGGTGCTTGCCCGTTACGCCGGCGTTCGCGCCGAACTGCACGCAGGCTGTCGGCCACCTGTTGGCTTTCAGAACGCTCCGGACATTTCGGCCGAGGACAGGGATGCATTTCTTACCTTGCTGCGCACAGATGGACTGCCGCGTCCGCTGCTGAAGTTGTGTTTCCGCGTGTCGGCGGACAGCGATGGTGCTGAGAGCCTCATCGATGGCCTACAGGAGTTTCTCATCGCCTCATACGGAAGTGAATACAACATTGAACGCCCGTCGCCGCATATCGTTGAGGCCCAGCGCGCCGGCACCTCCAAAGGCATTGCCGCGCGAAAGCTCGCCGAAATGTATGGTCGAAGCGTGCTGGTTTGTGCGGGTGACGCAAAAAACGATCTGAGCATGCTGGAGCAGGCCGATGTTGCCTACATACCAGCCGACGCCGAGCGTAGCCTGTTCGGGCGCGGCTTCCGCACTGCCGCCGCCTGCTCTGATGGCATGATTGCGTCAATTGTGGAAGACCTTGCCGCATACGCGGCCGGAAAGGAAGGATTATAATGAAATTCGGTATCATTGGAACTGGCGAGATTACGGAAAAATTTATCAAAAACGCACGTCTGAATCCCGGCTTCGAGCCGGCGGTCCTTATGTCGCGCTCCATGCAAAAGGGCACAGAATTTGCAGAGCGCTGCGGTATTCCCAAGGTCTATACCAGCCTAGAAGAGCTTGCTGCAGACGACGAGATAGAAGCCGTCTACGTTGCTTCGCCGAACTATGCGCACATGGAACAATCGATTATGATGTTGAACGCCGGCAAGCACGTATTCTGTGAGAAGGCTGTGGCTTCGAACAGCCGTGAGCTGCAAGCCATGCTCGATGCTGCGGAGAAAAACGGTAAGGTGTTTCTGGAGGCCATGCGCATCGCCTTTAACCCGAATCTTGCCGCGCTCAAAGCAAAGATAGCCGAACTTGGCCAGCCGCGCAATGCGCTGCTTTCCGTCTGCAAATACTCCTCCCGCTACGATGCCTTCAAGGACGGTCTGAATCCGAACGCCTTCAATCCGGAGCTGTCCAACGGCGCGGTGATGGACATGGGCTCGTACAGCGCCTTCATGCTCGTAGCGCTGTTCGGTGAACCCGAGCGCATCATGTGTACGGATGTCAAGCTGTCCAACGGCTTCGACGGCTTTGGCGCATTTCTCGCGGTATATCCCGAAATGGCTGCGGAAGTGCTTTATTCAAAGGTCTGCGTGTCGCGCGCCGGAAGTGAGATCATGTTTGACAACGCCTCCATTCGCATAAGCAATCTGCCCGGTATCGAAGGCGTCGAGATCATCTATCGTGACGGCCGCAAGGAGCAGCTGTATAATGCCGGTCTGCCGGAATACATGGCGGAAACGGCGGAGTTCCTGCGATGCTGCGAAGAGCCGGAGCGCGCCCGCCCCTACAATGAGCAGTCGTTGGCTCTCATGCGTGTGCTCGACGAGGTGCGCCGTCAGAACGGCGTCGTCTTCCCCGCAGACGCCGAATGATGCTTCGCAGAATATGGTACGGAAACGCCGGGAACATCGTGATGATGTTCCCGGCGTTTTTGCGCGTATACTGCTGCTGGAAATAAAGAAAAATCCCGAAATCGTTGTGATTCCGGGATTTTCGTTTTTGGCGGAGAAGGCGGGATTTGAACCCGCGCGCGCTGTTTAGACGCCTACTCCCTTAGCAGGGGAGCCCCTTCGGCCACTTGGGTACTTCTCCAGGCCGGTTGATTGAGAGACTTGGCGGAGAGAGTGGGATTCGAACCCACGGTGCCGTTTCCGGCATCACTGGTTTTCAAGACCAGCTCCTTAAACCGCTCGGACATCTCTCCAGAACTATTCTTCGAAATGCGAGAATTATAATAGCATAAGGGGGAGAGTTTGTCAACCGGAAAAGATGGGTTCTTGCGTGTTTTCGGGATTTGTTACTGTTGTCAACAGAATCATTACATGCTATACTGAAAGAAAAATCCCGGAGGGACTTATGATGCTTCACTTTGAAAATGACTATTCTGAAATTGCCCATCCTGCTGTACTGCAGCGCCTGGTGGAAACAAATCTGGTTTCCGTCAGTGGCTATGGCAATGATCCCTACTGCGAAAGCGCCAAGGAAAGAATTCGGACGGCTTGCTCATGCCCGAACGCCGATGTCTATTTCCTGGTGGGCGGCACCCAAGCCAATGCAACAGTGATTTCCACCATGCTCCGCCAGGGAGAAGGTGTGCTCGCCGCCGATACCGGTCATATTGCTGATCATGAGGCTGGTGCAGTAGAATACACCGGCCATAAGGTGTTGACGATTCCTCACGTGAACGGCAAGGTTACGCCCGAGGCACTGCAGGCCTATCTGCGCGCTTTCCACACCGGCGCTAACACCGATCACATGGTCTATCCCGGCATGCTCTATATCTCCCATCCCACGGAGTACGGCACCTTGTACACAAAGCAGGAACTGACGGAGATTTCCGCTATCTGCCGTGAACATGAGATTCCTCTGTTCCTGGACGGTGCTCGCCTGGGATATGGTCTGGTGAGCGACGGCGCGGATGTGACGCTGCAGGACATTGCCGGCCTCTGCGATGTGTTCTATATCGGCGGCACCAAGGTCGGCGCCCTGTGCGGCGAGGCGGTTGTGTTCACAAGAGGCGGAACGCCCAGAAGATTCGTTAGCCTCATGAAGCAGCATGGCGCGCTTTTGGCCAAGGGCAGAGTCCTCGGCGCGCAGTTTGATACGCTCTTTACGGATGACCTTTACGTGCAAATCAGTAAAAACGCCATTGAGACGGCGCGGATTCTGAAGGCCGCTTTTTCGGAAAAAGGATACCGATTCTACATTGATTCTCCCAGCAACCAGATGTTCGTAGTGCTGGATAACGAAACCCTTCATCGCCTTGAAAAGGACGTTGTGTTCAGCGTTTGGGGCCCGGAGGACGAGAATCACACGATTGTTCGCTTCGTAACTGCCTGGTCCACCAGAATGGAAGATGTGCAGGCATTGATCGCGCTGCTGTAACAAAAACCCCAGCCGGGAGTCCACGGTCGCATAGGGAAACAATGTGAACCGAGGGCAATCGGTACGGAACGAAATAGACACGAGTTATCAGAAATGATGACTCGTGTCTGTTTTTGTGTGTATATTTTGTCCGAGGATGGTTTT
>SVLN01000027.1 GCA_015067925.1 Oscillospiraceae bacterium
AACAACATGGCAACCGTGAGAAGCAACGACAGTATACGTTTCTTCATGTTTATTCCTCCTAAAATAAAATACATATCTCAAAAACAACTTCCGTTGTGTTTTGACGCGGTCCCTTTGCCCGAATTACAAGCGCAAAAAACGCCCCTGCTTTTTAGGGGCGTCATTCAAAATCCGCGCGGATGGATTGCTGCGGGCCAAGTCCTATAAAGATGGTTAAATTATACTCCTGTGATTTACAAAAAACAAGTATGCAAGGAGCATATTTCCAAAAAAATTTTTCGTTTTTCCGGGCAAAAAGGGCCCCGAGCAGGGGCCCTTTTCCTGTTATTGGAAATCAAATCCAAAGAGCTTGAGTAGCTTCTGCCAGAAGGTCAGTCGAACAGGCTCCGGCTGCTCGGTCAGGGCCTCGGCGGGCGCCTCGACGCCGGCGGTCTTGATGACGAACTGGACCGCATCCACCCGGGTGTTCTTGCCGGAAACGTAGGACTCCGTCTCATGGCCGCTGCCGGTGATCTCGGTGAGGATCTCGTCCAGCTTGTCGGAAATCAGATCGTCAAAGCCGGTGCCCTCACTGTACATGCCGGAGATGCCGCTCTGCATCTCGTCCGCGCCCTCATAGATGCGGGTGATGCCCTTGAGCAGCTCGCCTACGCCGGAATCCAGCGCGCCTGCGCCGCGATTCAGCGTGCCGGCACCCTCGTACAGAGCGGAAACGCCCTGGAGCAGATCGCCCGTGCCGGTGTGCAGAGCCGCGGCGCCCTCCTTCACCTTGCCGGTGTTGGCTGCCAGCTGCGCCGCGCCGCTGACCACCTCGGCATAGCCGGAGGCGATCTCCGCCACGGCGGCGGTGTAGGTGCCGATGCCGTCGTTGAGCTTGCTGTACTCAAAGACCAGGGTATTCACCGCGCTGGCCAGCTGGTCCACGCCCTGGGCCAGAGGACCCATGGAATTGGCCAGCTGCGCAATCACCAGGTCGAACTGGGCGTAGCTGTTCTGCAGCTCCTGGGCGCCGTTGATGATCTCCACCGCGCCGCTGCCCAGGCCGTCCAGGTAGGAGCCGGTGGCATCGATGAAGGCGTTGTTGGCGTCCAGCAGCGTGATGACCTGATCCAGGCTGTCGGCCAGGCTGCCCATCAGCTTCAAAAGCGCGCTGTTTTCGTTCATGGCGCTCTGAATGGCTGCCGCGGCGGAGGAGTTGCTGGACTGCAGGAAGTCCACGTCCAAGCCATAGGAGGCCATGGTGGCCTTGAAGCCGTCAAAGCTGATGCTCTGCTGCAGGGTCTGCGCGCCGTCGGCCAGAGCCGTGATGCCCGCAAGGATCTGGGAAGAGGCGGCGGTCAGCGCGCCCAGGTCGCCGCCGTCCAGGGAGATGCCGTAGAGGGAGCGCTCCAGCTGGTTCATGGCATCCAGGAAAGTCTCGGAGCCGTTCGTGAGAGTGGCGGATTCCTTATTTAATGTATTCAGCGCGGTCTGGATCTGCTTGATGCCGTCGTTCAGGGTCTGCACGCCGTCGTGCAGGGCCGCGGTGCCGGACTGCAGCTCCGCTGCTCCGGACTGCAGGGTGCTGCCGCCCTTCTGCAGCTCAGAGGCGCCGTTGGCCAGTTCCTTGGCGCCGTCAGACAGAGCCTGGGTTCCCTCTTTCAGATCGGTTTTGATGCCGTCTTCCAGCTCGGAAACGCCGTCCTTCAAGGCCTTCACGCCGCCATCCAGCTTATCGACGGCCTCCACCAGACCGTTGAACTGGTCCTTCAGGGTGCCGTTGTCCACCTCGATGTTCAGGTTCAGGGGAATCGCGTTGATGGCAATGCCGTCCATGGAGAAGTCCTTCACATCTGCGGTGATCTCCAAGGTAGCGCCGGTGCCGGGCAGAATGGTGTGGGTCAGCTGCTTGCTGGCGCCCACGTTGGCGATGGTGGCATCCTCGGCCACGATGTGCTTGCACTTGTTGGTATCCAGACTCAGCACCACCTGCAGGGCGAAGGCATCAAAGAAATTGGTCTTGGACTTTTCGTTGCGGGAAATGCCGATGGTGATCTTCAGGTGGCCATTTTTGCCGCCCACCTGCTCCGCGGTGAGCTCTTCCCCATCCAGGAAGTAGCGGACGGTTACGTTCCAAGGCAGTTCGGTGCCCTGGAGCTTGCCCTCGTAGTAGAGCTTGCCGGCGTCGGCTTCGATGGTGACGGTGCCGTTCTTGTAATCAATTGCGTCGGTGCCGGTCATGTTGCGCAGCGCCGTGTAGTCACCGTAATCGACGATGGTGCCGGCTTCCGCCAAATCGAAAATGTTGACTACGTTGATTTCCTTCACGCTGCCGTCCGCGTCCAGATTGACGTAGACGACCTCTTCTTTCGGCGTGCTGTCCTGGGCATTGAGTGCCTGGATCGGCAGCATGGAGCACAGAATCAGCAGGGCCAGCCCGATGGCTAGGAATCTTTTCATGTTGCGTTACCTCCTGTGAGGATATTATCTTTCTTGGCAGTTTTCGCACCGGTCCATTTATCAAACAAGTACAAAAGTCCGGGCAGGACAAAGAATACGATGGCAAGGGACAGCAGCGCGCCTCTTCCGATGAACACGCCCAGCTGTGCCAGCAGGCGGTTGGAAGAGATGACGCCCATCAGCAGGCCGACGGCCGTCATGACGCCGCCGGAGGTGAGGATTGACACCGTCGTGTCGGAGATCGTCTGCACCAGGGCCTCGTTTTTTTCCAGCGTCTGACGATTCTCGCGGTAGCGGTTGGTCATCAGAATCGCATAGTCCACGGTGGCTCCCAGCTGAATGGCGCTGATGATCAGGTAGGCGATGTAGAAGATGCTCTCCCCTGCGAAATACGGAATCGCCAGATTGATCCAAATGGCAGTCTCGATGCCAAGCACCAGAATGATGGGCAGGATCAGCGAGCGCATGGCCAGCAGCAGCACCAGGAACACGGCGCCGATGGCCAGCAGATTTACTTTCAGCATATCTGCCGTGATGGTGTCCATCAGATCGTACGTGCTCACGCCGCGTCCGGCCAGATAGAAGTCATCGGGGTAATAGCCGCCGGCTGCTTCGCGAATCTGCTCCACCAGGCGGAAGGTATCCCGGCCCTCGGTGGGAACGCTGACCTCAATGACCATGCGGGTGTAATGCTCGGATTCCAACAGCGCGAGGGTCTGCTCATCCAGATAGGCATAGGGAACCTCCGGGCCGGCGGCATCCACAAAGGAAATGATGCCGGTCACATAGTCCAACTGATGCAGATCATCAGAAAGTGCTTTCTGGGTGGCAGTATCTCCCTTCGGCACCAGCAGGACATAGGTGTCGCTGATGCCGAACATTTCATCAATGGCGGCGGTGTCCGCGCCATACTGGGTATCTTCACCAAAGATCTCCGAAGCGCCGTAATAGAACTCGTTGGCGTTGGAAGCCAGATAAGCCGGCACCAGAACAATGGCGAAGATACAAACGAACGGAATTGTTGCTTTGCGGATGAGTTTTCCAAGGCCCCGGAAGGACGGCATAAAAGAACGATGCCGGGTCTTGTCCATCAGCGAATAGGTACTCATAACCAAAGAGGGCACAAAGAGGAATACGGTGATCAAGCTAATGCCAACGCCCTTGGCCAGAGCCAGGCCCAGATTCGGGCCGATCTCGAACTGCATCAGCACCAGTGCCAGGAAGCCGATCACCGTCGTCAGGCCGCTGGAGAGAATGGACGAGGTGGCCTTGCACAAGGCTTCCACCATGGCCTCTTCCACGCTTGTAGTTTCTTTCCGGCACTCATCGAACCGGTGGATCAGGAACACGGAATAGTCCAGTGAAACTGCCAGCAGCAGAATACTGCCGGAAGCATTTGTGATGAAAGAAATCTCGCCAAACATCAGGTTGGTGCCGCCGTTTAAGATAATGGCGACGCCGATTCCCATCAGGATCACAATCGGCTCCACCCAGGAAGTAGTCGTGAGCAGCAGCATAACCAGGGTGATCGCCACCGCGATTGCAGAGATCATGGGAATTTCCTTGAGGGTATTGGTGGTGGAAACAGCGATGGACGCGGCCGTGCCGCTGATGGCGTTCTCATCACCCACGATGCTGCGGATGGCTTCTGTAGCGGGAATGTTGTATTCTTCGTCGATGGTCACGCTCAGAAGGGCCGTGCCATCCTTATAGTAGGGCTCCACCACGGACGAGTCCAACGCCGCCAGAGGGACCGTAATATCTGTCTGGTCATCCAGCCAGGTGATATCGATCACGCCTTCTACCGCCTGGATTGTTTCGATATAATCCAGAACCTCCGGAATCGTCACGTCGCGAATCATAACGCGGCAGTTGGGAATACCGCCGGAGAACTCCTGTGACATGACGTTCAGGGATACTGTGGAATGGGTCTCATCCGGAAGGTAATCATTGATGTCGTAATTGACATACACCAGCTTTTCCAGGAAGAAACACAGCACAAACAAGACAGCAAACACCGCCAGAACCAGCTTTCGCCGTCTGACCACGCCGGAATAGAATTTCTTCATTGTGTCAGATACTCCTTTAAACAGGCCAAATTGCCAAAAACATATCCGTATCATCATATAACAAATGCCGGAAAATGTAAATCCACATTGCCGTACAGATTTTCATTTTTCCACCGCCCATAAATGTGCAAATAGTCAGAAACACCTGTATAAATCATACAATTATGACATAATCATGCAAATGCTGTACGCTATTTCCGTTATCTTAACACCGTCAAGAACCACAGTTCTCCCCTTTTATCCCTCATTCAAAACAAGCAAAAACACCAATACCATTGGCCATCAGCTCAGAAGTCGATGTTCCGGTATTGTACATGGATTCCGGATAAGCCCAACCCTTGTCGCGCCAAACCTTTGCCTTTTCACAGGCAAAGACATAGGCATCGAGAGCCTGGAACAGCGTGACCTTACCATCATCCTTGGACGCAGTCGGCGGCTGTGACAGTGGTAAAGATACTCGTCGATGTAAAAATTAAAATCCTTCTTTTCCGAACTTTTTGGCATAAAAAAGCACCCCTGACTTACTGAGTTTTGACCCAATAAATCAGGAGTGTTCGTTGCGTTGAGAAAAAAAGTTTATTGCGTTAGAGCCGGTTTCTATCACCATTTTCATGGGATTCATCGGGTTGCGTCTCTTTTCGCAAAACGCCCGAAAGCCTTGATATCAAAGGCTTTACGCTCTCATAGCCTGGTTCTTCAGCTGCAGGGAAAGTCTATCCGCGATCAGGGCGATGAATTCTGAATTCGTGGGTTTACCCTTGGCGTTAGAGACTGTATAGCCGAAAAAGCTCTGCAGAGTTTCCAGATCGCCGCGGTCCCAGGCCACTTCGATGGCATGGCGAATGGCGCGCTCCACGCGTGAAGGCGTGGTTTCAAAGGCCTTGGCCACCTGGGGATAGAGCACCTTGGTGATGGCATTGATCACATCCATATCCTTGACTGCAATCATGATCGCTTCGCGCAGGTACTGATAGCCCTTGATGTGGGCCGGCACACCGATCTCATGGATCACCGCCGTGACCATGCCCTCAATATCGGGCTCCTTGGCCAACTGGCTGCCGGCGCGCAGCAGTTCATCCTGGCTCAGCAGTTCGGTCATGCGGTCCATAAGGCCGGAAAACTCGCAAGGCTTTGCCAGGAAAAAGTCTGCACCTGCATAAGCCGCCAACGTAGGAACCTGTCCCGTCACAAAGGCGCTCAGCAGGATGATAATCGGCCGTTTTTCCATCGCTGCGGCTGTTTTCACCACAGAAAGACCGTCGATTTTGCAGAGCATCATATCCACAATCAGCACATCCGGCTGAGTTGTCTGCAGCAGCTGTACCGCGTTCTCTCCATCGGTCGCAGTTGCAACAACCTCATAACCGTTCCGCTTTTCAAACGCTTCTCTATACTCATTGATTTGCCGTTCATCTGCATCGGCAAGCATAATTCTGGTTATTGTTTTCATGGTTGTTTGTCCTCTCCTGTTGGAATTATCATTCCTTAATGATACAAAACACGTCATGCAACGCTAGCATAGCACAATATTCCCGATTCCGCAATGCGCTTTTTACAAGATTCTGAGTCTGCGCACGACTCCATGTAGCGGGCGCGATCCCGGCGAAATCTGAAGTGTTTTTATTATAGCGTGTTTGCTGTGTCATATGCTGTCGCTTTGTGTCGAAACTTTGCATCATTGTACAAAACCCGTTTTCATCTGTGTGATTTTTGGGCCTGTAAAAGGCGGTCGGAACTGCAGGTTCGCAGTTCCGACCGTATCTGATCCTCTTGATTGGTTTTATGCAGAGACGACAGTCTTGGCACCAACGCCGGGCAGCGCGTCGATCTTGGATGTGAGCTCATTGATCGTATCCAGCTCAGCGTCCAGGGCGATGCTGATCACGTTCATGTTGCGTGCCTTGTAGGGGATGCCCATTCTGCCAATAATGTGCGAGCCGTATTCATGCAGCAGTGCGTTCATGGGCTCCACGGCATCCTGATTTTCCAGAATAATGCTGATGACAGCAACTTTCGTTTCCATAATAAAAATCCTCCTTCGGATATTTTCTTTATTATATCACTTCCCGGATTTCCTTGCAATCAGGTTTTGGCAAACAGGATCACTTTTTGATCCTCCAGAAACTTCCCATGGAACGCCAGGCGCCACCCAACCTGCTCCTGCGGCGCAAACCGCAAGGCAGAACAGGCCGCCCGATGATCCTGCTGATCGGCCGGCAGCAACGCCACAGGCCCGTGCGCACCGGCAATTACCCCAACGGACACGGCGCCCTTCTCTCCCCGCGGGGAATCCGAGGGCGCGCAATCCAGCACCGACAATTCCTGCGGAGACAGAGGGGGAAATACGGAATACTCCATCAGGACAAAATGGTTGGGGTATACGCTTTCGTCATCACCAAAGTGGGCCTGGTCCAAGGTCTGCCGCTCCAGGGAGTGTACCTGAATGCAGTGCTGAATGCCGGTGACCGGGTGAGTAAAACCGATCTGCTCCCCTGCCTGTGCAGTAAAGCGCGGGCCGGGGATCTGCACACGCTGCTGGATCATGTTCAGTTCCAGCGTTTCAATTGCTTCCGGCTCTTCCCAACCGAAACAGGCGCGGCGTATGCTCCAGCCGCATGAGGTATCGAGGCCGTAATGTTCCATCACAAGGGTGCATTCCCTCCGGCTGGTCATTTCATCTGCCCATATGGGATTGAAGCCGAAGCCGCTGGAATGGTTGGCGCGCAGCGTCTTCCCATTGCACCGGATTGTTGGGGCAAGATCAATATGCAACGGATTCTCAATTTGGATCTGTTCCAGTTCTTCCTGGGAGAACGACTCCTCTCGGGTATCAAGGCTTAGGTTCCACTTTTCCAGGAAGGCACGGATGTCTTCTGTCTCCACCCGAGCACACAGATCCAGCACAAGGCCGGAAGAACACACATACACCGCAGGCACGAACCAATTTCGGCCGCCCCAGGAGAAATGCGCGTTAAGCGTCCGCTCCTCCCCTGCTGGTTCATCGCCATGATGCCCCCAGAAATTCCCATGAAAGAAAACCTGCCACGGTTCATTCTTCATCGTTTGTTCCCTCTTCTTCTGCAGGCTCAATGACCGTCGCTGCGTGCTTTCTGGCAATGACGTGTTCCGTATGCTCTCTGAGAAGCGTAACCAAAACTGCCGTCAGCGGGATGAAGAAAATCATGCCCAGCAGGCCCATGAGCTTACCGCCCACCAGCACCGCAACCAGCGTCCACAAGGCGCTCAGGCCCACGGAGGTACCCACCACATGGGGATAGATAAATTGATTCTCCACAAACTGTACCACCAGGTACACAATCACGCACACAATCACCTTGCCGGGATCAACCAACAGCACCAAAAACGCCCCAATGGCGCAGGACGCGAAGGATCCCACATAGGGGATTAGGGTGCCCACTGCGGCCAGAACGCCGATCAGCGCCGCATAGGGAATGCGGAAAATGCTCAGGAAAAACACCATCAGCACACCCAGGATGCAGGCCTCCACGCACTGGCCGGAGAGGAACTTGGAATAGAGGTCTCGAATGAGCTGTGCAACACGAATCAGATAGGCTGCCACAGAGTCCTTCAGATAAGCCTTAACCAGCATTTTGCACTGGCGTGTCAGGTTTTTCTTGCCCAGAAGGACATAGAACGCAATAATCAGCGCGATTACAGCATTGGTCACACCGGACACGGCGGAAACTGCGATACTCACAGCAGAAGAAATCACCGAGCCCGCGCCCGTCGTCACCTTCTGGATCAGTTGACCGATGTTCAGTGATTCCAGCCAGCCGACGACCCAGGAGATGTCAATGTCATAGTCGCTCAGCAGCTGCACCAGCAGCGGCACCTTTTCCATCACCAGTTCGTACAGGCTCACCACAGATGCCATCAGCTCCGGAAGCAGCATCTTGCCCACCAGGGCCACAACCAGCACCACAATCACCAGCGTCACCACAAGGCTCACGCCGGAAATCAGGCCGTCCGGCATGCGGCGCTTGCTCTTATCGCAGAGCTTGTGCAGCAGCTTTTCGATGCCGGTCATGGGCACGTTCAGCACGAAGGCTATCACAAAACCGGCCACCACCGGCACTGCCAGACTTACAATTCCCCCCAGGAATCTCACTACTGCACCAATGTTCATCAACGCAGCGTACAGCGCCACACCAAAGGCAATCAGCAGAAGATTCTGTTTGAATTTTTTCTCCATTCGTATCCCTCGCATTTGGGTTTTCTTTTGTTATTTTATCACACTTGCCGAAAAACACAAACAGGCTCACCGTAACACACGGTGAGCCTGTGGGTTATTCCTCAGTTTCCGTTTCCGTTTCTGTCGGAAGGACTTTCACAAGGGCCGTGAGCACCTGATGGTTCTGAATCTCCGTGGCGCGAATGCTCAATTTTCCGGTTTGCACCTCCACTGTGGTTCCGTCCTGGGGCACAGTGCCTAGGATATCAAAAATCAAGCCGTTGAGGGTCTCGTAATCCTCGCAGGGCAGATGTACATCCAGCAGCTGCTGCAGCTCTTCCAGGGGAGCGCTGCCACTGATGCGCCAGGTATCCTCACTGATTTTCTCGATGAGCACTTCTTCCTTGCTCTCGTCATCGTCACCCAGATCGCCCACCAGCTGCTCCACCAGGTCATGGATGGTCACCACGCCGCTCATGCCGCCGTACTCATCCAGCACCACGGCAAAGTGGTTGCGGGTGCGCTTCATATTGCGGAACAGCACGTCCGCCTTGACGCTCTCCGGCACAAAATAGGCGGGCTTCATGGCCTCGCGCAGGACAGTTTCCCTGCTCTTATCCTTCAGGCGGTAATAGTCCTTGGCATTGAGCACGCCTACCACATCGTCCGCTGTTTCACCGCAGACGGGATAGCGGGTATGGCGGCTTTCGTGGATGATGCGATCCCACTCCTCTTCGGATTCCTCCAGCCACAGAAGGTCCAGGTCGGTGCGATGGGTGGCAATTTCGTCCGCGGTCAGGTCATCGAACTCAAAGACATTTTCGATGAACTCCTTCTCATCGTCATCGATGGTTCCCTTCTCCGAGCCCACATCCACCATCATGCGGATCTCTTCCTCGCTGTTTTCCTCGTCCTCGGCGTTGGGATCAATGCCCATCAAACGCAACACGCCGTTGGTGGAGGCCGTCAGACACCAGACGATGGGAGCAAACACCTTGGAGATGCCGCTGATCAGGCCGGAGATACCCAGAGCCAGGGACTCGGCCTTGCGCATGGCAAAGCGTTTGGGCACCAACTCGCCGAACACCAGGGTAAAATAAGAAAGAATGATCGTGATCAGCACGACCGCAATGGCGTCCAGGGTCTTCACGGGAATACTGACGCCCAGGCTCACCAGCCAGTTAACCAGGCTGTCAGAGAAGTTCTCCGCGGCAAAGGCACTGCCCAGGAAACCGGATAATGTAATGGCCACCTGGATTGTGGCCAGGAAACGGGCCGGCTGGCTGGTCAGACGGGCCAGGCGCACCGCGCGCTTGTCTCCCTCCGCCGCCATCTTCGCCAATTTGTTATCATTCATAGAGATCACAGCGATCTCGGCGCAGGCAAAAACTGCATTCAGAGCAATCAGCAAAACCTGCAAGAATAGCATCCATATCATAATTTCAAAATCTCCTTATTCGAATCGGTTTTTTCTCAATAATACGCAAAAAAGACACAGCCCGCCGCTCATTCCAGTAAGCGCAGGTTATGTCTGAACCGATTCTCTATTGAACGCAAAGGAGGCTTGCTACTATGGCTACTGTCCGCGTCAGTCACGATGGTTTTCCTCTCCTTTCCTCAAAAATATCACTTGTATTCTACTGGAAGCAGGAAAAAAATGCAATGGTTGCTTTGTTAATTCTCTGTAAATTCTGCAAAGGCAGCAAAAAAGCCCATCCTTTCGAATGGGCTTTTTTTGCTTTCACAAAAGGCATGCTTCTTCCGCTTCATTCTGACCAAGCTGGTTGATCGTTTCGATGCGCTGGGAAATCTCCTCAACAGCATCAGTGCCGCGGATCAGGGCATCAAACAGGTCCTCCGGAAGATCGCGGAATGCATCGGCATAGCGCTCCTCCATCCAATGGATCATTCTCTGCACCAGATCCTCCCCCTCTTCCGTCAGACGGAGGATGCTGTAGCGGCGATCCTGGGGGTTTTTCTCTTGACAGATCAGGTTCCCATCCTCCAGTTTGCGGGCCACGGCAGCAAAATTGCTGCGCAGGATACAGACTCGGTCACTCAGTTCGCCGGCGGACAATCCGTCAGAGCGAGAAAGTTCTGCCAGAATGGTAAACTGCTGATACGTTAAACCAAATTCGCGGCAGGCGGGCATAATCGTGTTTTGGGAAGTAATGCGAAAGGCTTTCGCCCACTTCACAAGATGTTTTTGTAATAACTCAGCGTTCATAGCAAATTAAGTAAGGGTCGCTCGCTGCCGGCCGAACCGGCAGCGATTTTTGTTTTTTATCTCTGGATACGACCGGAGCCGTCGCCGCCGGCCAGCTTCTCCACTTCTGCGACGGAGACCATGTTGTAGTCGCCCTCGATGGAGTGCTTCAGAGCGGAAGCAGCAACTGCGAACTCAACCGCAGCCTGGGTGTCCTTGCCGCTCAGCAGGGAGTAGATCAGGCCGCCGCCGAAGGAGTCACCGCCGCCGACGCGGTCGATGATGTGCAGGTCGTACTTCTTGGAGAAGCAGTACTCATCCTTGGCCACGTTGTAGAGCATGGCGCTCCAGCCATTGTCGAAGGCAGAGTGGCTCTCACGCAGGGTGATGGCAACCATCTCAAAGCCGAACTTGTCCGCCAGCTGCTTGGCAACGGACTTGTAGCCCTCGTGGTTCAGATCACCGGCGTAGATATCGGTGGCCTCGGCCTCGATGCCGAAGACGTCCTTGGCATCCTCTTCGTTGGAGATGCACACGTCAACGTACTGGCACAGGTCGGTCATGGCAGCTCTGGCCTGGTCACGGGTCCACAGCTTGCCGCGGTAGTTCAGATCGCAAGAGATCTTGACGCCCTTGGCCTTGGCAACCTTGCAGGCCTGACGGCAGGCTTCCACCATGTTCTCACCCAGGGCGGGAGTAATGCCGGTGAAGTGGAACCACTCGGCGCCGTCCAGGATCTTGTCCCAATCGAAATCGGAGGGATCAGACATCTGGATGGCGGAATAGGCACGGTCGTAGATGCAGACGCTGCCGCGCTGGGATGCACCCTTCTCGTTGAAGTAGATGCCCACGCGATCGCCGCCGCGGACGATCATGGAAGTATCCACGCCATAGCGGCGCAGGGAGTTCACAGCAGCCTGGCCGATGGAGTGGGCGGGCAGCTTGGTGACGAATGCGGCATCCATGCCGTAGTTGGCCAGGGAGACAGCCACGTTGGCCTCGCCACCGCCAAAGGTGAATTCCACATGGTCACACTGAACAAAACGCTCGTAGTTATACGGCTGCAGGCGGAGCATCAGCTCGCCAAAAGTAACAATTTTCGCCATTTTTCGTTCCTCCTGGTTCTTTCTTTAGCCGACAGCAGCCTGACGGGCTTCGGCGCACAGAGCAGTAATCTTTTCCCAGTTTCCGGCTGCGATTTCAGCCTTGGGGCAAACCCAGCTGCCGCCCACGGCGTGGATAAAGGGAGCATCGATGTATTCTTTGATGTTTGCGGTATTCACACCACCGGTGGGCAGGAACTTCAGGCCCACAAAGGGAGCGGACAGATTCTTCATGGCGTTCAGGCCGCCGTAGACGTTGGCGGGGAAGAACTTGACCATCTTCAGGCCGTGCTTCAGTGCAGCCATGATCTCGGTGGGGGTCACGCAGCCGGGCGCAACGGGAATATCATTTTCCACGCACCAGCCGACAACTTCATCGCTGAAACCGGGAGAAACAATGAACTTGGCACCCATCTCAACGGCCAGCTTGCACTGTTCCAGATTGACGATGGTACCGGCACCAACGAGTACCTCAGGGCAGTTTTCCGCAACAGCCTTGATGGCCTCGGGAGCAGCGGCGGTACGGAAGGTGATTTCCATGGTATCCACGCCGCCGGCAGCCATGGCCTTGGCGGTGGGAACGGCATCCTCTACCCGATCCAGAACAACAACGGGAACGACGATAGAGTTCGCCAGTCTTTCCATTACAGTCATCTTGATAACCTCCTCTTCATTACACGCCGGAGTATGCGGCGAAGCCGGCATCTACAGGCAGGACAACGCCGGTGATGGCGCTGGCGGCGCGGTCATCGCACAGGAACAGGGTGGCGCCCAGCAGCTCATCGGAGTCCACAAAACGGGCGGTGGGAGTGCCGTTGAGAATCTTGGCGCTGCGGGCAGTGGGAGTGCCGTCCTCGTTGAACAGCAGAGCCTTGTTCTGGGCAGAGACCAGGAAGCCCGGGGCGATGGCGTTGCAGCGGATGCCGGTGCCGGCAAAGTGCGTGGCCAGCCACTGGGTGAAGTTGGAGATACCGGCCTTGGCGGCGGAATAAGCAGGGATCTTGGTCAGCGGGGTGTAGGCGTTCATGGAAGAGATGTTCAGGATAACGCCCTTCTTCTTTTCCACCATGTCCTTGGCAAAGACCTGGGTGGGCAGCAGGGTTCCCTGGAAATTCAGCTTGAAGACGAAGTCGACGCCATCGGGCTCTAAGTCAAAGAAGCTCTTGCCGCCCTCTTTGGCCTCGTGCTGATACTCATTGTCGGTGGTGGCGCGGGCATTGTTGCCGCCGGCGCCATTGACCAGAATGTCGCAGGTGCCCAGATCGGCAACCACCTGCTCGTGGACGGCCTTCAGGGTGTCCAGCTCCAGGACGTTGGCCTTATAGCCTTCGCAGATAAAGCCTTCGGCCTTGAGCTCATCAGCCAGGGCCTTAACGGCATTCTCATTCAGGTCCAGGGCAGCAACCTTTGCGCCGGACTCGGCAAATGCACGAGCCATAGCACCACAGATCAGACCGCCGGCGCCGGTGACGACGACGACCTTACCGGTATAATCAATATTCAGGGGAAGATTCGGCATAACGTTTTACCTCCATCAAAATGTTGTACAGTTTACTTGCCGGCGAGCTTATCGAGCATATCCCACACGCCCAGCATATACATGATGCCCAGGGCACGGTCGTACAGGCCGTAGCCGGGACGAACATTGCCGGGGCCTTCATCCCACAGATGACGACCGTGGTCGGGGCGGATATAGCCTTCGTAGCCGCACTCGTGATAGGCCTTCAGGATCTCCAGAATACCGGTCTCACCGTCGCAGTCGCGGTGGCTGGCCTCGGAGAAGTCGCCGTTTTCAAAGTGCTTGACGTTGCGGATGTGGGCAAAGGCGATGCGGTCGCAGTGCTTGCGCACGATGGCGGCCACATCGTTGTTGGGATCGGCATTCAGAGAGCCGGAGCACAGCGTCAGGCAGTTGCAGGGATGGTCGACCATCTTCAGGAAGCGATCGATGTTCTCCGCGTTGATGAGCAGTCTCGGCAGACCGAAGATGTCCCAGGGGGGATCGTCCATGTGGATGGCCATCTTGATGCCGCACTCCTCGCAGGTGGGCATGATGGCCTCCAGGAAGTACTTGAGGTTGGCCCACAGCTTTTCGTGATCCACGCCCTCGTAAGCCTTGAACAGCTCGTCCAGTTTGGCCATACGCTCCGGCTCCCAGCCGGGGAAGGACATATTGTACTTCTCGGTAAAGTCCAGAATGTACTTGGCCATGGCGTTGTAGTCGTCCTGGATCATGCCCTTTTCATAGAACAACGCGGTGGAACCGTCACCCACGGGGTGGAACAGGTCGCTGCGGGTCCAGTCGAAGATAGGCATGAAGTTGTAGCAGATGACCTTGACGCCAAACTGCGACAGATTGCGGATGCACTGCTTGTAATTCTCAATATACTGGTCACGGGTGGGCAGGCCGATCTTGATGTCGTCATGGACGTTGACGGACTCGACCACGTCCATATTGAAACCGTACTCGTCGAGCTGACGCTTGACTTCGGCGATCTCCTCCACTTCCCAGATCTCACCGGGCATCTTGTGATGCAGGGCCCAGACGATGCTGGTCACGCCGGGGATCTGCTTGATGTCGGACAGCTTGATCTTGTCGTTGCCCTCGCCATACCAGCGGAAACCCATTTGCATAGGCATAATTGCTTCCTCCTATGTTCTCTTTCTCTTACAGGTTGAAATAACGCTTGGCGTTGTTGGTACAGATATCTTCCACCAGGCTTCCCACGAAGGGGATGTCGGCGGGGTACTCGCCGTTCTCCACCCAGGTACCCAGCAGGTTGCACAGGATGCGGCGGAAATACTCATGACGGGCGTAGCTGAGCAGACTGCGGGAGTCGGTGAGCATGCCCACGAAGTTGCCCAGAATACCCAGGTTGGCCAGGCTGGTCAGCTGATTGATCATGCCGACCTTGTTATCGTTGAACCACCAGGCGGAGCCGTGCTGGATCTTGCCGGGGATCTGGCTGCTCTGGAAGGCACCCAACAGGGTGTCGAGCCACTGATCGTCCGCGGGATTGAGGCTGTAGAGGATGGTCTTGGGCAGCTTTTCTTCCTTCTCCCAGGCATCCATCAGGCTGTAGAGGGCGGCGCAGCTGTCGGTGACAGCCATGCAGTCAAAGCCGGTGTCCGGGCCAAGGGTGGCAAAGCGGCGGCTGTTGGGGTTGCGCATGCAGCTGAAGTGCAGCTGCATAGCCCAATCCAGACGGGCGTACTCTCTGCCGCAGTGCAGCAGCAGGGCGGTCTGATAGCCTTCAATCTCCTGCTTGGTCAGCGCTTCGCCCTTCAGAGCCTTCTGGAAAGCGGCCTCGATCTCTTCGTCGGTGGCAGGCTGGTACATCACATAGTCCAGGCCGTGGTCAGCGGCGCGGCAGCCGTTCTCATGGAAGAAGTCAATGCGCTGGCTCAGGGCCTTGCACACATCCTTGGCAGATTCGATTTTAATGCCGGAGGCAGCGGAGAGCTTTTCAATGTAAGCGTTGAAGCCTGCCTTGTGCAGATTCAGCGCCGGGTCGGGACGGAAGCTGGGGCAGACCGCAACTTCGAAGCCGTCCTCTTTGAGCAGCTTGTGATACTTCAGATCGCTGCAGGGATCGTCCGTGGTGCCGACCATCATGACATTGCTGCCGGTGATCAGGCCGCGGGCGGACATCTTCGGATCCTCCGCCAGGCGCTTTTCCGCCAGATCCCAGACCTGCTGGGCGGTCTCGGCATTCAGGACGCCTTCGTAGCCGAAGTAGTTCTTCAGCTCCAGATGGCACCAGTGGTACATGGGGTTGCCGATGGCTCTGGGCAGGGCCTCGGCAAACTTCTGGAACTTCTCCCGGTCCGGAGCGGAGCCGGTGATATATTCCTCCGCCACGCCGTTGGAGCGCATGATGCGCCACTTGTAGTGGTCACCGCCCAGCCACAGCTGGGCAATGTTCTCAAAACGGCGATCCTCATAGATCTCCTTGGGGTCGATGTGGCAGTGATAGTCAATGATGGGCATTTTGGCCGCATAGTCGTGGTAAAGCGTCTTTGCGGTTTCGTTCATCAGAAGAAAATCATTGCTGAGAAAAGGTGTCATAACTCATTCTCTCCTCTCATATTCAAGGGGTTGCCCGGAGCGCACGGCGTGCGCTCCGGGACCAGGAACACTTAGTTTGCCTTGGGGATCAGGTTCAGCTGGGCGTTCATGGCCAGCAGCTGTTCCTTGGTGAAGTTGACGTTCATGGAGCCCAGCATGCCCGCCAGACGCAGCAGGGTGAAGCCGCCCATCATCTGCATCATGGAATCAGTCATCTCAAAGCCCATGACCTCTTCGCCTTCCTGGGGCAGCATGGCTCCCATGATACCGCCCAGCAGCTGCTGACCGGCGGGGGTAGCCATGATATCGCTCATCTTGCTGTTCAGAGACAGATGGCCCTCCACCTCGGTGATGTCGAACCAGTTCAGGATGGCGGACTTCTCACGCAGGCGGTAGGACTCGTCGAAGGTGTCGACCTTGACGATCTTGCTCTCGTCCTTCAGATCGCCGGCGACGGCAACCAGGACGGTGGTGCCCACGTTGGGAACGTCGAAATAGAAGAAATGATCCTCAGCAGCCTTCTTGCCCAGGCTCACGCCGTTAGCAAACAGCTCCACTTCCGGCTGGTTGGAGTAGACGGTGACCTTGGTCACGTCCTCCACGCGGTTGACGTAGCGCTTGCCGCACAGATGGATCATGGGTTCCGGATTCAGCCATGCCTTGTAGGCATAGAAGGCATCCTTCTTGTACTTGCGGTCGAAGGTGATCAGGCCCTTGTGGTTCTGGCCGTTTTCGCCGCCCTCAGCACGGGCGTCGGCGCCGAAGTCGAACATGTTCCACACGTGGGTAGCCCACATATACTTGCGTGAGAAGAGCTGACGGATCAGTTCCTCGTGGTAGTAAGCCTGATACTCTTCGGTGTAGTCACCCTGCATGGGGTTAGAGGTGTGCCAGTTCAGCGCCTCGCAGCCGTACTCGGAGCAGCCGATGGGCAGGGTGGGATGCAGCGCATGGAAGTTATCGAACCAGGGGCCGTTCATGGAGGTGTCGCCGCCGTACCAGCCGAAGTAGTGGTTGTAAGAAACGGTATCGGGAATCTCCAGATACGGGCTGTCGATGGGAGTGGGAGAAACCGCAGCCATGGTGGTGGGACGGGTCTTGTCCATCTCATGGCACAGGTCGTTGAGGATACGATGGTTCTCCAGCAGGTCGGGATCACGGTCACCCTTCATGGTGATCTCATTGGAAAGGCCCCAGACCACGATGGAAGCGTGGTTGTAGTTCTGAATAATCAGTTCCTTCATCTGGCTGATGGTGTTCTCACGGCCGGTGGGCATATGCTGGGAGATGTAGGGAATCTCCGCCCAGATGACCAGGCCGCGCTCATCGCACAGATCATAGAAGTACTGGTCATGCTGATAGTGAGCCAGACGGATGGTGGTGGCGCCCACTTCGCAGATCAGATCCATATCCTCTTCGTGATGCTCGGGCAGCAGAGCGTTGCCGATGCCCCAGCGGTCCTGATGACGGCTCACACCGCGCAGGGGATACTCTTCGCCGTTGAGGATGAAGCCCAGCTCAGGATCGATCTTGTAGGTGCGGCAGCCGAAACGAGTGGTGACGCAGTCGATGACTTCGCCGTTTTCCACCAGTTCCACCACGCAGGTGTACAGGTACGGATCCTTGCGGCCGTTCCACAGGCGGACGTTTTCGATATTCAGGGTGGCGTTGGTCTCAGCGCCTTCGCAGGTGGCAACCACACAGCCGCAGGGCTTCTTGACGGTGTAACGCAGGGTCTGGCCTTCGGTCATGTTGGTGACGTAAGCAGCCACGGAAACCTCAGCATTCTGGCCTTCCACCTTCGGGGTCACAGCCAGGCCGGGGCCACCATAGTAGTCCAGGCAGAAGTGGGACTCACCCACGGCAATGACATTGACCTTACGGTACAGGCCGCCGTAGAAGGTGAAGTCCGCAACCTGGGGATAGACTCTGTCGTTGGGAGCGTTATCCACACTGATGACCAGCAGGTTTTCTCTGGGTTCCAGGGTATCGGTCATATCCACACGCCAGGTGGAGTAACCGCCGTCGTGATGGGCCAGATGCTTTCCGTTGAGATACACATCAGCGGAAGAATTGGCACCCTGGATCTCCAGGTAATACTTCGGAGCCTCGGGCAGGTCCAGCTTGTCGAAGGTCTTAGCATAGTAGCAGGTGCCGCGGTAGTAGTCGTTGCCGCCGTCCTGACCGTCGATGGCATTCCAGCTGTGGGGCAGGTTCACCCAATACCAGTCGTTCGGCATGGTAGCCGGAACCTGCGTGGCCTGCTTGGTGAAGGCCCACTTGGCGCAAAAGTCGATGATCGTACGCATTACAGTTCCCCCTAAAATAAATTGAATTGCTTTGCAAATGATTTTTTCGTCTTAAGGCTCTGAGATAGAGAAAACGTTTCTCCCAATCTTCAAAAAACCGCTTACTTTGATGATAGCATTACTTTAAGAGTATGTCAATTTAATCTTGAATTCTTCTAAAAAAAAGATAAAACGCCGGGAGTTTTTTGCTCCCTCCGTCACGGTTTTCCAGAAATGTGACATGCTGACAGGGCAAAAAAAGGAGGAGCTAAGCTCCTCCTTTTTTATGTAGAAATCTTACTTCTTGGTGACACCGGTGATGTGGGTGTTCACGCCCTGATACCAGTACAGGAAGCCCTCGATGTCAACCTTGTCGCCGGCCTTCAGTTCGCCAACAGCCTTGTAGACAGCGGTGTCGGGATCGGTCAGGTAACGCTCGACGCAGAAGTCGTAGCTCTGGCCGTCCTTGGAAACGGTGACGTAGATGTCATCGCCCGGCTCGCCGTTCTTGTACTCAATCGCTTCGATGGTCATGCCCTTGAAGACAACCTTCTTGTTCTGATGCTTGATCAGCTCGTCCTTGCCCAGCAGGTCGGTGACGTCGGTAGCCTCAGCGATCCACTTGCCTTCCATGATCTTGAAGGTGCCGCCCATGACTTCCACTTCGCCTTCCCAAGCGCTCTTGTAGCCCTTAACCTGGATCTTGGTGCCGGGAACCAGCTTGGCAGCGTCTTCCTCGGAGCACTCGAGCTCATACAGGAAATAGCCGCCATCGGGATCCTGAGCGTAAACGGTGATCTTGTTGTCCCACCAGGACTGATGGCCCTGGACGTAGCACTCGATGACAACATCGGAATCGAGGGCAGCGGCATCGTACTGAGCCCAAGTCATAACGCCTTCGGACTTCTTGTTGACATCAGCGTTGTTGGCGCAGGCTGCCATGGAGAAAACCATGACGAAAACCAGAGCCAGAGCAAAAACTCTCTTCATTTTAATTTCTCCTTTACGAGTTGATGTTCGTTTGAACAAAATCATTATACATCAAAAGATTCAGAAATCAATGTTCTTTCAAAAACTTTGTCAAT